>JAZRPT010000016.1:0-34749 GCA_045649385.1 Faecalimonas sp. | reverse complement strand
ATAACCTGCTCGGAATGTAAGGTTCAGTTCAAACGATGCTGTTGTCTTGATATATACTGCCACTCCGTCATGGTCAGCAATCTTTCCGGAAAAGTCCTGTCGGTCCCAGCCTTCAGCAGCATACTTATGCATTGCCATATTGTTGCCGCTAAGCTCCAGCCATTGATTTCCTGCTGTCGTTTCTTCCTTTACAGTAGCAGAACTTGCCGCACTTCCGTAGGTTGTATCGTCCAGTGCATATGTAGCATTGGCAGCATAACTTTCAAAATTATCATATAGATTCAGAAAGTTACTGCTGTCTGCCGCAGCAACATTGCCAACCAATAATGGACTTACAATTGACGAGAATGGAAGTAGCATTGCCAACATAAAACTTAATATACGTTTATTCCATTTCACTTTTAATTTCATTATCCTCTACTCCTTATTACTCAGATAACTCTTGATAGTTGCCTGGTTGGCCGGAAATATCTTTTCCAATGTGGTAGACCAATTGGCCGTACCATTTACCACATCACTGAAGCCCGGTACAGTCTGTGTATCAAGCCATCCCTGCCATCCAATGGAAATGTTTTTATATTTTTGATTGATAAATTGCATTGTATAATCAATTTCTTCCGCAGATAATCGTCTCTCTTTATCCAGATAATTCTTGCCGATTTTGTATTCCAGCATACACGCATTTTGCTGTGCTCTAGGAAGAGATGAATCAAAAGAATATCCTGTGTAATACCATTTATGCATCTCGATAAAAAGTGCCGCTGCTTCCGGATTTGACGCACCCTTACAGATAGCAAATCCCGGTTCTAAACGTGTCTGATTATAATACTCTGAGTTTTCATCCATCTTTGGAAGTGGAACCCATCCAAGATTGTCATTCAGACGCATATCATTCAATTCATAAAGCATGGCATACGCCGTTGTAGTACACATTGCCACTTTTCCATCTTTAAAAAGGTTTACCGCATCATCCGGTGCCATCGCTCCGGTTCCTGCACTACTCATGTCATAGACCATATTCATTAACGTTGCCACTTTAGAGTCTTTGATATTAAAGTTGCCTTCTGTATCTACCAACTCCAATCCTGTGGCTGCCAAAAGGTCTGTATTCTGCATTGCCATTCCCCATTGGACAACTTCACCGGAAGCATCCTTCTTTACGAATTGATTTGCCAAGTCCTCCATTGCTTCCCATGTCCATTTATCTTCTTTCCATAAATCATATGGGGTCTGATTGCTGAGTCCGTAATCTTTAAACATCTGTTTGTTGTAGAAAAACCATGAGTGAAGTTGTTCCCATGCGTATGGAATATATGTTTTCCCATTCCACTTATGAGCTTCTCTTGCTTCTTTTGTGTCATCCCATATCGGATTGCTAAAATCAATCAGATCATCCAATGGTTGAAGCAAGTCCATCGAAACTGGTGCCGGATAGCAATTCCAGTTTGGAAGCTTTACAATATCCGGTGCATTTCCGGAAGCAATCAATGTAGCCAACGTACTCCAATAGTTTTCATGCGTTCCTACCGCTACTTGTTCAAAGGTTACACCAAATTCCTTTTTCATAATATTCAAAAGACTTTTTGCACCGTAAGTATCTGCATTCAGCTCTTCCTCAAGAGAAGTCCATGAATAATATGTAATCACTTTGTTCTCCAGTTCTCTCGTTGGCATCTCTGCTGTCGTCACGTCAAAATCACTGTTTGCGTATGGATTATAGCAATTGGAATCTGCATTCTGTGTATCATCTTCCCACTCTACATCATTCACATCATTATTCGTCATGTCTTTTCCTCCACAGCCTACACACATGGCAAGCACCATAGAGAAGGTAAGTCCTAGTGCCAAAGCACGTTTTACTGCACGTTTCATAATCATTTTCCTCCTATTTTTCAAAATTAATTGATTGCAGTCTTTCTAAATAATGGTCTCTTTTCACTCCTTTCCATTAACCAACGATTCCGGAAGCGACCACACTTTCCGTAAAGCGTTTCTGTAAGAACATGTATAATATCAGTACCGGTGTTACGAACATCAAAGCTGCTGTCTGCACATAAACCTGCACTTCTGTGCCGGTTATCACTGAGCCGTCACTGTTGCGCGCTGTCTGCAATGTAGAAGTCAAGGTTGCAAGTGTAGAAGCAAGAGGCTTCGATGATGTATAAAATAATGCCGTATTCAAATAATCATTCCAATACCACACAAAGGAGATAAGAAAGGTTATCAATATTGCTGCGCCCGCATTTACCAGCATGATGCGAAAGAAGGCAGCGATTGGTCCACATCCATCAAGATATGCAGCCTCTTCCAGTTCTTTTGGCATCCCCTTGAAAAATTGACGAAAAAGATAGATAAATAAACCGGCCCTTAGTCCTGTTCCCAGGAGTGCAGGAAGTGCCATCGGTATAATCGTATCAATCGTCGGAATCGCTGTGATATTCGTGAATTTTACATAATTGATATACAAAGGCATATTGATAATCTGTGGCGGCACCATCAACGTAAGCAGTGCACAGAAAAATAACGGCGTACGTCCCTTAAATTTAAATCTTGCAAAACCATATCCCGTTATGGCACAAGTAAACGTCTGAAAAATGGAACAGGACAAAGCAATCAGTCCACTCATCATAAATCCTTTTCCATAATTCATCTTTTCTGCTACAAATTTGAAATTCTCCAATGTAAGATGCTTAGGAATCCACACCACCGTCGGGTCCAACATATCAGAAGGCTGTCTGATACTCACCACTATCATGTAGAGAAACGGATATAGGATGATAAAAGACAAACCTACCATTAAAAATCCCCGCACGAGTGAAATTACAGTGTTTTGCATCTGTTGTTTTCTAAGCTTCATCTTCTCCCTCCTAATCCACTACATAGTAAATATGCTTGTTAATCATGCCATATACGATCACAATCAACAGCGAGATTACTAAGAAGCAAATATTTGCCATCGCCGCTGCTGTATCAAATTGAATTTTTCCGGTTACTTCCTGTATCAACTTAAACATATCATTCGAATAATTAATAAAGTTATCAATAATGGTATAAACCAAATTGACAAGTATCGTAGGTGCTATCATCGGAAGCGTAATCTTCCAAAATGCAACCCATGCACTTGCCCCTTCTACCTTTGCCACCTCATAAAGAGATGGGTTGATAGACTGAAGTCCTGATAAGAACAAAAGTATCTGAATTCCCGAATTCCATGCCAACTGGAATACAGAGTTCACCATATTTGCAATGTATTCTGACAAAGTGTGGTTAAAACCCCAAGTCATTAAAATATCGTAAACGGAACTAGCTTCAAACATCATTCCTTCCCTTCCACCTGACATGGCAAGGTTCAAAAACTGACTACCGCTTATGATATCCATAACAACTCCGCCTGCAATCACCACCGGCAGGAAAAATACCATACGTGCAAGTGTTCTTCCCCGAAACTTTTGATTCAAAATAATAGCTATAAACAAAGAAAAGATAATAATCAGTGGAGTTTGTGTCACTACACTTCCTAAAGTGCTTGTAAAAGCCGGTAGAAATTCTTCATTTTCCAAAAACAAACCTATATAATTGTCAAAGCCTACCGGTGTTAACTTCACCTCGCCAATCTCTACTTTCACACTGTTAAAACTATATATAACTGATGTAACAAAGGGTAAAAGGAAAAATATTACAAAACCTACCAACCAAAGGGAAATGAACATATATCCGTATCTAGCTCGAATTCGTTCGTAGGATGAAACTTTCTTTTTCTTCATCATTCTATTCCCCCTTCCGATAAAAGCCATGCTTTTGGTCCGATTTGTCCTTCTTCTGTCTCATAAGCCGCTTCATTATAATTTACATATACCCTTAATCCCGTCTTGTATGTCAGACAGTACACACCTTCTGCTATCTTTTCATGAGATTTGATTGTGCCACTTCCTGCTTTCTCGGCAATTTCTCTGGTTACTTTGTACTGCGATACGGCTGTTTCCAAATAGCTTTCATAGTTACTCTCTGAGAGAAAACTCAAGTCTGTATTCTTTACCAGTACAGCATCTTCATAGAGCCATGTATAAGAAACCATACTTCCTGTTTCTAATGCTTTGAGAAAACTATCCTCTCCTACTGCACTGTTATTAAATGGAGCTGCCGCAGTCCTGATAAGACCACTAACCACCATGTTGTAAAATGGTACTTCTTCATCCAACAAATCATGTCCACTGGATGTAGTTGGCACTCTAAATATCTCTGTAGCATATGGAATGGCATACACATTCGGATTGTTCAGCATCAACTGATAATTCTTACTATATTCCGAAAGCCCTTTCTCCAAGAGAATTTGCATATTGGCTCGTCTCAAATTGCCGTCTCGATAATCGTTGTACACTAAATTTCCAATATCGCTAAATGCTACTTGCTTTAACTGAAGTTTCTTCATGGCATCTTCTGTCTTTTGCAGTTCTTGTAAAAGGCTGGATGCCGTCAGAAAATAATAGTCCTTTTTTTCTAATGCTGTTCCTATTCCAGGTGCATAGGTATGATTTTTCACGCTCACCCCTGAAATATCTGCTGCTGTACCAAAGAGTTTTTGAATCACATTTCCCTTTTCAAAGGTAAGTAATTGGGGCAATGCAGGATAGAATGTAAACTCTTGGGATAACAATAAATCTTGGAATGTTGTGTCCCCGTCATTTATTTTTTTATCCACTTTACCTTTGTGTACACTCTTATTTTTCATGGCATCCTCATTCCAGTTCTGATACTGAATTACAAGTTCCGACACTCCTTGTGCTTTTAAAAGTTCTGCTATTTCTTCCACCTGAGAGGTTGTGGTAAGTGCTACAGTCTCTTGTGTCTGGATGCCAACGTTAGATACTGTCTTTTTCACTCCGCCATACAATTCAATATAAATCGCTGCATCAAGCTTTTCTTGCTCAGTCAATTGATACTCTTCCATCAAATAGGAACGATATTGGGCTGACATGCCGTTATAATTCGCTTCTTCTCCAGTCAGGAAGTAATACCTGTTAGAAAATATCGGGCTTTCTATATCTCCTGACTCGTAGACCGGTGCTTTCACAGAACCAATCTCATAATCTAAGGTTTCATACAACCTAAATCTGGAATATACGTTAGCATAGCTAGTCTGCTGCATATTTACATTTGCACACAGATATGCATTTGCTGCTCCACCTTCAATAATGGCTACAAACGCGGACTCATTTTTTTGAATCCCAAATACAGGCATAGCCACTTGAAGTTCATCTAACTCTAAATCATAACGCTCGTAAGCCTTTGTTTTGTCTTCTCCATAAACCGGACGTTCATAAGGAGCAACCAAAGTTTTTCCATTGTTAAAATTGATAATTCCGCCAGAAGCATCTGCCACAAATAAGTAACCTTCGTCTTCTGTACCACCTGCCCCAAAGAAAGGACATACCGAAATATCACCCAAATGTATTTCCACATTCTTGGATGTAATTTCCTCTGCTACTACTTCCGTAACCAGTGCTCCCTCGCTTAGATAAACACAAAGAGGAATGGTAGTGTCTGATTCTTTAAAGTGATAATCCACACGAAAACCTTTCTCCAATTTTGTAATCTGATAATCCCCATCTATTACCGAGCCGGTATAACTATTAAACCGGCTAGATGCCTGTGTCTCAGAATTCTCACAAGAAACAATCAGATTAGAGAGCATTTCCATGCGGTAAGTTCCATCTGCAAACATATCTTCTGTTGCCTTTTCCGGCGAACTATACCAAACAGAATCATCTGTTTTATTTTTTACATAAAAGGCTGTAGTAGAAGGCTTTACATATAGTTCCAGTTGTCCATCTTCCCCACAAAGGATATAGTTTTCTGTCCTCTCGAACTCTTCCACGCCTTTTTTTATTTCTATCTCTTGCTTTGGTATCCGGAAGTCAGAATCGCCACAACCTGCCAGACAGACAGTGAATACCATGACAACGATCATGGATAACCATTTTTTGAACATTCTTCTCCCTCCTTCTAACCATGTAACCGCATACGGAATATGATTTCATTAAATATTGTAGTTACTGTGCCTGCCATCTGTAAAAAGAGGTTATAACACAAGAATATCAGGAATATAATTAGCAACATTGCTACTGCTGTAATAAACAACGAGAACAATGTCTTTCCAATTCCGAATTGATGAAAGATCATGAAACCTGCAATCAAGATAATCAGGCTCCACAAAATGCCTACAATCGTCAATATATCCAAAAATACTGCTTCTTCCTGTGACATAAAGTTACTTAAAATCACTTTGACATAACCGGCACAGATAAACGGAAGAAGCGCGTAATTGGTGATAATCCATACGTCTTTCGTTTTCGCTTTCCCATCTACCAGTACGCAGAAGGCAACATTTGCAATAGTAAAAAGAAGCACAACGCCTACTGTCACCAAAAACGTCTTCACAATATTAATCTGTTCCATGTCAAGCATTTGTATCTGAATTCCTGTAAACCTCTGCTCTACGATAAAAAGAAGCACCAGCGAAATCAAAATTCCAATTGACATTTCCATGGAAGTTTTTTTATTAAATTTCAAATCATCAAAGCCATCTCCCGGGTGAAACATGCAGTGGAACGGAAGTTCATACTTGTTTCTCTCCTTCGTGCGATAACTTTTTATCGGTTGACCGGCTGTCTTGTTGTTATAAGCCACTACAATCAGACTGATTAACACGACAGCGAGGAAAATCCACCCCATGTTCTGCCGTAGTATTTCATTTCGAAACCCTGTATATGCATCACTGTATTTTTCACTGTCTCTGCCAAGTTCATAGTATTCCATGGCACCTTTGTAATCCTTCAGATTGTAAAGAGCATTTCCCACTCCAACATACGCCAATTCGAAATTGACATTTTCTTCAATGACTTCCTTCCATGGTTCTATGGCTTCCGTATATTTTCCTTCATGATAGAGTCCAAGTGCATGGTGTACCTTCTCTCCTGTATCTGTTAAAGCAAACTCTGTCAGGTTGGCTTTCTTTTTATCCAGTACAATCAACCTATCATGGAATATTTCAATTGCTACCGGCTCAGTAAAGGTTCCCGCATAATCTCCGAGCGCACCAAAGGCTGTAATCAAATTCATATCCGTGTCAAACTGATAGATTTTACCATGTGCACTATCTATTACATTAATAAATCCCTTTTCGTCATAGCAAATATCCACAAAGTTCAGAGAACGTGCATCCTCCTCCAGTGCCTTCCATGCTTGCTTAGACATTTTATTCACTAAGCGATCTGTTCCCTTTGGGTTCAAATACCGGATGCTGTCTATTTCTGTCTTTACCTGTTGTCCTTCCATTTTTCTGGAAGGTGTAATTGTATAAAGAAATCCTTTTTCTGTCACGTCAAAATTTTGAATTTCCAACGGTACATAATTGGCCATAGCCTCTCTCTGAGTCTCAGTCATAAACTGTTTCCAAAAGAAATCTTCCAGTGCCTCTGTTGTAGTCTGTACCAAATCTGCGCCGTAAAATCCACTAAATTCAAAAGATGAATTGAACACTACAAGTCCTGCGTAAGTTCCTGTACTCTGCACATATAGATTCTGTGCATTATCCATGACTAACTTCTGCGGAAGGAACTCCACACCATCACCAAACTGTTCCGAGTCCACTTTGTCAATCACATGAAAAACCTGTCCCTGTCCGTCCATACATAAAACACGTTTGGAACCTGCATCTGCAATATAGATGTTACCTTTATCATCTACAAAGATTCCTTCAGCTTTCTTAAACTCTTGTACAGTACCATCTAAAGTAGCATTCACCGTACGGAGATACTGCATGTTTGCATCTAATACCAGCACTCTGGAATTTCCAGAATCCAAAACGTATAAACAGTTGTCTGATGCCCCATACATATCCTGCGGCTGTAACATGGACTTTGCGGAAATATTCTCATCTCCTGCAAGAAAACTGTTTCCGCTATATACGTTCTTCGGCTCGTATAGGTCTGCTGACTCCACCGCGTTACCATAGGAGTCATATGTATAGGATGTATAAGGAATGGTAGATGCCGATACAGGAATGGAAGTTAAAACACATACCGCCACACCAATGAGTGCCAGCCATATCTTCTTATGATTTTTTCTCATGATTCCATCCCCCTATCCCTTGATTCCTGAAAATGCCATAGTTTCAATAATTCTGGACTGTAGGCAGATAAACAGGATAAATGGTGGTATCATCATTACTACACCAGATGCAGCCGTAACGCCTACACGTGCAATACCGGAGGTAGTAATTTGATTCATAATCGTTGGTAACAACTTCAGCGATTCTTCATATATATAAGAACCACCGGTAGTGTTCCACAATGTTTGGAACGAAAAAATAATTAATGTAAACATAGCCGGTTTAACTAACGGCAATACTACCTGACTATATATACGAAACATTCCTGCACCATCAACTTTTGCAGCTTCTAACATAGCGTTATCAATCTGTCCAATGAAATTTTTCATCAGAAAAAGTCCAATCGGAGCACAAACTGCCGGAAGTATAACTGCCCAAAAAGTATCCACAAATCCCAACATATTCATAATAATGTATTGAGGTAGTGCCGTTACCGGACCTGCAAAAAGAAGAGAACCTTCTACTATTTTAGAAAGTATTTTTGAACCCGGAAACTCATATTTCGCCAAAACGAAAGCTGCCATGGAAGCAAAAAGCAGATGCACTGCCGTCGATACTACTGTTACAAAAACTGTATTCGTCAAATACCGGGAAAAAGGTACCCACACACTGTCTGTCAGTGTAGCCAGCAACTGATAACTCTCTCCCGTAGGATTTTTCACAAAAAACTTCGGTGGAAATGCATAGATTTCCTCCATTGGTTTTAGGGACTGCATAATTGCATAGATAAAAGGAAGGAACATAAATACTGCCAAAATTCCAAGCAGTAAGAAAATCGCCACTGTTCCTCCTCTGGAACGATTGATTTTTTTCTTCATACTTGCTTCCCTCCTTACACTTCTGCATGTTTCTTAATGAAACTTTGAATAATATTGTTCACAAGTAAAACAAACAGAAATAATACCGTTGACATAGCGCAAGCATATCCCATTTCATAATGTATATTACCCATGTCATAAATATGGGTAACAATGGTAAGTGCTGCATTGTCGACTGATGGGAACCCTACCAGTGTCATACATATCTGACTGACAGAAAATGCTGCACCGATTTGCATAACTGCACCGAAAAGTAACTGTGGTCCCATTGATGGGAGAGTTATATAAATCAGTTCCTGAAAACGATTTTTAACTCCGTCAATAGCTGCCGCCTCATAAAGTTGCTTATCCACGTTCTGAAGTCCAGCAATATAAGACAGAAATGAAGTTCCCAAACTCATCCATAACTGTACAAAAATAACCACACCAAGCATATAATCCGGATCAGTCAACCACTGAATAGGTTCGGTAATCAACCCCAGAGACATCAGGACATTATTCAAAAGTCCATACATATCTCCACTAAAAATGTAGGTCCACATAACATACACCATTCCTGATATAGTCGGTGCATAATAGATAAAGGTCAAAACGGAACGAATCTTCGGATTCATCTCATTGACCAGCCACGCCATGATTAAACAGGCAAAGTAACTGACTGGTCCGGTAATTACTGCAAAGAGTAACGTATTTCTAACTGATGTCATAAAAGCATCATCATCCAAAAACATACGAATATAATTCTCTATTCCCACAAAACCTGCAGAAGCCATATCCATCAGGTTGAAGTCAGTAAAACTAAAGTACACTGCCATCAGAATCGGCAGAATAATAAACAGAAGAAACAAAATCATAAAAGGTGCTATCATGATGTAACACATACGATTCTGCCAGATTTGTTTTCCTAAATTCCGCTCTTTTTTCACTATAAATCCTCCTTCTGTCTAGTCTGTTTTTAAAAACTCGTTATACTTTCTTTCCAGTTCCTTGTCCATCATCTGGTTGTATTTATTCAACATATCCACCGGATTCTCATTATCATAAATAGTGCGGCGAAATGCATTATTCAGATTACGCGTAATGGTATAGCCACCCGGTGTTTCCTTTAAAACAACCACATCCTGCCATTGGGTTCTTAATAAGTCTTTTTGTTGCTCGGTCCAAGGCATTTCCTCAAATGCCTCTAAATTAGCCGGAGTGTATCTTCCCAGCGGTCCCATAACTGCTTCTACCCCAAGTCCATATTCCACCTGGGTTTCAGCTTCTGCTAACCACTTAACGAACTCCCATGAGGCTTCTTTGTTTTCGGAAGTTTTGATGATGGTAGCTACAGCCATGTTCTGTACCAATCCTGATGTGGTACTTGTTCCATCTGCATTACTGATACTGATAGAACGATTAATCGTCCCATCTCCCGTCATGGTTCCCGGAATAGGTACCATAGTCCATCTACCCGAAATCTCCGGTGCCATCTGCTCTAGTTGTGTGTAAAAGTTATAGGATGTAATACCGATTGGCATCTCTCCCGAGCGGAACCGATTGTAAAGGTCAAAGGAAACCGGAAAACTATATTCAGAAAAGAATGAAGTCCACGTTTCGAATGACTCTTTCGCTTCTGTCGTGTTAAACCCAGTACATTTATAGTCTTCTCCATAAAACTCACCGTCATTTTGAAGCAACAAAGTTGCATACATACCGGTGGTTGCCGGAATACCCACTTCCATATTGCTTCTCTGCAGCACCGCTGCAACTTCATACATTTCGTCCCAGGTCTGCGGAATCTTCAGTCCCATTTCATCCAAAATATCCGTTCGGACAAACATCATATTGAATGCCTGTTGGAGTGGAATACCATAATAGCCCCCATTATATTCCATCGCCTCCATGGAGCCTTCCAAGAACCATGATGAGACTTCGTCATAGCCTTCATACCCTGAAAGTTCCTCGAGTGCACCTCTGCAGGCCAACGTGACCGGAAAATCACTTCCTGCATATGCAATCACATCTGGTGCTTTGTCTGCCAAAATAGCTTCATTAATTCCTGCTGTAATCAGTGAGACCTTTACTTGAATACCTGTCTTTGGAGTAAATTCATTGGTCACCATATCATTGATGACTCCCAACTGGTCTCTGCCATTTACAACCCAGACTTCTATGGTTTCCATATCTTCCTCGTAGTCTCCAATAAGGGAATAGTCCTCGTCGTAGGATGCCAAAAGTCTTCTAACTTCAAACCACAACTTTTGAAAAATATTTCCTCTTTCTTTCGGAAGTTCCCCTTTCGCAGTATGAATTGCAATATAATCAAAATCCAAAGGTTGCTGTTTTGCATCCATATTCCATGCCGAAAGCGACTCTATATCACTCTTAAAACTACTAATTTTCTGTACCAAAGAGTCTGGTCTTTTCATGGCATTATTAAGCCTTGTTACCAACGAACGAATTGACGTCAGGGCACTTCCGGATTTCCCACCGTTATATTCTAAAATCTCATCCTGACATTGTTCTAATGTATCAATTAAATCTTGTACACGTTCTTTGAAATCAGTAATTTCCGAACCAATCTTGTAGTCTCTATATTTATCCGGATTATTTCCGGCTATCATGACGATATTTCTATATAATTCATTCAAATCAAAGATACAATCATCCAAAGTCAATGTTGTCTCTGACATAACTCCTGGAATTACCTCTAATCTGATTTTGTATTCTTTTCCTTTTTCAAAATAGAACTCGTATGGTTCATCCCCGCCAAGTGTCTGCTGATACCAATCATTGCTGGAGACAAAAGGAATACTGCTACACTCTGAAAATACACACTCACCATTAATAGTGAGACGACGGCTGGAAGTGAATCCACTTTTTTCTGCCTGTCTTACTCTCAGTGTCATCTGATAAAGTCCACTTTCTTCCGGAGTAAAGCTGTATTCAATCCACTGTCCCGCTGACTGATAGCGCGACCCTGCTATGTAGTTGTACAGAAGTTTCACCGGGTCACTTGGCGAAGTCGCTGTATCCGTCTTATCAGACTCAGAAAGAATACTGGAATCTGATTTTAAAGAATAATCCTCCGCCTCCAGCAAGACTACTTCTTTCGTTTTTGCCTCTTTATAACCATTTGATGCATATATCTTTTGCATCTCTTCATAAGACTTAGAACTTTCCTCATTAAAGAACGTCACGCCATACAAACAAACCTCTCCGTATACGGAGGTGATAGTCACATCATTTACACCTTCCTGCAAATAGAAGAGCAAAGGATCATTATGTCTTCCCTCTGGGTCATTTATCACCATCTCCATACGTTCTTCTATCTGCACCTGCTCAGGTCGCAACTGGTTGCCTCTGGAATCTGTCTTCGGCTCAGTTACGTCTCGCCACGGATTATCTAAAGATAACATCCCCATAGAGCTAAATTGTGTGATGCCATTTATCTTCATGTCCAACGCAACGGTGGAAAAGTTGCCAGTTATAGGAAGGTAATCCATCTTCATTTGATACAAGCCTTCCTGCTTTGCAGTTACTTGAAAATGGAAGGTTGCTCCCTCTTTTTCTAGTGTTAGTGCATCATCCCAGCAAAAAGATATTTCTTCCACCGGCTTTTGCATATCGGCATATCTGTCCAAATGCTCCCTGTAATCCGAAACACTATCTGTTGTGATTGTTGCGGTAACATCCTCTTGTGCTGATACTGCAAAACAAGGACCCGAAAATCCTGCTATGCAAAGACTTCCTGACAGCAATATGGCTACGCATTTCTTTAAATTACTTTTGTTCTTTTTATGCAAAACGCATACACCCCTTTCAAATTTGACAAACGTTTTCCTTTAGGTTATCATGAAATCAACACACTTGGAGGTACCAAAATATGTCAACTATCAAAGACTTATGTAAAATTACCGGTCTCTCTCTTGGAACCGTATCGAATTACCTGAATGGCAAAAAAATCAGACCACAAAATGCCGCAAAAATCGAACAGGCAATTCAGGAAACATCCTATATTCCTAGCAATCTTGGACGCTCCCTAAGAAGCGGAAAATCAAAAACCATCGGTATCATCGCCAGCGATATCTCTGCGCCTTACGTGTCTGCTGCCATCGCTGTTTTGGAACAGAATCTTTCCGAAAGAGGCTATCGAATTTTCTTCTGCAACAGCCACGATAATGTTTTGATTGAAAAGGAGAACCTGGATTTTATGATTCAACAATCTGTTAGTGCTATTGTCATGTTTCCAATTCACTATCAAAAACAATATTTGGACAATGTATTTAAAAGTAATATTCCTCTTGTTATGTGCGACTCCGAATCGGCAATTCCAAGTTACGAATGCAATTGTGTCAATTATGACAATCGTAAGTTGGCTTACGATGCAACGGAACTGATGATTCAGGAAGGTCATCATAACATTGCCTGTATTCTTGGACGAGCCGACCACTACTCTAGTGCCACACGTGCGGCCGGATATTATGATGCTCTCATGGCTCATGACCTTGATTGCTCAGAAGAAAATATCTTCTATTGTGATTTTGATAACCAAAAAAGTTTTCGTGCAACAGCAGCGATGTTAGAAAAAAATAACATTACCGCATGCCTCATTGCTTCTAACAATATGCTTCTTGGTTTCCTCGAAGCAATGGAAAAGGTCGGAAAACCGTTAAAAAGAAATATTTCCTATGTAACTTTTTCCCATGAGAATTATTACGACATTCTACCGGTAAAACCTACATATATTCTCCACGACTTTATTTCCTTCGGTCAAAACACTTTAGAAATTATTGAAGATGTGGTCTTCAATGAGCCTTCTTCTGTTCCAAAAAAACTTACTGCAGCATCAACCCTTATTCTTGGCGACAGTCACAAAATGATTGCTTCATTGTAACCTTTAACACTGTATCCTTCGGGTCCGGAAGCGGGAATGTATATTCCTCATTGTGTCCGAGGGATACAAAAGCAAGGTCTGGATAGTTATCTACCACCCATGTATTTGCAATCGCAAGTTCTCTGCCATTAATCAGTAACTCAACTCTTTCGATTTCATCCTTTTTCAATCCTTCTAGCGCAAATGGTCCAATCGGTGTCTCAAAAATATGATAATAATATGTATTGCCTTTTCTTGTAATTCTTCCATATTCGGGCTTATTCAGACTTGCATATCCGCATCCATAGACGCTTTCCCCATTCATCCTCAGCCAAGTACCAATCTCATTTAAAACACAGACTGATTTTTCAGGAATCTCTCCATCTGCATTCGGTCCTACATTGATAAGCATGTTGCCACCTTTACTTACGCATTCTACAAGTCTGCGTATCAAAAGGTCTGCCGGTTTAAAACTGTCATCTCCATTACGGTATGCCCAGTGATTATTCATAGTAATGCAGCTCTCCCAAGGAATTGCTTCACCCTTAGCGTTCCTAATACCAGCCGGTGGAATTACTTGTTCAGGCGTAACAAAATCTCCGG
Organism: Faecalimonas sp.; assembly: GCA_045649385.1. GTDB lineage: Bacteria > Bacillota > Clostridia > Lachnospirales > Lachnospiraceae > Faecalimonas. Next base: position 20,300 of record JAZRPT010000016.1, on the reverse strand, counting down.
AGTATACTGTCGGGTTGTCTGTAATCAGACTTCCGAAGCCCGAACCACTAACCTCCAGTCGATTATTTATAATAATGTGTGGCTGATATTTCTTAATCATATTCACCAGCTTGGTTGCCTCCCATTTTTCGCCACGCATATTATCATAGGAATAATCTAGCCACAGCAAATCAATTTTGCCGTATTTCGTCATCAATTCTTCAACCTGTGCATGCATATATTTCAAATAACGACTAAAATCTTTTTCTTTCTCTTTCTCTTTGAAGGCTGGATTGTCACGCATAGGAGCATTCAAATCTCCATACGCTGGATAATCCGGATGATGCCAATCCATCAAGGAATAATAGATTCCTACTCTAATCCCCTCTGCACGAAAAGCATCTACGAATTCTCTAATGGCATCTCTCCCAAGTGCCGTGTTTGTACTCTTATAATCTGTATATTCACTATCAAACAAACAAAAACCGTCATGATGCTTGCTTGTCATGATTGCATATTGCATACCGGCATTCTTCGCCAACTTTGCCCACTGCTTTGGATTAAAATTCTTAGGATTGAAATTATCATAATTGGTCTGATAATCCTCCGCCGTAATTCGTTCTCTGCTCATAGCCCATTCTCCACGTCCCAGAACAGAATAGATTCCCCAGTGAATAAACATTCCCACTCTATCATGTAAGTACCATTCCATTTTTTTATGATTCATATATTCTTCCCCTTACTTCTTCAAAATTGTAAAACAGATATTCGAAAAAACTTGAATCGTTTCAAATCGTGTATATTATAACACACTTGCTTGTAAGTGTGCAACTATTTTGTGCAAAATGTGCAAAATGTGATATTTGTTATTTTTGCACTATTTATCCGTAATATTTTATTTTTACGGACTTTTACTAAAAATATCTCTGAATAAACACTAAATGATTATCATTCGCACTGCATACATACGCTAACCCAACGGTTATTGGTGTAAATTTTAAAAAACTTGATAAAAATTTCCCATATGAACAATTACCAATATAACTCAAATCCAAAACCAACTGGAAATATACCTACTTAGCAGGTGGTTTGTTTTCTCTGTAAATACAAATAAAAAAGTAAGAGCAATTTTCCTTTGCCCTTACTTTTCATATCTCTAAATATAAAATTTCTTAAAATCAAATTGTGAATGATAATATTTACTGGTATCTTCTGCCCAATCACCACTGAGTTCAAAACTCCAAGGACTAACACCTTCTCGTCTGCTTGCTATGATATGATGTGGGCCCATTCGGTTACGGTTGCTCAAGATAAACTTAATCTCGATATCATTTTCACCTTCTTTAGCAACATGAGAAATATCGAGTTCCGTATCAAAGAACAGTTTCCCTGCCTCTACTCCATTCACTTTCACAAATGCCATATGATATTCTCCAAACAAAGCAAAGAATACATTGTCATTTTCATACCAATTCACCTTCACCGTGTAATCATTCGAACCTACTCGAACAAAATCTGTAACATCATAATACAGCACGTAAATTTCTTCACCAGGAAGAACCTCTGTCAAGATTTTTCCATTTAGCCATGCTGCAATATCATTACTCTTTCTCGTGAATTTACCAAACATGTGGGATGTTCACCTAAAACATATAAGCAAATGGAAAATCAGAATAATCACACCCTTTAGTTTATGAAAATGTGGTATTGTAGGAGAATGATATGCCAATATCTTCTTCTATTTTTCTACATGAATCAAAGAATCCCTCTATGTATTTTTTCGTCACCATAGAATTATGTTCTCCCTTGGTGACGAATTTTTTTATTTTTCTTTGGTGCTACCCTTGCTCATTTTTCAAGCAATAAGAACCGCCAAATTTAGCGCTTCTCCTTTACATCTATAATACTCATGTTTCTTTTCAATTTCATACGATTGAAATAAAAATGACAGGCAATACGCCTGTCATCATTTACATCCTTTGCTTGTGGATGCATTAATAAATTAACACCTAGTTTCACCTTTTATGTAAATTCAAGCGAATTTTACGTACCAATTAGGTACCAATTTTCGTTGTAATTACATAAAGATATATCGATTTTTATTCTATTAAAAAACTTGTCTAACTCTTGAAAAATGAAGCTTTATCGACTTTTATGGAGATATAGAAACTTGCATCGAAATCGTCAATTTACGACGATTCCTAATTTCATATCTAGTTCCTCTCAATCTCTTCTTTTTTATCTCTGGTCTCCATCAGAATAATTGTTCCGGTTGGAAACGTAATTTTCACTTCTTTCTCCTGCAGCTCATTACTCACACACATGCTGCTATTGGGGCAAAGTCTGTAATGAGAAAGCGGATATTTTGCACCTTCGATGGAAATATCCTCCACAATTCCGCCGAACGGAAATATAGAAAAATAATCTCCAAAACTCTCCTCTTTACAAATCTTTACCTCTTTTTCTGCCAGGGAAATGCGATTGTTTGCATCTTGCAAATACGTTTTTATCCCAAGGTCATGAGCAATCTTTAAAATCTGAATATTCGCCATGACATGGTCAAGCCTCGAGCCCGTACCTCCAAAAATCCAAACCTTCTCTGCACCTAATTCAATCGCCAGATGTAATGCAACCTCCGTATCTGATGCATCTTTTTCCGGTCTGAATTTCCGAATAGGCACCTGCGTTTGTTTTTCATAATACTCCACAAGCTCTGCTTCCACACTATCAAAGTCTCCCACAATGTGGGTAGGAAGCACATGGTTTCGATATAAAAACTTGAGGCCTCTGTCTACACCAATCACATATTCCGCCTGTATTTCATTTAACATCTGTAGCACAAATCCATCCTCAATCGTGCCACCACTGATAATTACTGCTTTTTTACTCATATTTCTTCAAAATATCCATCATTTCAATTGTGTTTTGTTTGGTATCTCCGTTAAATATTGCAGAACCCGCTACAATAATGTTAGCTCCTGCTTTCAAAACATCTTCTACATTATGGGTGTATATTCCACCATCTACTTGAATGTCTACAGTTAACCCTTTCGCATCAATCATTTTCTTCGTTTCTGCTATTTTTCCCAAAGCGTCCGGAATAAATTTTTGTCCTCCGAATCCCGGCTCCACCGACATGATTAAAATCATATCGACCTTATCTAAAAATGGCTCCATTGCCGAAACTGGAGTTTTAGGTTTAATGGAGATACCCACCTTACATCCACATTCTCTGATTTTTTCTATAGTTGCATTCACATTCTCACAAGCTTCCAGGTGAATGGTAATTAAATCTGCCCCAGCTTTTGCAAAATCTTCCACATAACGAATAGGATCCGTAATCATTAAATGTGCATCACATACCAAATTCGTCGCCGGTCTAATGGACTTCAAGACAGGCATACCAAACGAAATGCTTGGCACAAAAATTCCATCCATTACGTCGAAATGAAGATATTTCGCTCCATTTTCTTCAATTGCTTTTATTTCACTACCTAGTTGCTTAAAATCTGCTGATAACATTGAAGGGGCTAAAATTGTCATGTTAATATCTCCTTTTTTCTTTCAGTTCCTGATACATTTCCAAATAATTTGTATATCTTACCGGATGAATTTTTCCTTCATCCAAAGCCTGCTTTACGGCACATCCCGGCTCATGAACATGGTCACACCCTAAAAATCTGCACTGTCCTTCATATTCCGAGAACTCTGTAAAATAATATTTCAATTCTTCTTTTTCGAATTCATTGGTATATAAGGAACTGAATCCCGGCGTATCCATGATGTAGGTGTTGTCCTCAATCCAGATTAACTCACTATGACGTGTGGTATGTTTTCCGCGTTCAATTTTTTCACTAATGCAACCAGTCTCCATATTTGCATCCGGTTGGAAAATATTAATAAGGGAAGACTTCCCTACTCCTGACGGACCTGCAATTGCAGTGGTTTTGTCACGAAGTAAGTTTTTCAATTCTTCCGTGTTTTCTTCTTGTAATGCACTGGTAAATATAATCTGATACCCGCATTTCTCATAAATATCTTTCAATTCTTGAATTTCCGGCTCTGTTGCAATATCTTTCTTGTTGAAACAAAGCACAACCGGAATTCCTTTACTTTCCATCATAATTAGAAAACGATCTAATAAGTTAAAATGTGGTTTTGGCTTTGTTACTGCAAAAACCACGAGTGCCTGGTCAATATTAGCTACTGCCGGACGAATCAACTCATTCTTACGTTCTATAATCTCTATAATATTTCCTTTTTTTTCAACTTCGTCAAGAATATCTATCTCGACAACATCCCCTACTAAAGGTTTCATCTTTTCTTTACGAAAAATCCCCTTAGCCTTACATTCATAAAGACCGGATTCTACTACATGTACGTAGTAGAATCCGGCAATGCCTTTTATAATCTTTCCTTGCATAGATTAGTCCTTATATACGTTCTATGGTGTAGGCCCGTTAGTTCCGCCATTTGAACTGCCATTTCCCGGATTGTTATTGCCCGCATCTTCATTGTCTGGTTGCTGCGTTCCAGGTCCCGGACCGTTACTTACAATAATGGTAATTGTAGCTCCTTTTTCCACCGATTTTCCTGCTTGTTCCACGGAAACAACCTCACCCGCATTGTATTTCCTACTTGCAGTTTCTTTATAATCAATAATAAATGGTCTGTCTCCTTCTTTGACTAAGTTTTCAATCATACCAACAACTTGATCAGCCATCTTTCCTGCAAATTGGTCGTTCGTAGGAATCTGAATCAGTTCTTTCACTGCCACATAGTATTTTACAACGGTTCCTTTATCAACTTCTGTATCCGCATCAATTTCCTGTTTAAACACAGTTCCTTCCGGATAGTCCTCGTTGATTTCCTCTACAACTTCACCTGTAAGTCCTAACTCTTTCAGCATTTCTTCTGCTCTTTCCTTGGTTCTTCCTTCAAGGTCAGGTACAAAAGTCTTGCCTACACCTGTACTGATATAAATTGTGATTCTTGTCTTGTAATTTCTGCTTTCACCTGCTTCCGGGTCTGTTCGAGTAGCCAGGTCCTTCTTAATGGTCATATGTTCTTCTTCTTTGACCTTAATATTCTTTTCTTCAAATCCGGCATCTACCAACGCTTTAATGGCATCTTCCTCTGACTTTTCACTGATATCCGGAATCTCGATATCTTTCAAGCCTGTACTTACATAGACCTGTAATTTAGCACCCTCAGGGAGTTCTGTTCCTTTTGCTGTCAATTGTTTGAAAATATAACCTTTTTCATATTTCAAAGCTTCCTCTTGACGTGCAACAACTATAGTTACCCCTAGTTCCTTTAACGCTTCTTCAGCCTGATCTACTGTCATACCTACAACATCCGGAATGCCTTTGTCCGCTCCTTGTTGCACAATATCTCTATCATCACTAAAAATACCAGCCAAGTTGCTGATTACCCATACCATAACTCCAACAAAGAGAACAGATGCGATAATAAGCAGAATCTTCATAACTTTCGACATCTTAGGGTCAAGTTCTGAATTCTTCTTTCCTTCCTTGCGCCCTTTTTCATCATCGTCATAATAATCATCGTAATCATCATACTCAGAATCAAATGCTGTTTCTCCTTGAATACGCGCCATTTCTTCCGGTGTAACAATTACCGTATTCGTCGGACTGGTGAGCGGTGCAATTTTCACAAAATCACCGTCTGGCTCTTGAATGGAACGTTTTAAATCACGTGCTAATGCTGCAACATTTGCATAACGTCTGTCCCCACTCTTTTGTGTACATTTCATGATAATCTGTTCCAAACTATACGGAATCTCAGGTACCAGTTCTGATGGTGGAACGATATCCTCTTGCAAATGCTTGAGTGCAATAGACACAGTGGAATCGCCATCAAACGGCAATTCTCCCGTAATCATTTCATACATGGTGATACCAAGAGAATAGATATCACTCTTTGCATCACTGAATCCACCCCTTGCCTGTTCTGGAGATGTATAGTGTACAGAACCCATTACATTTGTACTAATGGTATTCGAAGATGTTGCTTTTGCAATACCAAAATCTGTTACTTTTACCTTTCCTTCTTTGGAAATAATAATATTCTGTGGTTTAATATCACGATGAACAATATTATTGTTGTGGGCTGCATCCATAGCAGAGCTCACCTGCATGGTAATGCCGATGACTTCTTTCGGTGTCAATCTTCCTTTTTTCTGGATGTAGTCTTTCAGAGTGATACCTTCCACCAATTCCATTACTATGTAGTAAAGTCCACGGTCTTCAGCCACATCATATACATTCACAATATTCGCATGCGTAAGTCCGGCTGCCGACTGAGCCTCCGACCAGAATTTCTTCACAAAATTCTCATCCTCGCTAAACTCTTTCTTTAAAACCTTTACAGCAACATATCGATTCAATACGCGGTCAATTGCTTTAAATACGTTTGCCATGCCGCCTGAGCCGATTTTATCTATAATCTCATATCTACTGCCTAATAAAACGCCTTCTTTAATCATGATTTCACCTCGTCTGCGAATACGTCAACAATAACAATACCAATATTGTCTTTTCCACCATTCTGATTCGCTCTTTCAATTAATCCTTCCACTGCTTCTACAACATCTCTGGATCCTTTAACAATATGTAACATTTCTTCATCTTCAACCATATTGCTCAAACCATCGGTACACATCAGAATCATATCCCCCTGTTTCAGTCGATATTCATAAAAATCAACCTCCACATCTTCCTTCGCACCGATTGCCCTTGTAATGATATTTTTATCAGGATGATTCTTTGCCTCCTCCTGCTTAATACCACCAAGTCTAACCATTTCCTGCACCAAAGAATGATCTTTTGTTACTTGCTTAATCTCATCATTTAATAAATACAAACGACTATCACCGACATTGGCCAAATACAACGTGTGTTCAATCACCGTCGCAACTACCAGAGTCGTTCCCATCCCTTCCATTCGGGAATCTTGTTTTGCCGTTTCAAGCAGTTTTCGATTTGCTGATGTAATTGCCCGTATAATCATTGCTTCCGGTGTTTCTTCCGAACTATCCGCCAGCGCTTCCTTCACGACTTCTACTGTAAATCGTGATGCAAACTCACCGGCTTTATGTCCGCCCATTCCGTCAGCAACGACAAATAAATTTGGAAGGTTTCCTACCGGCAAATCAGAAACAAATACGTAATCCTGATTCACCTCACGGACCATTCCAATATCCGTCTTTGAAAACGTTTTCATAAAATTCTCCTTTTAACTAAGAGTACTATTTTCCTCATAACATATTACCACACAAAAAAAGAAAGAACAAGGCTATTTATTTACATACCTTCTACGCAGTTGCCCACAAGCCCCATCAATATCAGAGCCCATTTCCCGTCTTATGGTTGCGTTCACTCCGCTCTTTTCAAGTTGGTTTTTAAATGCTTCCGCACTTTTTCTGCTTGGTTTTTGAAAATCTCGTTCTTTGATTGGATTTACCGGAATTAAATTCAAATGACAATTTCTTGGTTTCAGTATCCCAATCAGTTCTCTTGCATCCTCATCCCTATCATTTACTCCTTGCACAAGGCTGTATTCAAAGGTAATTCTTCGCCCTGTTTTTTCAAAATAATAGTCGCAGGCTTCCAGTACTTCTGAAAGTTGATACTTATTTGCAATGGGCATCAATGTCTTTCTTTTATCTTGCGTTGAACCATGCAATGACAAGGCCAACGTGATTTGGAATTGCTCCTCAGCCAGCCGCTTCATGTTAGGGACAATACCACAAGTAGAAACAGTAATATTTCTCTGACTGATATTGAGTCCATTTTCATCCGTCACCAAACGAATAAAGCGTACAAAATTATCATAGTTATCCAACGGTTCACCGGTCCCCATAATTACAATATTGGAAACGCGCTCCCCGGATATTTTCTGAATCTGGTAAATCTGTCCAAGCATCTCTGCCGGAAGCAGATTTCTCTCCAATCCTCCAATGGTAGATGCACAGAATTTACATCCCATCCTACAACCTACTTGCGAGGAAATGCACACAGAATTACCATGCTTGTATCGCATCAATACACTTTCCACCACATTCCCATCTTCCAATTGGAACAGAAACTTATTCGTCCCATCCAATTTTGAAACCTGACGTTCTAGCATTTTCACACTAGGAATACAATATGCAGCTTCTAATTTCTCTCGTAAATTTTTGGAAAGATTGGTCATTTCTTCAAAGGAATCTGCAAGTTTTGTATGCAACCATTCATAAACCTGCTTTGCACGGAATGCCTTCTCACCAATTCCTTCCATTTCTATTTTCAACTCGTGTAACGATATAGATAGAATGTCTTTTTTATCCATGTTTCACCTTCTTAAATTTCGCAATAAAAAATCCATCACTTTCATGTACACCTGGGAGAAGTTGCAGACATCCTTGTTTCTGCACACCTGCCTTCAATGCATCGATTAACCTTGCTTCAATCGAAACGGTTTCAAACTCCGGATTCTCTTTTAAGAACCACTCCACATTTCCCATATTCTCCGCCTCGTGAATGGTACAGGTACTGTAAACCAACGTCCCACCCGGTTTTACATACTGCTTTACAGTTGATAAAATATCTTGCTGCAGTTTCACAAGTTCCCCTTGTGTCTGCTCTGTCATCTTATATTTCAAATCAGTCTTCTTTCCAAGAACACCAAGTCCTGAGCATGGCAAGTCTGCAATAACCACATCTGCCTTTTCCACAGATTGTTCATCCAAAACCGTCGCATCCCAGCGCACTGCTTCTATATTATTCATGCCGGAGCGCACAATATTTTCCCGAATCATATTTACTTTATAATCTGTTAAATCTCTTGCCTCTACCTGTCCTGTTTCTTGTAAGAGTTCTGCCGTGTGAAGTGCCTTGCCACCAGGTGCGGCGCAGACATCAATACAAAAATCTCCTGCTTTCGGTTCTGCAATATGAGACACCAACATCGAACTGATATCTTGCACATGAAAAGCACCTTGCTGAAATGTCCTCAAATCTGCAAGATAATCATAACCTGATATCTGAAGTGCATATGACAAATATGGGTGTTCTTCTACTTGCACACCTTCTGCCTTCAGTTCTTCCATTAGTTGTTCCTTCGACATTTGATTCAAATTGCAACGAATAGTGGTTGGTTTTTCTTTTTGGAAATCCTGTAGCATTGTTTCTACCGTATCTCTGTCGTATTTTGACAACCACTGCTCTAAAATCCATGTTGGCATAGAATATTTCACATGAAAATTCTCAATGATATTCGTTTCATCCGGATATGTAATTGTTTCCAAGTTGCGCTCAATATTACGAAGCACTCCGTTTACAAAGCCTTTTAGATTAGAAAACCCCTTCTTCGTTGCCAGTTTCACAGCTTCATTACAGGCCGCTGAATTTGGGACACTATCCATATATTTCAGCTGATAAACTGCACTTCTTATAATATTGCGGATGACTGGTTTCATCTTATTCACTTTTACCTTGGAAAACTGATTGATAATATAATCTAACTCAATCATATGCTCCAAGGTTCCTTCCGTCACCCTCGTGATAAACGCGCGTTCTTTTTTATCCAGATATTGATATTTATTTAAAACATTGCGAAGTGCGATATGACTATACTCGCCATCTCGCGTCACCTCCAGCAAAATCCCAAGCACCAATTCTCTAGTCATTGCGTCTTCTTCCTCCTGTCAAAAGGATAATTCGTAGAAGTTGCAAAATCGCAGTTGCCGCACTTGCAACATAGGTGAGTGCAGCCGCATTTAAAACCTTCTTCGCTGCCACAATTTCTTCTCCATACATCATCCCACTATCTGCAATCATACGAATAGCGCGATTCGACGCATTAAACTCAACTGGTAGCGTAATTAACTGAAATAAAACTGCCCCTGAAAAAGCTATAATTCCCAAGTTAATAAACAACGCAGAGGACTGACTGTTAAACAATAATCCAATCAAAATCAATGGCCATGCAATTTTAGAACCGAAATTTGCAATCGGCACTAATGTGCTTCTGAGTTTTAATGGTGCATATCCTTTTGCATGCTGAATGGCATGTCCGCATTCATGGGTTGCAACCCCTACTGCTGCCACAGAGGTACTTCCATAGACCGTATCTGAAAGACGCAGAACTTTACTTCTCGGATCATAATGGTCTGTCAAATTCCCTGCAACACGCTCTATTCGAACGTCTACAATTCCTGCTCTGTGAAGTACCTGTTCTGCTGCCTCGGCGCCGGTAATTCCTCTACTATTTCTCACTTTCGAAAATCTTGCAAAGGTACTTTTCACTTTTCCCGAAGCAAGTAAACTTAATACTACACCAATTAATACTAATATATATGTTGGGTCAAAATAAAATGGATAAAACATTAGCCTAAAATCTCTCCTTCTTTGACTTGATACCCTCTCATAAATGCGCCTGCATCCATACGTTTCTTACCAGGAATCTGAAGTTCACACACCTTCAAGAAGCCTTCTCCCGCCTGAACATAAAATGCATCCTTTTCTACTTTAACAATCGTTCCAGGTGCCCCGTTTTCTTCTTTCTCAACAGTCTCTAACGCGCTGGCATCCCAGATTTTCATAACCTTCTCATTCCAATTAGTATAAGCGCTTGGCCAAGGTGAAAGTCCACGAATCAAACGTTCAATGGCCTTTGCATCTTTGCTCCAATCAATATTTCCTAACTGCTTATCCAACATTTTTGCATATGCAGTCGTAGTTTCTCCTTGTGGAATCGGAGTCACGCTTTTTTCCTCTAAAGCCTTTAAGGTCTCTACACAAAGCTTTGCACCTGCTTCTGAGAGTTTATCATGAAGGCTGCCTCCTGTTTCCTTTGAATCTATTGGAATCTCAGTTTTGAGTAACATGTCTCCTGTATCCAAACCTTCATCCATCTGCATAGTTGTAACTCCGGTTACTTCCTCTCCGTCAATAATTGCCCATTGAATTGGTGCTGCACCACGGTATTTTGGAAGCAAGGATGCGTGTACATTCACACAACCATATTGGCACATCTCCAAAATCTCTTTTGGTAAAATCTGCCCAAATGCTACAACGACCATAATATCTGCCTCATACTTCCGAAGCTCCTCGATACACTCCGGTTCTCTCACCCTTCTTGGTTGATACACAGGAATGTTATACTTCAGTGCACACTCTTTTACAGGTGTAAACTGCATCTCTTTTCCTCTGCCCTTCGGTTTGTCCGGCTGAGTCACTGCAAGAACCACTTCGTGTCCTGCTTCTACCAAAGCCTCCAAAGTCCCAACGGAAAAATCAGGAGTTCCCATAAAAATTACTTTCATTAGCCTTCCTCCTTATTCTTCTTCCATTTCCTCATCTTCATACGTCACATCGTGAATTTCTCCTTCCACTTTTTCCACGTATAAATGTCCGTCTAAATGGTCAATCTCATGACAAAAGGCTCTTGCAAGCAAACCTTCGCCTTCGTATACAACTTCTTTCATATTTTCATCCAATGCTTTTACTTTTACATAATTTGGACGAGTGACACAGCCTGCCTTTCCAGGTACACTAAGGCATCCTTCATCTCCGGTCTGTTCTCCGCTGGTTTCCAAAATCTCCGGATTAATTAAAATAATCGGACCATCTCCAACATCAATCACCACAATTCTTCGAAGAACACCTACTTGTGGTGCAGCCAAACCTACGCCCATTGCTTCATACATTGTGTCAAGCATATCCTCAATAAGAATCAGGGTGCGCGGTGTCATCATCTTCACTTCTTTACATGTTTTCGTAAGTACTTCATCACCCATTGTTCGAATTTCTCTAATTGCCATCTTTTATTCTCCTTTAAAATATATTCATTGGGTTAAAATCAAATTGTATGCGAAGTTTCTTAAAACCTGCATTTACTTCAATATATTGCTCTAATTTATCTTTCATTTCCATTAGCATTTCATAGTTCGGATGTTTTATATAGATGATTCTCCGATATACATCATTTACCTTGCCCACATAAGGACTGGCAGGACCAATGATATGCACTTCCTGTTTTCCAACTCGCTCTGCATATTTTTTCAAATATGAACAAGCAGTTTCAAGAAGTTCCTCATCCTCACCTTCTGCCAAGATTGCCAACAGTTCTTCGACTGGCGGATACCCCATTAATCTACGATACGCAATTTCTTCCTCATAGAATGCTTCATAGTCCTGCTTGGCCGCCGTTTCAATGGCATAGTGGTCCGGGCTGTAGGTCTGAATGACAACCTCACCCTTTTCACTACCCCGTCCCGCGCGTCCTGCTGCCTGCGCAAGCAATTGGAAAGTTCGCTCACCTGCACGGTAATCGTCCGCATATAAGGATAAATCTGCTGCCAGCACCCCTACCAAAGTGACATTTGGAAAATCATGTCCTTTCACGATCATCTGAGTACCAATTAAAATGTCAGCATCACCATTTGCAAAGGCCTCCAAAATCTTTTCAAAACCGTCCTTTTCTCTGGTGGTATCCATATCCATGCGCAGTACTCTGGCCTGTGGAAATTCTGCTTTCACTAAATCTTCTATCTGCTGTGTTCCTGCTCGAAAACCGCCAATGTGTTTTGATCCACACTCCGGACAAACCTCATGCGTTTTCTCTTCATATCCACAATAATGGCAAACCAATCTGCCGCCTCTATGAGATGTCAAAGATACATCACAATGAGGACATTTTGCCACATAACCGCAAGAACGGCAAGAGATAAATCCAGCATATCCTCTTCGGTTAATAAACAACATCATCTGTTGTTTTTTATCCAAACGGTCTTGCATCAGTTCCCGCAATTTATCACTTAAGATAGAGCGATTCCCTGCTTTTAATTCTTCTCTCATATCCACGGTATAGACTTCCGGAAGGCTTTGTTTTTTAGAACGCTCCTTCAGAGTAAACATTTCATATTCTCCGCACTGTACCCGATAAAAACTTTCCAATGACGGAGTGGCCGAACCAATCACCACACTTGCGCCCGCTAAGTCTGCCCGCTTAATTGCAGTTTCTCGTGCATGATATCGTGGTATCTGTTCGCTTTTATAAGTATGCTCATGTTCCTCATCTATCACTATCAATCCCAAATTCGGAAATGGAGTAAACAATGCAGAACGCGGCCCTATCATAATGTCAATGGCGCCCTCTTTTGCACGCATCATCTGGTCGTAACGCTCTCCATCGGTCATTCTGGAATTTAAAATAGAAATGCGATTGCCAAACCTACGATAAAAACGCATAACAGTCTGATAAGTCAATGCAATTTCCGGTATCAGAACAATCGCCTGCTTGCCGTCACGGAGGACACGAGCAATCATCTCCATATAGACCTCCGTTTTTCCACTTCCTGTTACCCCATATAAAAGATAAGTCTTCTTTTCTCCTTTTATATAGTCTTCACGGAAACGGTCAATTGCATTCTGCTGTTCCTCGTTATAAACAACCGGCTCCCATGTGGCTTTACTTTCCTTAATCGGATTACGAAAAACCTGCTCGGATTCAATCCTTACTACACCCTGCTTATCTAACGCATCAATCACTGATTTTGTAACATTTAACTTCTTTATGATGAAATCCTGTTCTAACACTTGGTTCTCCAGAAGTGCCGCCATCACACGGGCTCTGGACTTCATGCGTAAATCATTCAGATACTCTGCCAATTTTGCCTTGCTCGCCTCTTCATCAAGTAGCAAACGCACATATCGTTTCTCACGTATGGCCGTTTCTTTTTTAACGGGCAAAACCGTTTTCAACGCCTGAATCATGGTTCCACCGTAGTGTTCCTTCATCCATGCCGCAAGTGCAATTAGATTTTCCTCAATGGCATTTCTCTTGGATGCCGGTCTAAGAATATCCTTAACCTTTGCAGGGTCAAACTCACAAGTCTCACTGATTTCTACAATGTAACCGCTAATCTCGCGATTCCCATTCCCGAAAGGTGCAACTACTTCCATGCCTACCTTTAGCACTCCTTCTAAATCAGAAGGAATGTGGTACTCGAATACTTTATCCAGTTGTTCATGAACAATGTCTACGATAACTTTCGCGTACATGGGTACTGCTCCTTTTCTATCAAAAGATATCTTATCGAATCAAATTTTCTCGTTTGCTTTCTGCTACCACTTCCGCAATCAAAACACGCTCATCCATATCGTATTTCACGCCCTTGATTTCCTGATAATCCTCATGGCCTTTTCCAGCCAACACAATCACATCACCAACCTGTGCCTCGTCAATTGCATAACGAATGGCTTCTTTTCGGTCAATGATTTCCACATATTTCCCATTTGTTTTGCTGATGCCTGTTTTAATGTCATTGATAATGTCTTGCGGCTCTTCAAAACGTGGGTTATCGGAAGTAATAATGGTTAAATCTGCCAGATTTCCCGACACCTCACCCATCTCAAAACGTCTTGCCTTTGCACGATTGCCTCCACATCCGAAAAGGCAAACCAAGCGCTTCGGATTGTATTCCTTCAAGGTGGTAAGCAGGCTTTCCAGACTCATTGCATTGTGTGCATAATCAATCATCAGCGTGAAATCCTCTGACACCTTCACCATCTCAATGCGGCCCTTGACTTTGGCAGTCTTTAAGGCTTCCGCAATCTTTGCTACCGGTACATCAAAATGCCTGCATACTGCAATGGCAGTCAATGAGTTGTATACACTAAATGTACCAGGTATATCTATTTCCACGTCAAAGTTTAAAAGTCCGCTTGCCTGATAAGCCACTCCCAGATGACCCGGACTTGACACTAATTTCACATCATTAGCACGCAAATCTGCTTTTTCCGAAAAACCAAAGGTTTCTATTTTACAAGTTGCGCCCTGAAATACGTCCTCAAAATGAGTATCATCTACATTTGCAATCCCGATTTTACATTGCTTAAATAAGAGTCCTTTACAACGTTTGTAATCATCGAAATCCTTATGTTCATTCGGACCAATGTGGTCTTCTCCGAGATTTGTGAAGATTCCAATTTCAAATGGGATTCCTGCCGTTCTGTGCAACATCAATCCCTGTGACGAAACCTCCATAACTACTGCATCGCATCCGGCATCGACCATTTTTCTGAAATACTGATGAATGGTAAAAGATTCTGGTGTCGTATTCTTTGCAGGAATGATTTCATCCCCAATAATAGCCTCAATGGTTCCAATCAGACCAACCTTATGCCCAACACCCTCCAGAATGGATTTTACCATGTATGTCGTTGTGGTCTTTCCTTTGGTTCCCGTAATACCAATCACCTTTAGCTCATCTGCCGGATAATCAAAGTATGCTGCAGATGTAAGAGCCAATGCGTATCTTGTATCTTCTACTTTTATTACTGTTACATGTTCCGGAGCTTCCACTTCTTTCTCTACGATTACGGCTGTCGCACCTTTTTCTGCAACCTCCTGTACGAAATCATGTCCATCCCTTACAGCACCTGTAATACAGACAAACACACTGCCTTCCTTCACATTTCGGGAGTCGTTAGTAAGTTCTGTTATCTCTATCTCATCACTGCCTTGCAGTACCTTGTAATCTAATCTTTCCAATAATTTTGTCAGTTTCATGATAGAAGCCTCCTATTTTTTCACATAGTTATTTATATGATAACACATGTTGAAAAATTTAGCAAAAAAATGACTAGCATTTTTGCTAGTCATTTTTTATGTAACGGGAAATGTTCCCAATTATACCATGTGCTTTGCACATGCTACGCTCCGCACGGATGCGCACTCCACTTCGTTGCGGCGCGGTATAATATCTGGCGATATTATACCACACCCTTCTGCAGCATCACATTTGCATAAACTGCCGCTTCGCTTGTTGCGATAATACAATACACTTTCTTTGCCTCATCATAGAAGTCAAAACGGTCAATATTTCCTACCGCTTCCGCCCCACGTTCATCATACTTTGCAACAATCTCTTTGTATGTATCCCAGATAGGTGTTGCAATCTTGCCTTTGTCACGCTCCATGAGTTCCATTAACTGTACCGGCTTATCCGTATAGGTATCCAATGGAAACACTTGCAAAATAGCATCTAGTATCTCCGGTACGCCATGTCCGTCCATACGAATTACAATCGCATCTTTTCCCATAGTTTCTGATGGGAAGTTCCCGTCTGCGATTACCAGACGGTCACTGTGTCCCATTTCACATAATACTTTTAACAATTCAGGCGATAAAATCTTTGGAATTCCTTTTAACATACTATCTCACCCCTATTTGTAGAATGGTCCGTATGTTTCGCACGCTCTATAGTCAGCTGCTTCTTTATCCATACCAAATGCATTCCATGCCGCCGGTCTGAAGATTTTTTCTTCTGGTACGTTGTGCATACATACCGGAATACGAAGCATAGAGCACATTGTAATTAAGTCAGCACCGATGTGTCCGTAAGAAATTGCACCGTGGTTTGCACCCCAGTTGTTCATTACTTCGTAAGCTGTCTTAAATGGGCTTCCTTCTTTACCATCGCATCTTGGTGCAAACCAAGTACATGGCCATGTATAGTCTGTTCTCTTCCATAACACATCAGATACTTCATCTGGCAAGTTAACTGTCCAGCCTTCAGCAATTTGAAGTACTGGTCCTAACCCTTTTACTAAGTTCAAACGAATCATAGTTGCAGGCATTTCTGCTCTTGTCAAGAAACGAGATGAGAATCCGCCACCACGGAAATATCCGTTGTCTGCTGCGTTCCAGGTAGTTGCTGCCATTACTGTATCTTGATCAGCCTGTGTCATTTCATACCAAGGTTTCATAACTGCATTTCCGTCAGCATCTTTTACTTCACCACATGCATCCAGACAACAAGCACCTGAGTTAATTAAGTGAATAATACCGTCAGAAGCTTTCGCTTTTCCTTCGATTTCATATCCTGTTACGCGTTTGATTGCATCTCCACTCCAATATGTACGAACATCCGCAAACATTTGCGCTCTGTTTGTAAGGAGTTTCATGAATAACATACCCATACCATTTAATACGTCATTTTCAGTCGCAAGAATGTATGGTTCTCTTGCTCCATTCCAGTCAAATGAAGTATTCAATACTGCTTCCGCAAAGTCACCATTTGGATAGAAGTCTGTCCATTGTCTTTGTCCTTGGAAACCAGCTGCAATTGCATTGTGTCCGACTGCTTCTTCTTCGCATCCTTCCGGTAGATTTTTGTTACCATTCATTAAATCTTTGATAATAACAGCCATTTTTACAACGAACTCAAATTGTTCATCTTTTACTTCATCGCTCTTTCTTACAGAGTCTGGGTTCTTATCAAAACCGATAATACATTTTTCTTTTGCCCATACCAAAGCCTTTTGGTATTCTGCTTCATCATAGATGCCTTCTGTCATACGACGGATAATTTCCACTTCATCTACAGATTCTACACGAAGTCCAAAGTAGCTTTCTAAGAAATCCGAATCGATAATAGAACCACCAATACCCATACAAATAGAACCAATCTGTAAGTATGATTTTCCTCTCATGGTTGCTGTAGCCACAGCCGCACGTCCAAATCGGAGTAACTTTTCTTCTACATCTGCTGGAATGGTTGCATCATCAATGTCCTGAACATCATGTCCATAGATACCAAATGCAGGAAGTCCCTTTTGTGCATGAGTTGCAAGAACTGATGCTAAGTAAACAGCACCCGGTCTTTCTGTCTTATTGCATCCCCATACTGCTTTAATTGTTGTAGGGTCCATATCCATTGTTTCTGAGCCGTAGCACCAACATGGTGTTACGGTAAGTGTTATTGCTACACCTTCTCTCCTAAACTTTTCTTCACAAGCAGCTGCCTCTGCAACACGTCCGATTGTTGTGTCTGCGATAACAACCTTTACAGGCTCACCGTTTGAATATTTTAAGTTTTTCTCAAACAACTCCTTTGCAGCCTGTGCCATTCCCATTGTCTGTTCTTCCAGACTTTCACGAACCTTAAGTGGTCCTCTACGTCCGTCAATTGTTGGTCTGATACCGATTACCGGATATCCGCCGATTAATCTACTTTCTGCCATTTCAATCACCCTCCTATAAATAATGAGTTTTGTGTTATTATCCTCATTTTATCATTGCTTCCCTACTGTTAATAGTGATATAATAGCAAAAAGTATAACGATATTCACTTTTTAGGAGATATTATGCATTACACAAATTATCATGAATCCGTACAACGTGGAACAATGGACTTTCCACTGGAATTTTATCATGTTACCCCAAACCATCCTCAATACCTCATGCGCATTCATTGGCATGTGGAATTTGAGTTTATTCGCGTGCTAGAAGGCAATCTTTTATTAACTATAGATGAACAAGAATTTAATATTCCAAAAAACTCCTCTGTATTCATCCCGTCAGGCGCTTTGCATTCTGCAATCCCTGAAAATTCATGTGTCTATGACTGTATTGTTATGGACCCGAATATGCTGCTGAACAAATCGGATACCTGTCGTAAATATATTCAGCAGATTATGAACCACGAGTTGGAAATTCAATCTATCTATCATGATAACTATGACAATATCCACCAGATTATGTGGTGTCTGTTTGATGCTCTATCCTCTAAACCTACCGGATACCAGTTGCTTGTACAAGGGGCTTTATACCAATTTTTCGGTGTGGCAATCTCGGAAGATTATCATTCAGAAATTTCATTGCGCACCAAACGTGATTTAAAACGTATTACACAATTAAAAACTGCACTGGAATTTATTGAAAACTCTTATACTACGAATATTACATTGAAGGAAATGTCCGACAGCGTACAAATGACACCGAAATATTTTTGCAGATTTTTCCGAGAGATGACACAACGTTCTCCGGTTGACTACTTAAACTACTACCGCATTGAGAGAGCTTGCTATTTACTTTTGACTACAAACCAGTCCATTACAGAAGTGGCATATAATACCGGTTTTAATGACTTGAGCTATTTCATAAAGATTTTCAAAAGATATAAAGGAGTGACACCGAAGCAGTATGTTCGATAGTAATTTGTCGTGACAGTTTTACATCATGATTGGACATAAAAAGAGCAAAATCACTTGGGATTTTGCTTCTTCTTTGTTGGGAGTTTATACCCAAAATTCTTCAGCAGAGCATCTCGCTCTTTTCTTAATTGAATTATAACATACTCCTTTTCTACTTTTGCATAATTCCTTTGTGTCGCCATAATATAAATTGTATCCCTCGCTTCACAAGAAATACTCCAAATTCGCGTGGTGTCATATATTTCGGTTCCTCTAACTCCCCCGAAAACCACTTACATATGATATCAAGCGGTATACCTGTCGATTCAGAAATCTGCTCTTCTGTCATTCCATCTCTCTCTTTTAATTGCTTTATATCACTTATATTCATACGTTTTCTCCTTTCTATATTGTATATGCGTTATCTTAACTCAAAAACAATGGTGTGTCAACCTCCAAACACACCATTAATTCAAAATTTATTATTTCATATCCATCAATGCGTTCATATAACCTTCCAAACGTCTCTGTGCACTTAAATCTAACTTCTGATATGTTTCAATCAATGCGTATTCTTTGGAATCTTTATTTAACACTACATGGTCAATCGCTTTATATTCCTTCATTTTTTTATTGTCTGTATCTAAAAGAAGTTCATACGGCGTAACACCAAGCACTTCACAGATAATCATAATCTTATCAGCAGACGGATTAGTTCCCTTTCTTCTCCAATCGCTAACCGTACTCTGTGTAATTCCGGTTTTTCTTGAGAACTCTATCTGAGTTATTTTCTTTTCTTCCATGTACTTATAGATACGTTCACTAATCAGCATTTTCACGATTCCTCTCTTCAGAAAAATGATTTATTCATATAGTATAGCATAAATTTCCTTGGAATGATATGTTAAAATTGTCCTCTTTTTATGGAGTCATTGCCAAATTTCTTACGAATCTCATCCATCGTTTTGTCCAATTTCGCATGTTTTTCATTCTTCCTTGACACACTTTTTGCAAATGTGCCTCTTTCTTTACTTACAAGTCCCTCCTCGTAATCAAAGATACTCATCTGCTCAGGTGCCTTTTCATCCACCAACTTCGATGTTCGAATTCCAAGTAAACGTATTGGCTCTCCGGTCCACAATTCACGAAAAAGTTCACACGCATTTTCATAAATGACCTGACCATTACTGGTTGCCTTCAACAACTGCTTTTGATGGGAGACACTTTGAAACGTATTGTATTTGATCTCCACACTCACCATCTGTGCCCGCTGGCCTTCCCCGCGCAATCGTTCTGCCACCTTTTCTGCCAGTTTCATAAGAATTGGCCTTGCCT
>JAZRPT010000015.1:0-3092 GCA_045649385.1 Faecalimonas sp. | reverse complement strand
GGAGGCACAGACCGCAAAAAATTATCTTCAGGAAAAAGAGCTTTCAACTCTCAACTACCTCGTCTCCGCCTTCTTGGATCTTGCCGAACTCCAGGCGCTGCGTGGTGTTCCCATGTACATGAAGGATTGGATTACTCATGTAGATGACTTCTTGCGCATGTCCCGCAGCGATGTGCTCGACAATGCCGGGCGCATCTCCCGCGAACTGGCAGACCGCCGCGCTGCCGAGGAATTCTCTAAATACAAACAACGCCTCACCGCTGAACTCTCCCCCATCGAATTTGCCTTCGTGGAATCCCTCCGCTCCGCTGAAAAACAAATCAAGAAATTACCTAAAAAATAAATTATGGAAAATACCATTATAATGATTTTATCGGCTTTAATATCTGGCCTTATTGCTACAGGTCTTACCTTGTTTTGGCAACACCGCTATGGACGACGAAACGAAAGAAATTTTATTTTTAAAACTCTCATGGCATACAGATTTCATGTATCAAATATCGAGAATGTCAAAGCTTTGAATATGGTAGAAGTCGTTTTTCACGATGAGAATGAAGTTTCTGAAGCCTATAAAAATTTTATTTTAGAGTCTCGAAAAAAGGAAGGAAATGAGACATTTGATATGTACATTACTTTATTGGAAAAAATAGCAAAGTCTCTCAAATATAAAAATATAGATTGGTCTGCAATAAAAAATAGAAATTATTGTCCTGATGCGTTATCGAACAAAATTAATGAAGAAGAGACCCTGCGAAAATTGATGTTGGAAACAGCGAAAATTAATCTGGAGAGAACAGAGCAAGCAGTCGGTATTGATCCAAATCAAGCAATGGGAATGCAATTACTGACAACATTGGTACAAAATCCTACGTCGTTGGAATCTATCTTAAAATTTGCAGATAAAGCACAAGGTCAACAAAAATAAACTAATGAAAATTCAAACTGATAACTGGAAAAGTTTTAGGTTGAAAGATATTGCTGTTATCTCTACCGGATCAACTCCACCTACAAAAAATAGAGAAAACTTCGGGGATGAATATGGTTTTGTTACACCGGGAGATATTTGTGGTACGCGATTTATAAAAAAAACGGCTATTAAACTCTCTAATAAAGGAATAATTAAAACAAGGCTGGCTAGAGAGGGAAGCGTATTATTTGTCTGTATCGGTTCAACAATTGGAAAAGTTGCGCAAATTGCTGAGGCTATGGCATACAATCAGCAAATTAATGCATGCACTGCTAAAGAGGGAGTAGACCAAAGCTTTTTCTATTATGCTTTGTTAAATTGTTCTTCTATGGTGAGAAGAATGGCTGGTACGCAGGCTGTCCCCATTGTTAATAAAAGTACATTCCAGCACATACAGATTAACCTACCCCCCATTGCTGAGCAGCGGAAGATTGCAGAGATTCTTTCAGCTCAGGATAGGATAATTGAACTCAAAACGAAGTTGCTGGAAGAAAAGAAACGTTTAAAGAAATATTTGTGCCAGCTCATAATGGGAGGAAATAAATTAAAATTAGCACGAGGCTATTCTGTTCGCTTGTTGTCTTCGATAACGAAGAAAAAGTTAATAAAAAATAAAGATTTGAAGTATTCTGTAGTTTTATCTAATAGTGCAAAATATGGGATTGTTCCTCAGAACGTACAATTTGACAAAAATATAGCCAATGAAGAAAATATAGACCGATATTATGTTGCGGAAATCGGAGATTTTATTTATAAGCCTCGGATTTCTACATCTGCACCCTGTGGTCCAATCAATCAGAATGATTGTTGTGATGGAGTAGTGTCTCCATTGTATACAGTATTTTCATGTAGTGCTGAATGTGTGTGCGATAAGTATTTGAAATATTATTTTCAGACATCGCTTTGGCATGAATATATTCAGAGTGTCGCAAATACGGGAGCGCGATACGACCGTATGAATGTATCTGATAAAGATTTTTTTTCCATGGCAATAAATTTACCTCCTCTTTATACACAACGACAATGTGTTGTATTATTGGATGCCTTTTCAAACGTGATAAAATTGATGGAAGAAAATCTTGAACAAGAAAAACTTAAAAAGAAGGCTTTAATGCAGCAGCTGCTGACGGGTAAGGTGCGGGTAACGGTGTAAGGAGGGCAAGGAATGAAAGCAGATTTATATTTAGAGAAGAATGCCACTAAGCGCACGGCTCTGGAGGTGTTGCAGGGGCTTGGATACGAGTATCTGAGCCCGGAGAATTGTCGAAAACAGCGGGGGAGTGGCTATCATGTATTGCTGCGCGATGTGCTGCGCGGTCAGTTGCGTAAGTTGAACCGCTATGAATATGGAGGCGTGGAAAATGAATTTTCCGCAAGCAATATCGAGCGAGCCATGGATGAGCTGGACGCCCCCATTGTGACCGGGCTGGTTCGCGCCAGCGAGCAGGTATATGATATGCTGATGCTGGGCAGCAGCTATCCTGAGCATGTGGGCGAGGGGCATGTGCAGAACTTTAATTTGAAATTCATAGACTGGGAATGCCCGCAGAACAATCTCTTTCATGTGACGGAGGAATTTGCCGTAGAGAGCGTGGATAAGCAGCACAATGCGCAGCCGGACCTGGTTCTGTTTATCAATGGCATTCCCTTTGCGGTGATAGAGTGCAAGGCTCCGGTCAACAAAGTGGAAGAGGCTGTAGCACAGCATCTGCGCAACCAGGGGCGAGAGTGGATTCCCCACCTGTATAAGTATGCACAGATGGTGGTGGCAACAAACAGGAATGTTGTGCGCTATGCCACAACAGATACCCCACGCAAATTCTGGGGGAAATGGAAGGAAGAAGATGAACGCTATCATACAGCCTTGCCCGGTGAATTAGTCTCCGGTCGCAAGCCCACGGAACAGGATAGGGTATTTTGTTCTCTGTTCAGCCCGGAGAGAGCCATGGAACTCATACGTTATTTTGTGGTGTATGATGCCAAGGTGAAAAAGATAGCCCGGTACCAGCAGTTTTTTGCTATACAGCGCATCGTGCAGACCGTGCAGAAGCGCCGGAATGACGGGCGCAGACAAGGAGGTGTGATATGGCACACGCAAGGAAGTGGCAAAAGCCTGACCATGGCC
>JAZRPT010000014.1:0-50133 GCA_045649385.1 Faecalimonas sp. | reverse complement strand
GAGTGGAGAACAAGACTCTTGTCATTTTTTGAATACAGAAGGACGGTGTTCGATTCATAGTTTTAGACCTGGGATTTGTCGCCTGTTTCCATTAGGAAGATTCTATGAAAATCAGGATTTTAAGTATTTCCTTCAAATTCATGAATGCAAGAATTCGAACAAAACAAAGGTGAAGGTGAAGAAATGGATTGACACGCCAAATCTTCAAGAAAACAAGAAATACATACTAGACTGGCATTACTTTATTGATGATGTGCAGGAGAAACTAATGCATATTGCAGATGATGGGCTGGTTAAGAAGATTGATTTATTTATCTTACAGCATTTTTTCATGGAACCTTATCATCAAACAGAAGACTTTTATGAACAATTTAACTTGCGCTTAGAAAAGGCAAGGAAAGTATTGGAGACACTTACATGCAATATTATTTAGCACCATTGGAAGGTATTACAACCTATGTGTATCGAAATGCATATCATAAGTATTTTAGAAAAATGGATAAGTATTTCACACCGTTTATTGTTCCTCATAAGGATAAGAAGTTTAATACAAGGGAATTAAAAGAGTTATCGCCGGAACATAATGACGGATTATATGTTGTTCCACAACTTTTAACAAATAATGCTGAAGATTTTTTAAAAACTGCTAAAGATATTGTTCAAATGGGGTATGATGAAATCAATTTAAATCTTGGTTGTCCTTCAAAAACAGTGGTCACGAAGAAAAAAGGGTCCGGTTTTTTGGCATATCCGGAAGAACTAGACCGATTTTTAGATGAAATATACGAAAAAGCTGATTTTAAAATTTCAGTCAAAACAAGAATAGGGAAGGATTCCCCTGACGAATTTTATGAATTATTGAAAATTTATAATAAATATCCAATTGAAGAATTGACGATTCATCCAAGAGTTCAAATCGATTACTATCAAAACACCCCTAATCTAGATATGTTTAAATTTGCATACGAGGAAAGCAAGAATCCAATTTGCTATAACGGTGACATTAGAAAAGCAAGTGATTTATTAAGACTAACTCAGCAGTTTCCCGATTTAAAACATGTTATGATTGGTCGTGGAATTATTCATAACCCAGGATTATTGACACACATAGACAAAGACGCTTTGCTGTCTTTTCATAACATGATTCTTGATGAATATATAAAAATCAGTTCAGGAGAACGAAACGTTTTGTTTAAAATGAAGGAACTTTGGTTTTACATGCTTACTTTATTCGAAGATGCGGAGAAAGTAGGAAAGAAAATTAAGAAAACGGAACGTCTGAAAGAGTACGAGTCCATCATTAACATGCTATTTTCTGCTTATGATTTACGGGAGGAAAACGAGTAACTTATGATAAAAGATTATGTTGCATTTGACTTAGAAACAACAGGACTTGATGCTGAAAGTGATTCTATTATAGAAATTGGTGCTTTAAAAGTAATTGATGGAAAAGTATGTGAACGATTTATTGAATTTGTAAAACCACAAAATCCAATTTCATCTAAGATTACAGAGATAACCGGAATCACAAATAAAATGGTTGCAAATGCAAGGGCGACCAAAGATATTATTCGTGATTTTGTTTCCTTTTGCGAAGGATATATTCTGGTTGGACATAATATCATGTTCGATTATAAATTTATGAAACAACATGCTTCAAAATATGGTTATTTGTTTGAAAAAGAGGGGATTGATACCTTGCAAATTGCCAGAAAAACCTTGCGACAATTAGAATCAAAAAGTTTAGGTGCGCTGTGTGAGTATTATCAGATTACCAATCAAGCGGCGCACAGGGCTTATCATGATGCACTTGCAACAGCCAAAATTTATCATATGCTAGGCCATGATTTTGAAGATTCAGATGCAAAATTATTCATACCTTCACAATTACAATACAAACCAAAGAAGGTGCAACCGTGTACAAAAAAGCAGATTGAATATTTAACCATGTTATGTTGTCATTATAATATTCAGATACAGGAACATCCGGAAACGCTTTCCAGAAGTGAAGTTTCCAAGTTGATTGACAACATTATTTCAAATTACGGCAATGTATGATGAGATGTTTTAGGAGTAACTTATGAATCAGAATCACTTGGTGGTAGGAATTCTTGCCCATGTGGACGCAGGTAAAACCACGCTGGCAGAGAGTATTTTATATTTAAGTGGAAATATAAGAAAAATAGGAAGAGTGGACCATGGGGATTCATTCTTAGATCATAATGCCCTCGAACGTACACGTGGTATTACCATCTTTTCAAAACAAGCAGAAGTAACGCTTGGAGAAAAAGATATTACGCTTCTTGACACTCCGGGACATGTGGATTTCTCAGCAGAGATGGAACGCACACTCCAAGTACTTGATTATGCAATTTTGGTCATTAGTGGTTCTGACGGTGTGCAAGGCCATGTACAAACCTTGTGGAAATTATTAGAACGTTATGATATTCCCACTTTTATATTTGTAAATAAAATGGACCAGCCCGGAACAGATAAAGAAGCCTTATTAACAGAATTGCGAAAGCGTCTGGATGAAAGATGTATTGATTTTTCATTGGATAGAGCTTCGGAAGAATTTCAAGAAAGTCTTGCAATGTGCGAAGAAACACTTTTGGAAGCCTATTTAGAAGGGCACATGATTGAAAAAGGCGCAATAACTGAGTTGATTTCTAAAAGAAAAATATTTCCTTGTTTTTGGGGTTCGGCATTAAAAATGCAAGGCGTGGAAGAATTTCTGGCAAATTTTGAACACTATACATCTATTCCACAATATACAGAAACATTTGGAGCAAAGGTTTATAAAATCTCCAGAGATAAACAAGGCACACGTCTGACACATTTAAAAATAACCGGAGGTTCACTGAAAGTAAAAGAATTGCTAAAGCCAGACGAAAAGGCGGATCAGATTCGTATCTATTCAGGGTTATCCTATACAACAGTCAATGAAGTTACAGCAGGTAATATCTGCGCGGTAACAGGTTTAAATAGTACCAAGGTCGGGGAAGGCTTAGGAAAGGAATTAGATTCATTTCCACCTGTTTTAGAACCGGTATTAACCTATCAAATCCAATTATCGGACGGATGCGATGTGCATGGAATGTATGTGAAATTAAAACAGCTTGAGGAAGAAGAACCGGAACTTCACATCGTATGGAACGAGCAATTAAACGAGATTCACGCACAGGTTATGGGAGAAGTGCAGATAGAGATTCTCAAAAACATAATTGCAGAACGTTTTGATACACCAGTTGAATTTGGCACAGGTAATATTGTCTACAAAGAGACTATAGAAGATACAGTAGAGGGTGCAGGGCATTATGAACCTCTTCGTCACTATGCAGAAGTACGCTTACTATTGGAGCCGACAGAACGAGGAAACGGACTGACGTTTGAGACAAATGTTAGTGAGGATATTTTAGATAAGAACTGGCAAAGACTGATTCTGACACACTTGCAAGAAAAACAGCATAAAGGTGTACTGACAGGTTCAGAGATAACAGAT
This sequence comes from Faecalimonas sp., assembly GCA_045649385.1. Lineage (GTDB taxonomy): Bacteria > Bacillota > Clostridia > Lachnospirales > Lachnospiraceae > Faecalimonas. Next base: position 46,631 of record JAZRPT010000014.1, on the reverse strand, counting down.
ATGAAGATTACCCTGGTCAATGGACGTGCACACTTGAAACATACGGAAGGCGGGGATTTCAGGCAGGCAACCTACCGTGCAGTTCGTCAAGGATTAAAGCGTGCAAAAAGCATTTTGTTAGAGCCGGCTTATGAATATCAGTTGGAAGTTCCTTCTGATATGATTGGACGTGCCATGTCAGATATCCAAAAGATGAATGGAACATTTGTACCACCGGAAATAGATGGTGATATGTCCATATTAAAAGGAATCGCCCCGGTTATCCGTATGCGTGATTATCAGATGGAGGTTGTTTCTTATACAAGAGGTCTTGGTAGACTGTTTTGTACATTAAAAGGGTATGAACTGTGCCATAATACGGAGGAAGTTGTTGCAAAAATTGGTTATGATGCAGAAAATGATTTGGAAAATCCGACAGGTTCCGTTTTTTGTAGTCACGGCGCCGGATTTACTGTTCCTTGGAATGAAGTAGAAAGCTATATGCACACGGAAAGTCTTTCAAAGCAAAATCGTCAAAAAACAGCTGAAGCATACGCTTATATTGAACCACCAACAATGGATGATGATGAATTACGAGCAATTTTTGAACGTACCTACGGTACGAGCAAAAGAGAACGGTTTGACAGTACAAGAACAGTAATGGCATGTTCTGAACCAAAGAAAGTGAAGAAGCAAGAGCAATTACCGGAAATCTTATTGGTAGATGGTTATAATATCATTTTTGCATGGGAAGATTTAAAGGAGCTGGCAGAAGCAAATATTGCAGGTGCCAGAGGAAAACTTATGGATATCCTATGTAATTTTCAGGGATATCGAAAGAACATAGTCATTTTAGTTTTTGACGGATATAAAGTGGAAGGAAATCCAGGCGAAGTATTGAAGTACCACAACATTTATGTAGTCTACACCAAAGAAGCGGAAACAGCCGACCAATACATCGAAAAAACGGTTCATGATATAAGTAAAAAATATCACGTCCGTGTTGCGACCTCCGATATGATGGAGCAGATGATTATTATGGGTGCAGGTGCACATCGCATTTCAGCAAAGGAATTATGGGAAGAAATTATTATGATAAATCGAGAAATGCAGGAAGAACATATGGAGCAGACAAAGAAAACAGGTGCATATCTGTTTGAGGCACTTCCGGAACATTTAGCGGAATTTATGGATGACGTACGAATGGGCAGACGTGAATTTGAAGAAATAAAAGAATTAAAAGAGGGTGAATAATCTATGACAATGTATGATTTGATTCTCAAGAAAAAACGCGGCATGGAATTGACAAAGGAAGAAATTGGTTACATGATCAACGGTTATACCAAAGGTGACATTCCTGATTATCAGATGTCTGCCATGATGATGGCAATCTGTTTTCAAGGGATGACCCCAGAAGAAACAAAGGAACTGACACTCGCTATGGCTGAAAGCGGCGATATGCTAGATTTGTCTGCAATCGAAGGCATCAAAGTGGATAAACACAGTACCGGAGGTGTGGGAGATAAAACCTCTTTGGTATTAGGACCAATGGTTGCTTCCCTTGGTGTTGCCGTTGCAAAAATGTCAGGCAGAGGACTTGGTCATACTGGTGGAACTATTGATAAGTTAGAAAGCTTCACGGGATTCACAACAGGCATCTCTAAAGAAACCTTTATTAAAAATGTAAATGAAATCCATATGGCCATTGCCGGACAAACGGCAGACCTTGCTCCGGCCGATAAAAAGTTATATGCCCTTCGGGATGTGACAGGAACCGTAGACCAAATGTCACTGATTGCAAGCAGCATTATGAGTAAAAAACTGGCTTCCGGCGCAGATGCAATTGTATTAGATGTCAAAACCGGTGACGGTGCATTTATGAAGACATTGGAAGATTCCATAGCGCTTGCAGAGGCAATGGTCAGCATCGGTAAACTTGCCGGAAAGAAGATGGCAGCCATTATCTCTGATATGGATCAACCACTTGGAAATGCTGTTGGAAATATACTAGAAGTGAAGGAAGTAATTGATACGTTACACGGAAAAGGACCAAAAGATTTGGAAGAACTGGTGCTGACACTTGGCTCTTATATGGTGGTTGCGGCTGAAAAGGCGGAAACGCTAGAAGAAGCGCGAGGACAATTGAAACAAACACTGATTGATGGAACAGCATTTGACACATTCCGAAAATTCATTGTTGCACAAGGCGGATGCGAGGAAGAAGTGTTGAATCCTGGAAAATTGCCTGTGGCTCAATACGTGGAAGATGTGTTATGCGAGGAAGATGGTTTTGTTGCAAAGATTCAGACAGAAGAAATCGGACGTATTTCCTTATTGCTTGGTGGCGGTAGAGAAACAAAAGAAAGCGAAATTGACTTAACAGTTGGTCTTGTGTTACACAAGAAGCGTGGAGATAAAGTAGAGAAAGATGATGTGCTTGCAACCATTCATGCAAATGATAAAGAGAAGCTTGCACAGGCGAAGGAAAGACTACGTAAGGCGTATACAATTGTTGATACAGCGGTGCAAAATGAAGCGATTATAAAAGATATAATATTATAATATTACAAAACTGTCACACATATACTTAATACAAACGTATATGTGTGGCTTTTTTATGGACAAAAAGAACTTAAAAGCGCGCATCACAGATGCCGCTGGCATGCCAAAGGATGTCTTACTTGGAGTGCCCTTACTTACAATTGCAGGACAGTCGGAAGCATGTATTGAGAATTATCGTGGAATATTGGAATATACAGATAAACTTATTCGAGTGCAAACAAAACTGGGGAAAATACACATAATAGGGAGAAATCTACAGATTGAATTTTATACAAATGATGAAATGAAAATTGTTGGACATATTACAGGAATTGAATTTCATGAGGGAGGCTAGGTATTGTTTACTTCATTATTTCGTTATATTCAAGGTTACTTAAAGATTCGTGTAACAGGTTACTCGCCGGAACGTTTTTTGAATCTGTGTAAGAATAAGAAAATCGATGTGTGGGGACTAGAGGCACGGCATAATGCTTATGAAATGTATATTCGAATAACCGGATTTCGTAAATTAAAACCAATATTAAAAAAGACACAGACAAGAGTAACGATAGAAGGGCGGTATGGATTGCCCTTCTTTTTCCATAAGTACAGAAAACGAAAACTATTTTTTATAGGCGTTATTCTATGTATGATTTTGATTTACAGCTTTACCTTTTTTCTCTGGGATATTGATTTTCAAGGGAATCTTTCCATTACCGATGACGTTCTCCTAGAATATTTAGAAACTCAGAATGTTTCCCATGGAATGGCTAAGCGTAAGGTTGATTGCGAGCAGATTGCAAAAAACATTCGTAAGAATTTTAACGACATTATCTGGGTGTCAGCATCTATACAAGGGACCCGTCTTTTTATTCATGTTAAAGAAAATACAGATACATTTGAGATGGCAGAGGAAAAAGAGGAACCAAGCGATATTGTTGCAGATAAGGATGGTGTAATAAAAAGCATTGTAACAAGAAATGGCGTGCCACAGGTGGTGGCAGGTGATGAAATCCAAACGGGCAATATTCTTGTTTCAGGAACAGTGGATGTGTTAAATGATGCGAAAGAAGTAATTGCATATCGTTATGTAACGTCAGATGCGGATATTCTTATCGAGCGGAACGTTCAGTATGAAGATAAAATTTCAAAGAAATATGATAAAAAACAATACACAAATAAAAAGAGACGTTTGTTTTTTCTTAAAACTGGAAAACATGAATTTATGTTGGGGTGGACTAAAAATTCATTTGAAAACTTTGAAGTACAGACAAAGGAGACGGAGCTGAAGTTTGGCGAAAATTTTTACCTTCCATTTTTCATCGGTAAGAAAACGCTTTTAGAATATGAATTTGTAGAAACAGAATATAGCAAAAAAGAAATGGAAACCTTATTAACAAATAATTACAAACGATTTTGCAAAGAATTAGAAGAGCAGGATGCCGTTATTTTGGACTCTAATTTCAATATTATTGAGGATAAAGAAGGTATGCGAGCAAGTGCTACCATAACTTTGCTTGAAGAAGTGGGGTTAAATAGGAAAATCGTTGATTTCCAATCGCCTCCTGTGGTAGAATAAAATGGATTATGAAATGAATTAGCGAGGAATTATATTCATGAGTATTATGGAAGAATTTATCGAGATTCCGGCAGAGCACGAAAGTAATATATTTGGTCAATTTGATGCTTTTGCCAAGAAAATAGAACGCACACTTCATGTCACCTTGATTGCACGAGATGGAAATGTAAAGATTCTGGGCGAAGCAGTCCGTGTTAATCAGGCTAAACGTGTGTTGGAGCAGTTAATGGCTCTTTCAAAGCGCGGAAATACCATATCAGAACAAAATGTTGATTACGCCATTTCGTTAGTGTTTGAAGACAACGAAAAGGAATTGGTAGAAATTGACAAGGATATTATCTGCCATACCCTTCAGGGAAAACCAATTAAACCGAAAACCGTAGGGCAGAAGAAATATGTAGACGCGATTCGCAAGCAAATGATTGTATTCGGTCTTGGACCTGCAGGTACCGGAAAAACTTATCTTGCTATGGCGATGGCAATCACCGCATTTAAGAATAATGAAGTTGGACGAATTATTTTGACGCGTCCTGCCATTGAAGCAGGCGAAAAATTAGGCTTCCTTCCGGGAGATTTGCAAAGTAAGATTGACCCTTACCTTAGACCCCTTTATGATGCGTTGTATCAGATTATGGGAGCGGAAAGTTTTATCAAAAACTCAGAAAAAGGATTGATCGAAGTAGCACCTCTCGCCTACATGAGAGGGCGAACCTTAGACAATGCCTTTATCATTCTGGATGAAGCACAAAATACCACACCGGCTCAAATGAAAATGTTCCTGACTCGTATCGGGTTTGGGTCCAAGGTAGTTATCACCGGTGATGCGACACAAAAAGACTTGCCGGCAGGTATGATTTCCGGTTTGGATGTGGCAACAAAAGTCGTAAAAAATATTGATGATATTGCCATTTGCAACCTGACAAGCAAAGACGTTGTGAGACATCCGCTGGTACAAAAGATTGTAAAAGCGTACGAAGAATACGAGCACAAACAAGAACGTGCAAAAGAGAGAAGGAAAAAATAATGACATTATTTTTTGAAGAAGAAGGCGAATTAAAATTAGAGTTGCCATGTAAAGAATTAGCGGAAAAGGTTATAAATGCCGCTTTAGACTACGTGGCTTGTCCATATGAGGCAGAAGTGAATTTATTATTGACAATGAATGATGAAATTCAGGAAATGAATTGCAATTTTCGAGAGATTGACCGACCAACGGATGTATTATCTTTCCCGATGATTGATTACGAAGAAGCCGGAAACTTTGATTTTCTTGAAGACGTAATGGATGCATTTCATCCAGAATCCGGCGAATTAATGTTGGGTGACATTGTGATTTCCAAGGAAAAAGTTATCTCTCAAGCAGAGGATTATGGTCATTCTGTTGAGCGAGAGTATGCATTTTTAATCGCACACAGCATGTTACATTTGTTTGGGTACGACCACATGGAAGACGATGAACGTATCGAAATGGAACAAAAACAAAAGGAAATACTAGAAATATTGCAAATTGTAAGATAGAGGTTATTTTATGAACGGGGAACAAAAGAAGAAAAATAATAGTTTTCTTATACAGGGCGCCATCTTAGCGGCTGCAGGCATTATAACGCGTTTAATAGGGCTGGCATATCGTATACCGGTTAATAATATCCTTGGCGATGAAGGCCAAGGCTTTTACGGTTGCGCATTTTCCATCTATAACATTGCCCTTTTACTTACCTCTTATAGTTTGCCACTTGCAGTATCGAAACTGGTTTCTGCAAGGAATTCCAAAGGGGAACACAAGAATGCCATGCGTATTTTCAAAGGTGCGTTATTGTTTGCTATTGCAGTGGGTGCGCTTGTAGGTATTATTGTATTTCTTTTTGCTGATTTTATTGCTGGAAATATTATGTCCCTTCGCTTAAGTGCACATGCACTTCGGGTCCTTGCTCCGTGTTTATTTGTGGTTGCTGTTATGGGCGTAGTACGAGGATATTTTCAAGGTATGGGCACTATGGTGCCAACTGCAGTTTCTCAGATTCTTGAACAGATAGTAAATGCCATCGTCAGCATTGTGGGGGCAAGTTATTTACTGGAGATGGGAAAGAAAGTAGCAGAAGCAAAAAATGAGCCTTCTTTACCATTTGCTTATGGTGCAGCCGGCGGTACACTAGGGACATTGATAGGAGCAGTCTTTGGTTTGGTATTTTTGCTTGTTTTACTAAAACTTTATTATCCTACAATGAAACGTCGCATAGCTCGCGATCATTCCCAAACCCAAGAAGGATATAAGGAGATCTATACTGCATTAGTACTTACCATTGCGCCGGTTATTTTAAGTACGGCCATTTATAATATTAACGATACCATTGATCAAGGGATTTTTAGTTCTGTTATGTTGACGCAAGGTCATACGGAGAAGCAGGCAGCAGAATTCTTGGGTATGTTTACTGGAAAATATAATACGCTTATTCATATCCCTCTTGCAGTAGCAAATGCACTTGGTTCTTCATTGATACCAAGCTTAACCGCTTCAGTAGCAAACGGTACAAAACAGGAGATACGCTCAAAAATCAGCATGGTTATCCGTTTCGCAATGCTGGTTGCCATTCCAAGCTTTGTGGCATTTTTTGTTATGCCACATCAAATTTTATCTTTACTTTATGTTGGAAACATAACCATTCCGGCTAAAATGTTACGTATTGGAGCTATTACAGTTGTATTTTATTGTCTATCTACAGTAACAAATTCTATATTACAGGGCTTAAACAAGATGACAACACCGGTAAAACATGGAGCTATCTCACTGGGTGTCCATCTCATTGCGGTTGTAATTATGTTAGTTGGATTTAAATGGGAGATATATTCACTAGTAGTTGGAAATATTATTTTCTCGCTTTGTATGTGTATTTTAAATGCCATAGCAATTAGAAAAGTATCCGGATACCATCAGGAATTTAAGAAGACATTTATCATTCCGTTTGGAGCATCCTTTATCATGGGAGCAGTGATTCTTGTTGTCTGGAATTCACTTGCAATCTTTGCACTGGAAAAACTAGCAACTCTAGTTACTATCGTTTTTGCGGGTGCAGCCTACATGATTGCGTTGCTGAAATTGGGTGCTTTGACTCCAAATGAGATTCTGGCTTTTCCAAAAGGACGAAAAATATTATCGCTGTTAAAGAAGTTTAAACTGGTAAAGGCGGAAGAAATTGAATAAATTTTGACAATTGAACCAATACTGTATAACAAAAAAGGAGTTGCCTTTATGAACAAAAAATATGGTATTGGTTTTTTCTTGGGATTTTTAGTATTAGTTTTATTATTTGTATTGGCTTATCGTATCAGTTATCAGCGTGCATTGGATAAACATAATCAACAAAACAAACAACTAACTGAAGCAGTGACGGAAACAGAACTTTGTTATTATATCAAAGAGTTGGATGGGTATGTTACTGTTTATGAGTCAGACAATAAAACGGTCTATGATTACACAACAATATTAGTTGATGTTTTACCGGAAGAAATAAGAGAAAAAGTAAAAAAAGGAATCAAAATGACATCATTGGGACAAGTTTATGGTTTCTTGGAAAATTATTCAAGCTAAAAAATATAGACGAAAAAGAAGTTATGATGTAATATAAGATAAGATTTAAGGAAGGACCAAAGAAGATGACAGAGGAAAAAATTGAACGAATTAATGTGTTAGCTCGCAAGGCAAAAGCTGAAGGTTTAACAGACGAAGAAAAAGCCGAACAACAAGCGCTTCGCAGAGAGTTTATTGATGATTTTAAACGTAATTTAAGAGGTACGCTAGATAATATTTCTATCAAAGAAAATGACGGCTCTATTACAAACCTAGGTGAAAAATATGGAAACAAAGAGGGACATTAGAAAACGTGTTCTTTCATACAGAGATAGTATGGACAAAAAAGAGTGGGAGGAGAACAGTCGCAAGATTCAGGATTGCGTGTTGACTCATCCTTTCTTTTTGGAATCAAATATTATTTATTGCTATGTGGATTATCGCAATGAAGTGGGAACAAACTCAATTATTAAGAAAGCGTGGGGATTAGGAAAACGCGTAGCTGTTCCAAAAATAGAAGGCGAAGATATGAATTTTTATTACATTTCGGACTTCTCCGACTTAAAGGAAGGCTATCGTGGAATTCTGGAACCAGAGAGAAAAGTTCCTGCAAACGATACACATGCTCTTGTAATTATGCCTGGTGTAGCCTTTGACAAGAACCGAAATCGCATTGGCTATGGCAAGGGATTTTACGATAAATTTATGGACAAGCATCCAACATTTCATACCATAGCACTGGCATTTGAGTGTCAGATGCTGGACGCAATCGATGCAGATGAGTTTGATTATCAACCGGAAGTTTTAATTACAGAGGAGAGGCTATACGATGAACGCATTACCGAATGACCCAATGCTATGTTTAAGTGTTGTGAATACGAAGTTAAGAGACCATTATGCAAATCTGGATATGTTATGTGACGACTTGGCAATCGAGAAAGCTTCTTTAATTAAAAAACTTGACATTATCGATTATGCATATGATGAAAAGACAAACCAGTTTGTTTAGAAAGGATATCAAATGAAGGAAATGAATGAATACATAAATAATATTGATATTACAAAAGAAGCGCCGGCAACCGAACCGGAACGTCAATATTATTTTATCAAAAAGGCAAGTGAATATGTGAAAATTGCATCTGCGGAAGCTGGACGTCCACTTACGTTCTGCGTTACAACCTTTGGCTGCCAGATGAATGCACGTGATTCCGAAAAATTAGTTGGTATATTGGAACAGATTGGCTATAAAGAAGAAGCAGATGAAGACAAAGCAGACTTTGTCATCTATAACACCTGTACGGTTCGCGAAAATGCAAATATGCGTGTTTATGGTCGTCTGGGACAACTTAAGGCGGCAAAAAAGAAAAATCCTCACATGATGATTGGACTTTGCGGCTGTATGATGCAGGAACCACATGTGGTAGAAAAATTAAGAACAAGTTATCGCTTTGTAGACATCATATTTGGAACACACAATATTTATAAATTTGCAGAGTTAATTGCAACTCGGTTCGAATCACAAAGAATGGTGATTGATATTTGGAAAGATACAGATAAAATTGTAGAAGATTTACCAAGTGAACGTAAATTTTCATTTAAATCAGGCGTGAATATCATGTTTGGTTGTAATAATTTCTGTAGTTATTGTATCGTGCCGTATGTGCGTGGACGTGAGAGAAGTCGTAATCCAAAGGATATCATTCGAGAAATTGAACGTTTGGTTGCTGATGGGGTTGTGGAGGTAATGTTACTCGGCCAAAACGTGAACTCTTATGGCAAAAATTTAGAAGAACCGATGAGTTTTGCACAATTATTACAGGAAATCGAAAAAATTGAAGGTCTGGAACGTATTCGCTTTATGACCTCTCATCCAAAGGACTTATCGGATGAACTGATTGAAGTTATGAAAAATTCAAAAAAAGTGTGCAAACACTTACATCTTCCAGTTCAATCAGGAAGCACGGAGATTCTAAAGAAAATGAATCGTCGTTATACAAAAGAGCAATATTTGGAATTGGTTCAAAAAATCAAGGAAGCCATACCGGATATTTCTTTGACCACAGATATTATTGTTGGTTTCCCAGGTGAAACTGAAGAAGACTTTTTGGAAACTATGGATGTGGTAAAACAGGTGCGATATGACAGTGCTTTTACATTTATTTATTCTAAACGCACCGGAACACCTGCTGCTACAATGGATAATCAAATTCCAGAGGATGTGGTAAAGCATCGCTTTGACCGCCTTTTAAAAGAGGTTCAAGATATTTCAGCAGAGGTATGCAGGGTACATGAAGATACGGTGCAGGCTGTGTTAGTTGAAGCTGTAAATGACCATGATGAAAGTCTTGTTACAGGAAGAATGAGTAACAATCTTCTGGTACATTTCCCTGGTGATAAGAGTTTGATTGGCAAAATAGTAGATGTACATTTGAAAGAATGCAAAGGCTTTTATTATATAGGCGAAATGAAGAATATTCCATAGATAAAATTAAGAAAAACGTCCAAACTATGTATTAGTTTACATAGGGAGGGCGTTTTTTATGGCTTTTAAACGATTGTTGGAGTATGGTTTTTTATGGTTGGTAGGCGGTTCCATATATTACACATTCGAAATCGTGTTTCGTGGTTTTTCGCATTGGAGTATGTTTGTGCTTGGCGGAATTTGCATGGCATTTTTTGCGTTTCAGGGACGTGCAATGCATTGGAGCGAGCCTATGTGGAAGCAGGTAATAAGATGTACTGTTTTTGTTACAGCCTGTGAATTTATAACGGGAATCATTGTAAATCAATGGCTTCATTTGGGAGTGTGGGATTATAGCGACCAGCCATTTCATTTGTTTGGACAAATCTGTCTACCTTTCGCAGTTATATTTTCCGGTTTATGTGCTGTCGGCATTCCTTTAAGCGGTTATTTACTGTACTGGATTTTCCAAGAAGAAAAGCCGAAATATAGAGTGTTATAATTCATAGAAAATCTTGTGTTTTTTGTGAAATTGAGCTATAATTTACTCTGTATGATTATGTAAAAACAAAGGAGAAAAAACGTGGCAGAATTAACACCAATGATGCAACAATATATGGAGACAAAAGCGCAATATAAGGATTGCATCTTATTCTATAGACTAGGTGACTTTTATGAAATGTTCTTTGATGACGCACTTACTGTTACCAAAGAACTGGACATTACATTAACCGGAAAGAGTTGTGGTTTGGAAGAACGCGCACCTATGTGTGGAGTTCCTTATCATTCCGTAGAAGGATATTTAAATCGTTTGGTGCAAAAAGGATACAAAGTGGCGATTTGTGAACAAGTGGAAGACCCGAAATTTGCGAAAGGTATCGTAAAACGTGAAGTAGTGCGTATTGTAACCCCGGGAACAAACTTGAACATGCAAGCCCTTGATGAATCAAAAAACAACTATATCATGTGTATTGTGTACATTGATGATAATTATGGTATGGGTGTTTGCGATGTGACAACCGGAGATTTTTTTGTAACAGAATTAGACAGCAGTCGCAAATTGTTGGATGAAATTGCCAAATTTGCACCTTCTGAAATTATCTGTAACGAATCACTTTTGGTAAGCGGCATTGATTTGGAAGACTTGAAAAACCGTTTAGGAATTGCTGTGTATGCACTTGATAGTTGGTATTTTGATGATTCCATGTGCGAAAAATCATTAAAAGAACATTTTAAGGTTGCATCATTAGAAGGGCTTGGTTTATCTGATTACAATTGCGGAATGATTTCTGCCGGTTCCCTGTTACAGTACCTTTATGAAACACAAAAAAATTCTTTGGCACATTTGTCACATATTAGTTGTTATACAACGGGCAAATATATGCTGTTAGACAGCTCCTCCAGAAGAAATCTAGAACTTTGCGAGACTTTGCGTGAAAAGCAAAAAAGAGGTTCACTTCTTTGGGTGTTAGATAAGACAAAAACAGCAATGGGTGCACGTATGTTACGTAGCTTTGTAGAACAGCCATTGATTGCCCAAGAAGAAATTATAAAGAGATTGGATGCAGTTGCAGAATTAAAAGACAATGCAATATGTCGCGAGGAGATTCGCGAATACCTGACACCTGTCTATGATTTGGAACGTCTCATCAGTAAGGTTACATATCAATCTGCAAATCCGAGAGATATGATTGCATTTCGCAGTTCCCTTGAAATGTTACCGCATATCAAATGTATTCTTGGCGATATGGAGACACCGCTATTAAAAGAACTGTATGACGATTTAGATAGTTTAGAAGAACTTTGTGCATTGATTCGCTGTTCTATTCAGGAAGAGCCACCTCTTGCAATGAAAGAGGGCGGTATCATTAAAGAAGGATATGACGAAGTAGTTGACCAGCTTCGCAACGCCAAGGTAGAAGGCAAAACATGGCTGGCAGAACTAGAGGCAGAAGAACGCGATAAAACTGGCATTAAAAATTTAAAAATCAAATACAACAAAGTCTTTGGTTATTATCTGGAGGTTACTAATTCATATAAGGATTTGGTACCGGATTACTATTCCAGAAAACAGACCCTCGCAAATGCGGAGCGTTATATCATTCCTCGTCTGAAGGAATTGGAAGATATGATTCTCGGTGCGGAAGACAAGCTATATGCATTGGAATATGAATTGTTCTGTGAGGTAAGAGAACGAATTGCGGCAGAAATTTTGAGAATCCAAAGAACTGCCAAAGCAATTGCGCAAATTGACGTGCTTTCCTCCCTTGCACTTGTCGCTGAACGTAATAATTATGTAAGACCGACCATCAATGAAAAGGGCGTAATTGATATTAAAAACGGACGCCATCCGGTGGTGGAGAAAATGATTCCAAATGATATGTTTATTGCAAACGATACCTATCTGGATGACAAGAAGAATCGCGTGTCTATTATCACGGGACCTAATATGGCAGGTAAATCTACCTATATGCGTCAAACTGCATTGATTGTTTTATTGGCACAGATTGGCTCCTTTGTTCCGGCTGAAAGCGCAAACATCGGCATTGTAGACCGTATTTTTACTCGTGTAGGCGCATCTGATGATTTGGCTTCCGGACAAAGTACGTTTATGGTTGAAATGACAGAAGTTGCAAATATTCTTCGAAATGCTACCAATAAGAGTCTTTTGATTTTAGATGAAATCGGACGTGGCACCAGCACCTTTGATGGACTTAGTATTGCATGGGCAGTTGTAGAACATATCAGTAATAAGAAAATTCTGGGTGCAAAGACTTTATTTGCAACCCATTATCATGAGTTGACTGAACTAGAAGGCAAAATTGACAGTGTAAACAATTATTGTATTGCTGTAAAAGAACAAGGTGATGACATCGTATTCTTGCGTAAAATTGTAAAAGGCGGTGCAGATAAGAGTTACGGTATTCAGGTTGCAAAGCTTGCCGGGGTTCCGGATTCTGTCATAACAAGAGCAAAAGAGATTGTAAATGAATTAGTAGATGTTGATATAACAAATCGCATCCGTGACATTTCTGTACAAACCTCTGAAACATCCAAAAAAGTAAAACGCTACGACGAAGTGGATTTGGCACAAATGTCCTTGTTTGACACTGTGAAGGACGATGATGTTTTAGAAGAATTGAAACAAATAGATGTTAGCAATTTAACACCAATGGATGCATTGAACACGATTTACCGTCTCCAGAACAAACTAAAAAACAGATGGTAACTTAAAGGAGTATTATGGCGAACATTCAAGTATTAGATCAAATCACAATTGATAAAATTGCAGCAGGTGAAGTAATAGAACGACCTTCATCCATTGTAAAGGAATTAGTGGAAAATGCAATTGATGCCGGTGCAAGTGCTGTGACGGTTGAGATTAAAGAGGGGGGCATTTCATTTATCCGTATCACAGACAATGGCTGTGGAATTCCAAAAGAAGAAGTGCCACTGGCTTTTCTTCGCCATTCTACCAGTAAGATTCGGACTGTAGAAGATTTATTTACGGTTGCATCTTTAGGTTTCCGTGGTGAAGCCTTGTCAAGTATTGCAGCCATTTCACAGGTAGAACTAATCACAAAGACAAGAGACTCCGTACTTGGCACACGTTATTTGATAGAGGGTGGCAAGGAAAAGAAAATTGAGGATGCGGGAGCCAAAGATGGCACCACATTTTTGATTCGCCAAATGTTCTATAACACACCTGCAAGAAGGAAATTTTTAAAAACAGCAATGACGGAGGCAAGTCATGTAAATGAACTAATGATTCGTCTTGCATTATCCCATCCGGAAGTGTCCTTTGAGTTTATCAATAATGGGCAGTCCAAGTTACATACTTCAGGAAACGGAAGATTAAAAGATGTCATTTATCAGGTGTTTGGGCGTGAAGTAACACAGAATCTTTTGGAAGTGGACGAAGCTATTCCGGGATTAAAAGTTACAGGTTACATTGGAAAGCCCCTCATTTCAAGAGGAAACCGAAACTATGAAAATTACTATATCAACGGGCGTTATGTAAAGAGTAATATCATTGCAAAAGCCATTGAAGATGCATATAAAGATTTTACAATGCAGCACAAATATCCGTTTACTGTGTTACATTTTGTAATGGATGGAAATGATTTAGATGTGAATGTACATCCAACAAAGATGGAGCTTCGCTTCAGCAGGCAACAAGATGTTTACAATTTTGTGTATATGGCTGTAAAAAATGCACTGAATGAGAGAGAACTGATTCCCCGCGTAGAATTGCCAGTAGCAAAACCCGTTCCTACATCTGCAACCACTGTAACATCTACACCAGTGACACCTGTAAGAGAAGAGCGAAACTTAGACTATTTTATGAAAAAAATGCAGGAGAGAGTGACTTCTTACCACAATCAGCACTCTCAGGCTGAGGTAAAAGACATCTACGCTGTGCATCGTGAAGCTGAACAGGTTGACCGTATTCGAGAAGCTGTGAATTATCGCAAAGGACAGGAAAATATTCCGAAGCCGATCGCATCAAAAACACAAGAAAAACCGGAACAGCTAAATCTGTTTGAAGAAAAATTGTTATCGAAAGACGCTGTCGTAGAACATAAAATCATCGGTCAGCTCTTTGATACTTATTGGCTAGTGGAATTTCATGACCAATTATATATTATTGACCAACATGCAGCCCACGAACGCGTGTTATATGAGAAAACTTTACATGGCATGAAGACAAGAGAATTTACGTCTCAATATTTAAGCCCACCGATTATTTTAAATTTATCTATGCAGGAAGAAGAAATTCTAAAGGAATACATGGATACTTTTGCAAATATCGGCTTTGAAATTGAAGCCTTTGGCGGAGATTCTTATGCTGTCAGAGCAATTCCCGATAATTTATTTGGCATTGCAAAGAAGGAATTGCTTATTGAGATGTTAGACAGTCTCGTGGAAGGTATTTCATCTTCTGTAGCGCCGGATATAATTGCAGAAAAGGTTGCCTCTATGTCGTGTAAGGCGGCTGTGAAAGGAAATTCTAGATTGTCATATAAGGAAGTAGAGGTGCTAATAAATGACCTTTTAAAACTGGACAACCCATACCATTGCCCGCATGGTCGTCCAACAATTATTGCTATGACGAAACAAGAATTAGAGAAAAAATTCAAACGAATTGTGTAGGAGAACTATGAAGAAACCGTTAATTATTTTAACCGGCCCCACGGCGGTTGGAAAGACAAAAGCATCCATTGGACTTGCCAAAGCCCTAAATGGAGAAATTATTTCTGCAGATTCCATGCAGGTATACAAACATATGGATATTGGTTCTGCCAAAATTCGTCCAGAGGAGATGCAGGGCATCAAACATTATTTGATTGACGAATTGGAACCGGATGAAGAATTTCACGTAGTTCGTTTTCAGGAAATGGCAAAAAAAGCATTGGAAGAAATTTATGAAAAAAATAAGATTCCAATCGTGGTCGGAGGCACCGGATTTTATATTCAGGCCTTACTTTATGACATTGATTTCACAGAAAACAATGAGGATAATGCGTATCGCGAAAAATTAGAACAACTGGCAAGGAAAAATGGTGCCGAAGTTCTTCATGATATGTTGCGTAAAGTAGATCCAGAATCAGCAGAAGTAATTCATGCAAACAACGTAAAACGTGTGATTCGCGCCTTGGAATTCTACAAACAAACAGGTGAGAAAATCTCTGAACATAACGAACAGGAACGTGCAAAAGCTTCACCTTACGATTTCTGTTATTTTGTATTAAACGATGAACGCGAACGCTTATATGAGCGTATAAACCTTCGCATTGACCAGATGTTAGCAGACGGACTTGTAGATGAGGTGAAAAACCTGAAAGAGAAAGGATTTACCAAGGATATGGTTTCCATGCAAGGACTGGGATACAAGGAAATTTTAGATTACCTAAATGGAAACTGTACACTGGAAGAAGCTATTTATATTTTAAAGCGTGACACCAGACATTTTGCCAAACGCCAGCTCACTTGGTTTCGTCGTGAACGGGACGTGATTTGGATTTCAAAGAATGACTATAAATACGATGAAGATAAAATTTTAAATGCGATGTTAGAACACATTCGAGAAAGGACACAGATTTCATGTTAGAACTATCATCAATGTATGAAAACTTAGGAATTTCAAAGGAAGTTCTAGAGTTTGGAGAAAAAATTGAACAATCTTTGTTAGGACGTTTTACAGAGATTGACCGTGTGGCAGAGTACAATCAATTAAAGGTGGTACATGCCATGCAGGAATGCCGTGTAAATGAAAGCTGCTTTAACTATGCAAGCGGTTATGGCTATAGTGACCGTGGCCGAGATGTATTAGAGGAAGTATATGCGAAAACCTTTCATACTGAGGCAGCCTTAGTGCGTCCACAGATTACCTGCGGAACACACGCATTGGCATTGGCTTTAAGTGCTAATTTAAGACCTGGAGATGAACTCTTATCGCCGGCAGGAAAACCGTATGACACCTTAGAAGAAGTAATTGGTATTCGTCCTTCCAATGGTTCACTTGCGGAGTATGGTATCACATATAAGCAAGTAGATTTATTAGAAGACGGCAGTTTCGATTATGACAATATCAAAAAGGCTATTAACCATAAAACAAAACTAGTAACCATTCAACGCTCAAAAGGCTATCAGACACGACCAAGCTTCTCTGTAAAGCAGATTGGAGAACTGATTGCATTTGTCAAAACTATCAAACCAGATGTAATCTGCATGGTTGATAACTGTTATGGAGAATTCGTAGAAACCATCGAACCAAGTGATGTGGGAGCAGACATGATTGTAGGTTCTTTAATTAAGAATCCGGGCGGCGGATTAGCTCCAATTGGCGGCTATATTGCCGGAACAGAAAAGTGTATTGAGAACTGTGCATACCGCTTGACTTCACCTGGACTTGGAAAAGAAGTAGGTGCATCACTGGGTGTTATGCAATCCTTCTATCAGGGATTTTTCCTTTCTCCTACGGTAGTAGCCGGAGCTTTAAAAGGTGCTATTTTCGCAGCAAATATATATGAGTCACTTGGTTTTCCTGTTATACCAAATGGTTCGGAAAGTAGACATGATATCATTCAGGCTGTGACACTAGGCACACCGGAAGGCGTCATTGCATTCTGCAAAGGTATTCAGGCTGCAGCGCCGGTAGACAGCTATGTTTCTCCGGAACCTTGGGCAATGCCTGGCTACGACAGTGACGTCATTATGGCCGCCGGAGCATTTGTACAAGGCTCATCTATCGAATTAAGCGCAGATGGACCAATCAAACCACCTTATGCCGTTTATTTCCAGGGCGGTCTCACATGGGCACATGCCAAATTAGGTATTTTAAGATCATTAGAGGAGTTAGTTCGTAGAGGATTAGTAACATTATGAAACAAAGAAACGTAATCATCATCGGTGGTGGAGCATCCGGAATTGTGGCAGCGATTTCTGCTGCTAGGGAAGGGGCAAATGTAATCGTAATTGAACACAAAGATCGTATTGGAAAGAAAATCCTTTCTACCGGAAATGGCCGATGCAACTTGACAAATGAAGATATGAATGCGGATTATTTTCGAGGTGATGACACCACCATTGTAACGGAAGTGTTAGATGCGTTTGGTTATTCGGAAACAATACAGTTTTTTGAACAGTTGGGTGTGATTCTAAAGAACAGACAAGGATATATTTATCCAATTTCTGACCAGGCGTCCACCATTTTAGATGTGCTTCGCATGGAACTAGACAAATTAAATGTAAAAGTTTGCTTAGAACAGCATGTGATGTCTTTGAAAAAAAAATCTAAAGGATTTCAAATCATCACTGACAAAGAAACTTATCACGGAGATTCTCTTATTCTAGCAACGGGCGGAAAGGCTTCCTCTGTATTAGGGTCTGACGGAAGCGGATATGCCCTAGCGAAACAATTTGGTCATCATATTTCGCCGGTTGTTCCTGCCCTTGTTCAACTGAAAGGAAAGGGAAACTATTTCAAACAGATTGCTGGTGTCAGGACGCATGCAAAAGTGGCTCTGTTTGAAGACGAAAACCTGATCAGTGAAGATACAGGGGAACTTCAGTTGACAAATTATGGAATCTCCGGAATACCGGTATTTCAAATCAGTCGCTACGCAGCAAAAGGCTTGTATGAGAAAAAGAAGATGACGGTGGAAATCGACTTTATTCCAAGTATGACGGATGATGAACTTAACATATACGTTAAAGAGCGGGTGAAAACACACGGCGAAAAGAAAGCAGAAGATTTCTTTGTGGGAATGTTGCATAAAAAATTAATCACCATGTTTTTAAAAGAAGCAAGTATTCCGTTTTCAGAAGCTGTTAACATGTTATCAGATGAAAAAATTAAAAGAATATTAGTTCTATTCAAACATTTTCCTATTGTGATTGAAGGTACCAATGACTTTGAACAGGCTCAGGTATGTGCGGGTGGCGTTCGGACAACAGAAATTAATCCAAAGACGTTGGAATCTTTACATGAAGCTGACCTCTATATTGTCGGAGAGCTTTTAGATGTTGACGGCATCTGTGGCGGATATAATCTACAATGGGCTTGGTCCACCGGATTCATTGCAGGAAAAAACGCAGCGAAAGGAAGCAGAATATGATTCGTATTGGGCAGTTAAAATTAAATCCAGACCATTCAAAACAGGATTTGGTGCAGAAGATTGCAAAAACATTACGTATTACAGAAAAAGAAATTTTAGATTTTCAAATAAAAAAACAATCTCTTGATGCTCGTAAGAAGCCAGAATTAAAATACGTCTATACTGTGGATGTGAAAGTGCAAAACGAAAAACAGATTTTAAAAAAGCAAAAGAATAACCAAGTTTCACAAGTCAGTGAATCGAACTATTATTTTCCAAAAAGTGGCTCACAACCTTGTAAACATAGGCCTATTATCATTGGCTGTGGTCCTGCCGGCTTGTTCTGTGCGTATTTACTCGCACAACATGGGTATAAACCAATTTTATTTGAAAGAGGGGCATCCGTTGAGGAACGTGTACGTGATATCGACGTGTTTTGGAAAACTGGAAAATTAAACGTGCAATCCAATGTACAGTTTGGGGAAGGCGGCGCCGGAACATTTTCAGATGGAAAATTAAATACCTTGGTAAAAGATGCCCAGGGACGAGGCAAAAAAGTGCTACAGATATTTGTTGAAAATGGTGCACCTGAAGATATCATATACACAAGCAAACCACATATTGGTACAGATATTCTAATTGATGTTGTGCGAAATATGAGAAATCGTATTTTGCAATGGGGTGGTGAAATACACTTCCACAGCCAGTTTGTTGATTTTGAATTAGAAAAAGAACAAATTTCATCGGTTAAAATTTGTTCCAATAACGTGGAAAAGCAATATCCAACAGAACATTTAGTACTTGCAATCGGTCATAGTGCAAGAGATACCTTTCAAATGTTATATGAGAAACAGTTGCCGATTATTGCAAAACCCTTTGCAGTAGGTGTACGAGTTGAACACAGACAGCAAATGATAGATGACTCTCAATATGGCTGTAATCCGCCTTACAAACTCCCGGTTGCTTCATACAAAGTAACTGCAAACTTGCCAAATAAACGTGGAGTGTACTCGTTCTGTATGTGTCCGGGTGGATATGTTGTAAATGCTTCATCAGAAGAAGAACATTTAGCGGTAAATGGGATGAGTTATCATGCACGAGACGGCGTCAACGCAAACAGTGCGATTATTGTCACGGTAACACCGGAGGATTTCGGAAGTCAGCATCCATTAGCAGGAGTAGAGTTTCAAAGAAGATTAGAAAAAAATGCTTATCAAATTGGGAATGGCAAAGTACCGGTGCAACGATTTGAAGATTTTTGCAAGAATCGGATAACAGAGAAATTGGGGCATATAACGCCACAGATAAAAGGAAGCTATACACTTGCAAATGTACGCGAGATTTTTCCGGAGGAACTTGCCCATTCCATTGAATTAGGAATAAAATCGTTCGACACTCAAATCCAAGGATTTGCAAATGATGACACCCTTCTTTCCGGTGTAGAAAGCAGAACATCATCACCTGTTCGAATTACAAGAAATGAAGAATTACAAATTGAAAACACAAGAATTTATCCTTGTGGAGAGGGTGCCGGATATGCGGGTGGAATTACGTCTGCTGCGATGGACGGTATAAAAGTTGCCGAAATGATAGCAACAAAATTCGCGCCGTTCGACGAACGAGGACACAATTAACCCCTATACACCTATTATAAATTGTGATAAAATAAATAAAGTTTTAAATTAAGAAATGAGGTAGTATACATATGAAAAAAGTGGGTTCAAAAAATGTGTGGGTATTAATTATCCTAATGCTTGCCGGCATTGTAATTGGCGGTTTTATCGGTACACTTACAGAAAACATGGCCGGATTAAGCTGGTTGAATTACGGACAAGCTTTTGGTTTAGACAGCCCGATTGTCCTAAACTTAGGAATTATTATTTTAACCTTCGGTTTATCAATTAAAATTACAATCGCAAGCATCATTGGATTATTGCTTGCAGCACTTATTTATCGTTTTATTTAGAGGAATAAATTGCCAAGAGAGTCCGAAATAGAACATGATAAAAGACATTTGTAAAAGCGAGAGACCTTATGAAAAATGTTTGGAACACGGAGCAGTTTCTTTAAATGACACGGAACTGCTCGCGGTTCTTCTTAGAACCGGTGTAAAAGGACTTGATGTGTTAAATCTGGCGCAATATTTATTGGGGCCTAATTGTGGGGATGGTGGCATCTTAAATATCCACAATCTGACTTTAGAAAAACTAAAATCAATCAAAGGCATTGGAAATGTAAAAGCAATACAGATTTTATGTTTGTCCGAATTGGCAAAACGTCTGTCAAAGGCAAACGCAAAAGAGGGCTTAACTTTTGAACTTCCTTCTAGTATTGCAGGATATTACATGGAGGAAATGCGCCATCAGAAGCAAGAACATATTAAACTTCTGATGTTAAATTCGAAATCAAAACTACTTGGAGAATCAGAGGTTTCAAAAGGAACTGTCAATGCCTCTTTGATTTCACCAAGAGAATTATTTATAGAAGCCTTAAACAAACAGGCAGTATCAATCATTTTATTGCACAATCACCCAAGTGGTGACCCAACACCTAGCAAAACAGATATTTTACTGACAAAAAGAGTGAAAGAAGCAGGAGATTTGATTGGTATAGAATTGCTGGATCATATTATCATTGGAGATAATTGTTATAGCAGTTTTGCAGAAAATAAATTGTTATAATGACATGAGGGTATCAAATGTTTGGGAATATATACGGCCTTGATCTCGGAACTTATGAGATTAAGGTTTATGATAAAAAGAAAAACTCCATATGGAAAGAAAAAAATGCCATTGCAATATACAATGAAAGAGAAATATTTTCTGTTGGAGATGATGCATATGCAATGTATGAAAAAGCACCGCAGAATATTGAAATTCAATTCCCGATGAAAGAAGGAGTCATTTCACATTTCTATAATATGCAGCATCTTTTGCAAAATCTTTTAAAGAAAGAGCAACGCTTTGTAAGAGGCTCCAAGTACGTGATTGCTGTACCTACTGATGTAACCGAAGTGGAAAAGAGAGCATTTTACGACTTGGTAGTTCATTCCAACGCCAAAGCAAAAGAGGTTCGCATTGTGGAACGTGGAATTGCTGATGCAATTGGGTTTGGATTAGATGTAAAGAACCTACCGGGAGTGCTTGTTGTAAATCTCGGTGCAGAAACAACAGAAATCACTGTCTTGTCCTATGGAGGCGTTGTGTTAAACAAATTGCTTAAGATAGGCAGTTGTACGTTTGATCAAGCAATTAAGGCAGCAGTAAGATATAAATATGAATTTTTAATTGGACATTTGTCTGCCGAAGAACTACGTAAGGAATATGGAGTATCTGAAGAATACGTAAATACAGATTTCAAAGTTGCAGGACGTAACCTGATTACACGTATTCCGGAGCAGAAACATATTGCAAAAGAAGATGTTCAAGAAGCAATGAATGAACCATTGCAATTATGCTTGCGTGAAATTCATATGCTTTTGGAACGAACCCCTCCTGAAGTGCAACGCATGATTCAAAAGAATGGTATCTACGTATGTGGCGGCTTGGCTAATATGAAAGGATTAAGATCACAGTTGGAAAACGAATTAAAGCTATCCGTACATATTGCTGAACAATCAGAATTTTGTGCTGTAACCGGTTTGAAAAACATGATTGAATCAAAAGATTTGATGAAGATGACATACTCAATGTTAGATGAAAATTATAGGTGGATGAGATAAGAATGAGAAAAAATAATCAGACAAACTTTTCAAGTAAACATATATTGTTAATCCTCAGTGTTGTTTGTGTACTGCTCATGGGGTTATCCTTGATTACTGACAAAGTGGGTGGACCATTACGTGCTGTTGCCAATTACACAATAGTTCCAATGCAAAAAGGAATCAATACAATTGGTTTATGGATGAGCGACTTTTCACATAATTTTGAAACCATCCAGGAACTGCGTAAAAAAAATAAAAATTTACAAGCTGAAATAGATGAACTTACTGTAAAGAATAATCTTCTTCAGCAGGATAAGCATGAGTTAGAACGTTTGCGAGAACTATATGCTCTCGATGAACTATATGCTGACTACCAGAAAGTAGGAGCGCGAGTAACCATGAACGATTCTGGCAATTGGTTCCATTCATTTGTTATTGATAAAGGTTCCAATGATGGAATTAAAGTAGATATGAATGTAATGGCCGGAAAAGGTCTGGTTGGTATTGTAACAGAAGTTGGACCTAATTGGTCAAGAGTTCGTTCTATCATAGACGACGCAAGCAATGTGAGCGCCTTGGTTCTCTCCACATCTGACACCTGTGTTGTAAATGGTGATTTGACTTTGATGCAAGATGGACGTATTCGATTTGAGATGCTGGCAAATAACGGAACCGAAATTAAAGAAGGAGAGCAGGTTGTTACCTCTCATATTAGTAGTAAATATTTACAAGGTATTTTAATCGGTTACATCAGTGAAATACATGTGGATTCAAACAATCTGACACGTTCAGGTTATATCACGCCTGTAGTAGATTTTGAACATCTTAGGGAAGTTCTCGTTATTACAACCACAAAAGATGATATATTGGAGGATTAGGATTGAAACGTAAAATTATTACTGTTGGTATTATTATTGTATGTTTTATATTGGAATGTACCATATTTCAAAAATTATCTTTCGGTTCCATCACCCCGAATCTTATGATTATAGTCACTTCCGCCTTTGGATTTATGCGTGGCAAAAGAGAAGGTATGATGGTTGGTTTTATATCTGGCTTACTCATTGACATTATGTTTAGTGATTTGATTGGGTTCTACACACTGATTTTTACTGTCCTTGGTTACGCCAATGGATTCTTCCGGAAAATCTTTTATGATGATGACATCAAATTACCGCTTATTTTAATTGCAGCAAGTGATTTTCTTTATGGAAATATTGTATGCATTTTTATGTTTGTCATGAGAAGTAAATTTCATTACTTTTATTATTTAAAAACAATTATTATTCCTGAATTAATTTATACCATTCTGGTAACTTTGGTTTTGTATCAGATTATCTTACAAATCAACAAAAAACTTGAATCAGAAGAACAAAGGAGTGCAAGTAAATTTGTTTAATAGTATCAAAGATTTTTTTGCAACTGTTTTCAAATCAAGGTTAGTTGTATTGATTGCCTTATTTTGTGTATTATCATTTATTATCGTGTTTCGCTTGTTTAATTTACAAATTGTAAACGGACAAAACTATCTTGATAATTACGCCTTGTCCATACGAAAAACAAAAACAATTCATGGGACGAGAGGAAATATCTACGATAGAGATGGCGAAATTCTGGCGACCAATCGTTTAGCTTACACAGTGCAAATAGAAGATAACGGTTCTTACGAGAATCGTACCCAGAAAAATGAATATATAAACGAAACCATCAATACGGTTATCGATATGATAGAACAAAATGGGGATTCCGTTGTAAGTGATTTCGGTATAGTTGTAGATGAAAGTGACAATTATCAGTTTTTATATGCTGAAGGTACAAAAAGGTCCAGGTTTTTAGCTGATATCTATGGTTACACCACGATAGACAAGCTAAAAGAAGCCGGATATGGCGATGTCACAGCTGATGAAGCTATGGATTTTTTGTGTGCAAACAAGCGAAAAAGTGATTATGGTTTTGGAGTGGACCAAACAAAATATAGCAAGACTCGGGCACTTGAAATCGTAACCGTGCGCTATGGTATGCATTTGAATAGTTATAAACGATATATTCCAACCACAATTGCTTCAGATGTCAGTGCCGAAACGGTTGCAGTTATCAAAGAAAACATGGTCAACCTACAAGGAATTAGCATTGGTGAAGAAGCACTCCGAGAATACCCTGACAGTATTTATTTTGCATCCATTCTTGGATATACAGGAAAAATCTCACAGGATGAATATGATGCCTTGACCAAGGAGCAACAAAAGAAATATTCTCTGACCGACATTGTGGGAAAGGCAGGAATTGAGCAGGTTATGGATGAATACCTGCAAGGTACAAAGGGTGAAGAAGTTGTATATGTAAATGATGTAGGTAAAGTGATTGAGACTCTGAGTGTCACAGAACCAAAAGCAGGAAACGATGTATATCTTACAATCGATAAGGATTTACAAATTTCTTCCTACAAATTAATCGAAGAAAAACTAGCAGGAATTATTCTGCGCAAATTAACCTATATACTGGATTATACACGTGACCCAAATGGTGAGGCATCTGATGTAATCATTCCAATTGGAGATGTTTACTATGCATTTATAGGAAACAAAATATTAAATACGAATGCTTTTGCAGAAGCAAATGCGACTACAACAGAAAAGAAAGTTTATTCTTTGTACAGTCAAAGACAAAATAGCGCAATTCAAAAAATCATAAAGGATTTGCAGAATCCAAGTGCACCTGCATACAAAGACCTTGCGAAAGAAAAGCAGGCGTATATGAACTATATTGCAGCACAACTTTTACCGACAACAGGAGTGTTGATAAAAGATAAAATTGATACAAATGACGATATTTATAAAGCATGGAAAAAAGAAAAAATAAATTTGTATGAATATATTAATCATGCAATTTCACAGAATTGGATTGATACCTCTGTGATTCAAAAATATATTCATTCTGAAGGTAAGTACTCGGATTCACATGAAGTATATCAAGGCATTTTGAATTATATTTCCGATTATTTGAAAACGGATTCAGAATTTGAAAAGTTAGTATATCGATACATGATAAAAGACGGCACACTTTCCGGGAATATGATTTGTATATTATTATATGACCAAGGTATCCTTGAATATGACGAGCAACAATACAATCGTTTGTTAAGCGGGTACAGCGCTTATGATTTTATACGTAATAAAATTGAAAAACTGGAAATTACACCGGGGATGCTAGGGGTAGAGCCTTCAACCGGCTCAGCTGTTATGACAGATACCGCATCCGGAAATACGCTTGTCTGTGTTTCTTATCCCGGCTATGACAATAACCGTTTAGCGAATACCATGGATGTGGCTTATTACAACCAAGTATACGCCAATTCTTCTTTACCTTTCTACAATAAGGCTACGCAAGAATTGACAGCACCGGGTTCTACTTTCAAACCATTAATGGCTATTACCGGTCTGACAGAAGGTGTCATTTCATCCGGCACTTTGGTTGGCTGTAATGGACCATATGAAAATGTTACGCCTAGTCCGACTTGCTGGATATATCCAAACGGTCATGGTAGTTTAAATGCAATCGGTGGAATTGCAAACTCATGTAACAACTTTTTCTATGAAGTTGGTTTTCGTTTGGGATTAACAGAAAAAGGAACCTATTCCTCAAGCCAAGGCCTTCAAAGAATTGAAAAATACGCTAAAATGTTTGGCTTATCTGAACCTTCCGGCTTGGAATTACCTGAAAGAACACCGAATATTAGTGATGAAGATGCTGTTCGTTCCGCAATTGGACAAGGTACCAATGTGTACTCAACTAGCCAATTGGCAAAATATATTACCGGTGTTGCAAATAAAGGCACCATTTATGACTTGACATTACTTGGAAAAGTAGTAGATAAAAGTGGAAAAGTACTGGTTGATTATGAACCAAGTGTTTATAACAATATAACCGACGTAAGCGAAGGAACATACAATCTTGTTCATCAAGGCATGATTGAAATGGTTAAGAAAGATTCAAGATTCAAGAGTCTTCGTGATACCGGAATGCAAATGGCAGGAAAAACCGGTACCGCACAACAAAGTAATACACATGCAGACCATGGACTTTTTGTTGGATTTGCTCCAAGTGAGAATCCGGAAATTGCCTTATGTGTTCGTATTGCAAATGGATACAGTTCTGGTTATCCAGCTGAAATTGGACGAGATATGGTGCGAAAATACTTTGGACTTGCTGATGATTCTCAATTGATATTTGGCAGGGCCGGCGTGCTTGGCACAGAATCACACGGAGATTAAATTGATATAGAGTCTGTCTTGACAGACTCTTGCGACTCCGGCGGTCGCTTGCGACATTTTCATTATACGCCGGAGTGCGCATCCGCGCGGAGCATTTAATACTTTATTTATAAAGTATTACAATACAAAAGATACGCCGTAACACCCACAAATACATGCAAAAAGAGAAGGAGGATTCAAAAATGGGAGAAGTGATAGTTATCACCTCAGGAAAAGGTGGCGTAGGTAAGACAACAACAACTGCAAACATAGGAGTTGGACTTGCCAAATTAAATAAAAAAGTTGTTGTAATTGATACAGATTTGGGACTTCGAAATTTAGATGTTGTCATGGGGCTTGAAAACCGTATTGTCTATAATTTAGTAGATGTAATAGAAGGTAATTGTCGCATAAAACAAGCTTTAATCAAAGACAAACGTTTCGAAAACCTGTATTTAATGCCATCTGCTCAGACAAAAGATAAATCCGCAGTTTCTCCGGAACAAGTACGAAAATTGACAGAGGAGCTGGCAGAAGATTTTGATTATGTATTATTGGATTGCCCGGCGGGCATTGAACAAGGCTTCCAAAATGCCGTGGCAGGAGCCACAAGAGCCATTGTAGTCACAACACCGGAGGTTTCCGCTATTCGTGATGCTGACCGCATTATCGGTCTGTTAGAAAAAAATAATATTAAAAAACCGGATTTGATTATCAACCGTATTCGCATGGAAATGGTGAAAAGAGGCGATATGATGTCGGTGGAAGATGTAACGGAAATTCTTGCCATCAATTTGCTTGGTGCAATTCCAGATGATGAGAAAATTGTTGTTGCAACCAACCAAGGTGAGCCGGTTATCGGGATGGATTGTCTGTCAGGAAAAGCGTATATGAATATATGCAAACGAATTACAGGCGAAGAAGTTCCATTTCTAAATCTGGATACAGGCAAAAATCTTATAGGCAAACTTGCTAAATTATTTAAGAGTAATTAAGGAGGGGTGTCGTCATGAAAAACGGTTCTGTATTAATTGCTAAAGATAGATTAAAATCGCTGTTAGTCTCAGACCGCGTGAACTGTACACCCGATACTTTTGAAAAAATGCACTCCGAATTATTTCAAGCAATTTCAAAATACATAGAAATTGTACCGGAGGAATTTGATGTGAAGATTACAAATTCATATATACACATAACTTTAATGGGAGAAAATTCGTGAAATTTTTAAAAAAATATAATTTGAAAGATTATAATTTCATACTTGTAATTTCCGTGATTGCGTTATCAGTTATTGGAATTTTGGCAGTAGGAAGTGCGTTACCGTCAGCACAATCCAAACAGATTCTAGGAGTTGCCTTGGGTGTAATTGCTATGATAGTAATTTCCCTGATTGATTTTGAGTGGATCTTAAATTTTTATTGGATTATTTATGGCGTAAATATCCTTCTTTTGCTTTGTGTGAAGTTTTTCGGGGTAAATTATAATGGTGCACAGCGTTGGATAGATTTAGGTTTTACAACGCTACAGCCTTCTGATTTAACGAAAATCTTTTTGATTCTATTTTTTGCTAAATTTTTAATGAATCATGAAAATCGCATGAAAGAACCCAAAGTCATTATACAATGTGTTCTATTAGTTCTTCCATCTTTATATTTGATTTTAACGCAACCAAACCTTTCAAATACACTTTGTATAACAGCAGTATTTTGTGTGCTGATGTTTTTAGGAGGCCTAAGTTATAAATTTATCGTTACGGTTTTAGCAATTGCAATTCCTTGTGTTGCCATATTTATTGGGATTGCGCTTATGCCAAACCAACCATTTTTGGAAGATTATCAACAAGAACGTATTCTTGCCTGGCTTTATCCGGAAGAATATTCATCAGATACAGGTTATCAACAGCAAAACTCTGTGATTGCAATCGGCTCCGGTCAATTGAGTGGAAAAGGGTTAAACAATAATACAACCATCTCTGTTAAAAATGGTAATTTCTTATTAGAAGCGGAGACGGATTTTATCTTTGCTATTATAGGAGAGGAACTAGGGTTTGTAGGTTGTTGCATTGTGATATTTTTGCTATTGTTAATTATTTTGCAATGTATTATAATTGGATTGAAATCCCAAAATTTAGCGGGACAGATAATATGTGGCGGTATAGCAGCGCTCATAGGTTTCCAAAGTTTTATTAATATGGGAGTTGCAACCGGTGTTTTGCCGAACACGGGATTATCACTTCCGTTTGTCAGTGCCGGCTTAACATCGATTGTCTGTTTTTATATGGGAATTGGTTTTGTATTAAATGTAGGATTACAACCGAAAAAATATTAAAGGAGTCTAGACATGAATATAGGTTTAATTGCACATGATTCGAAAAAAACATTAATGCAAAATTTTTGTATTGCATATAAAGGAATTTTAAGCAAACATCAGTTATTTGCGACCGGAACAACAGGTCGATTAATTGAAGAAGCAACAAATTTATCGATTCATAAATATTTAGCAGGTCCCTTGGGCGGCACGCAACAATTGGGAAGTCAAATTGCACAGAATGACATTGATGCTTTGATTTTTCTTCGTGATCCAATGGAGCCAAAACCGCATGAACCAAACGTAAACGATGTTGTTCGCCTTTGCGATATGTATAACATACCGATTGCAACCAATTTGGCTACAGCGGAGCTTATTGTTTTAGCGCTTGATAGAGGAGATTTAGATTGGCGTGAAATGTACAGATAAAGTAGTGTTTAGAAAACGCAGAAGAAATAGAAAAAAAGAGTTACGAATTAAGTTAATATGTAGTTTTTTGTTCTTGATTCTTGTGGTATGCACAGCCATTATCGTTGTGAATTCGAATAATCGAATTTTAAAGTACGAAACACATGCATACCAATCTACAATATATGAAGCAGATTTCTTTGCAAAAGACTTATGCGTTACAAATGCCGAAGTAGAATTTGATGAATTTCATACAAATGATGAGTTTAAAGGTGCTTTGTTATTTGATATAGAGAATCAGAAAGTACTATTCTCTGAACATGCAAATGACAGATTATATCCGGCAAGTACGACCAAGATACTGACTGCATACGTAGCATTAAAATATGGTAATCTAGAGGATTATGTGACAATTAGTGAGACAGCAGTAGATGTTCCTTCTGATTCATCAACAGCACACTTAAAAGTGGGAGATGTGCTTTCCTTAAAAGATTTACTTTACGCATTAATGCTTCCTTCCGGAAACGACAGTGCTGTGGCAATCGCAGAACATATTTCAGGGGATGTAAAAAACTTTGTAAATTTGATGAATGAAGAAGCTCGTATACTTGGTGCATCTAATACGCATTTTGTAAATCCTCATGGATATCAGGATAAAAATCATTATACAACTGCATATGATTTGTACTTGATTTTTAATGAATGTATTAAAAATGATACTTTTTTGGAGATTGTATCCTCGAAAAATTACAGTACAGTGATTGCACAGAAAAACGGAACAAAAAGAAATGTAACTTGGGGACAATCGAACCAGTTTGTAACCGGTGCAAGGAAAACTCCAAGTGGAATTACTTTCATCGGTGGAAAAACCGGCAACACATATGATGCCGGCTCATGTTTAGTTATGTACGGAAAAGACGCCTCTGACACCCCATATATATCCATCATTATGGGTGCAACCTCCAGACGTAACTTGTATGATAATATGACATTTCTATGGGCAGCTATCCAATAATAATAGTTTGCTTGCAAACTCTCGCGCAGGGTGCGGTTGCGAAGCAACATTTAAAAGAGGGTTCTTATACAGAACCCTTTTTATCGTCGTTGATACGTCCGTAAAGTGTTATCAAATACAAACCACATAATCCTACAAGAATATAGACGATACGAGAAAGTAATGTCATATTCCCCAATAGGAACGCAACAAGATCAAAACGAAATACACCTATAAGTAGCCAGTTGAGTGCCCCTATAATGACAAGTGTTAGACTGAGATTATCCAAATATTTCATTTGTGTTTCCTCCTTGTTTCAGTTTCTAATTAGGATTATTACCAAGTAATAGGGAAATTATGTATGACAGAAAAAATTTTATATAAAAAATATTCTGAGTATTTAAAAACTAAATATGGTGAGAAAATTTATAAGTTGCCAATCAACTTACCAGTTAGTTGTCCAAACAGGATAAATGGAAAAGGGTGTAGTTTTTGTTCGGATTTAGGAACCGGTTTCGAAGCTTGTAATTCATCCATATCAGTATCTGAACAAATGACAAGAACAAAACAACTGATTGAAAAGAAATATAAAGCAAAAAAATTTATTGCTTATTTTCAAAACTACACAAATACTTTTATGGAATTAGAAAAGTTTCATGAATATGTATTGGAAGCTGCTAAGGATGAAGACATTGTGGAAATATCCATTTCTACAAGACCTGATTGTATTAGGGCAAGTTATTTGGATGTTTTGATGGACATTAGTAGCAAATATAAAATTGACATTAATATTGAACTTGGATTACAAACAGTTAATTACCACACGCTTGACTTCATTGAGCGTGGACATGGTTTGGCTGAGTTTATTGATGCAGTTCTTCGTATTAAGAAATATCCTTTTACTATATGTACACATATTATTTTAAATCTTCCTGGAGATTCCTTGCGAGATGCAGTTGAAACAGCAAAGATTTTATCAGCCTTAAATATTGATATTGTAAAATTACATTCCCTTTACATTGCAAAAAATACAATATTGTCCGAGCAATATAGAGATGCTACAATAAGTATATGTACAAAAGAGGAATATTTTGAACGAGTAATTGCATTTTTGGAACATCTGTCTCCGGACATCGTTGTGGAAAGATTATTTAGCCGAGTACCTGAGGAAGATGCTGAATTTTCGAATTGGAACACGAGCTGGTGGAAATTACAAGATGAATTACTTGAGATAATGCTTGAAACAAACGCCTATCAAGGCAAACATTTCGACTATTTAAATGGGAGTGCATTAAACAAATTATGACAACAAATAAAAAAGAAGATAATGTGATTAAATATCAAAAAAACAAACAATTAAATATTGGAATTATCATCTTTGGTATTATATTTATTTATCTACTTGGGACAATTATAATGTATATCACAGCACCAAAAATTACAGTTTATGAAGTGCGACAAGGTTCAATATTAAAGGATAATGCGTATACTGGGCTGGCACTGAGAGACGAGACAATCGTGTGTGCTGATGAAGCAGGGTATATAAATTTTTATGCCGAAAACAACAGTAAAGTGAAGGTCGGAACAAAAATTTACACCTTATCTGACCAGAAACTAGAGTTTGAACAAGACTCCTCGACTGAAACAGAGCAAGCTTTATCTAACGAAGAAAAACATTCACTTTTTTTAAAAATACAAGCTTATAACAATCAATTTCAAGAAAATGATTATTCTTCCACATATCAGTTGAAAGATGAGCTTAAAACAACGTTAAACCGAATAACCAGTCAAAGTAAAACAGACCAGATTAATCGTTTGATTTCTTCAGGTACATATACGGATTTGAAAGTAATTTCATCTGCTAAGGATGGTATATTAGTTTATGCCACAGATGGAATGGAAGATATTTCAATTGAAAATGCATCCCGTGAACACTTTAAAAAATCAAACTATAAGAAAAAAGAATTAAATAGTAATGAAAAAATTGCTGCCGGTGACCCTATTTACAAAATTGTCACAAACGACAAATGGAATTTATTAATAGAAGTATCCGAATCAACAAAAGAAGCATTACAAGAAAAAAAGACTGTTAAAGTGAATTTCAAGAAGGACAACCAAGAACTAAAAGCCTCGATTTCATTTTTAGACCAATTTGATACACCTGTTGCATGTCTTACGTTTAATAATTCCATGATTCGATATGTTGGTGAAAGATATCTGGATATTGAATTAATACTCGAAGATGAATCAGGTCTTAAAATACCAAAAACAGCAGAGACATCAAAAGAATTTTACATTGTTCCAAAGTCTTATTTAACGGTCGGTGGTAACAGTAGTAAAGAGGGTGTTATGCGAAAGCAAACAAATGCAAAAGGTGAAACTATAACCGAATTTTTAAATGTTACTGTTTATTATGAAGAAGACGAATATGTATATTTAGACCCAAATGCATTTGATAAAGGCGATGTTCTTTTAAAACCAGAATCTATGGAAACTTATGAGTTGAAAGAAACTCGTTCCTTAAAAGGAGTATATTGTATCAATAAGGGATATGCCATGTTTAAACAAATAAAAATCCTGTGCGAAAGTCACGAATATTACATTATTGAAGAAGGAAATAGTTTTGGATTATCCAACTATGACCATATAGCATTAGACAGTTCAAATATAAAAGAAAATGATGTTGTCTTTTAAGGGGGATATTTATGCTAGCAACAAATCTACAAGAAGTAGAGCAAAAGATAACAGAGGCTTGCAAAAAAGCAAACCGTTTGAGAGAAGATATTACACTTATTGCAGTCAGTAAAACCAAACCGATCTCCATGTTACAAGAAGTGTATGACTTGGGAATTCGTGATTTTGGCGAAAACAAAGTGCAAGAATTAACAGATAAAGTTCCAGAATTGCCTGAAGACATAAGATGGCATATGATTGGACATTTACAGAGAAACAAGGTAAAACAAGTCATAGATAAAGCTGTTTTGATTCATTCTGTGGACTCTATTCGCTTGGCAGAAACTATTGAAGCTGAAGCTGCAAAAAAAGACATCATTGTCCATATATTATTGGAAGTCAATGTAGCGGAGGAAGATAGTAAGTTCGGGCTTAAGGTGGACGAAGTACTTCCGGCAATTGAACAAATTGCAACTATGCCACATATAAGGATAGAGGGATTGATGACAATCGCACCTTTTGTCGAAAATCCAGAGGAAAATCGAACTGTTTTTGCACGTTTACAGAAATTATCTGTTGACATCGCAAAGAAAAACATTGATAATGTTAGTGTCAATATTCTATCAATGGGTATGACAAATGATTATCAGGTAGCCATTGAAGAAGGAGCTACCATGATTCGTGTCGGAACCGGTATTTTTGGCGAGCGCGATTATCAGATATAAAATAGGGAGAGTGTAAATATGAGCGTATTAGACAAGTTTTTATCCATTATGAAATTGGACGATGAAGATGATTTCGAAGATGACTTCGGCTTTGATGAAGAAGATGATTTTGATGAGACACCTAAGAAAAATCCATTTAAGAAGAACAACACAGAAGATTTCTTCGAAGATAAAAAGTTAAAAAAAGTCACACCAATGAGACAATCAACTAGAAGAAGTTCAAATATGGAAGTGTGTGTAATCAAACCAACGGCGGTAGACGAAGCACGTGAAATTACGGAAACATTATTAGGGGGACGTACGGTTATTCTTAATTTGGAAGGATTGGATCTTGAGATTGCTCAAAGAATCATCGATTTTACTTCCGGAGCAACATTTGCTATCAATGGTAATTTGCAGAAGATTTCAAATTACATTTTCCTTGTAACACCAACGAATGTAGACATTTCCGGTGATTTACAAGACTTATTGAATTCTTCATTTGATGTGCCATCTATCAAATCAAGATATTAGAGGAGCTTATGTTACAGAAAAGATTGATAGAGTTATCCAAGATTGCCTATCAGAGAGATATTGTTACATATTCAGATTTTTTAAATCTGAACGAATTAAATATTCTTCATACAACACCAAAACAAGAGTGGTTTTCTTGTTATGAAACTTATGGTGGATATGAATACTCAGAGCGTCAGATGGTTGCATTTCTACCTGATGCTCTTTGTTATGAAAAAAAATATCCAATTTGTGCACTTAAGATAGAACCGCTTCAAAGAAAATTTTCTGAAGACTTATCACACCGTGATTACTTAGGTGCTATCTTGAATTTAGGAATTGACCGTTGCAAACTTGGTGATATTTTGATTGAGGATAACTATGCAATTATCTTTGTTCATCAATCATTAAGAAATTTTATTATGGAAGAATTATGCCGTATCCGTCATACATCTGTATGCATTACAGAGATAGATGCGGAGGACATAACGTATCAACCAAAGACAAAAGAAATCAGTGGGACCGTTTCTTCCTTGCGTTTGGACAGTTTACTTTCCTTAGCATTTTCTTCTTCAAGAAGTAAACTTGTTACATATATTGAAAATGGAAAAGTATTTGTAAACGGAAAGTTAATTACATCCAATGGATATCAAATCAAAGAAGATGATATTATTTCGGTTCGTGGACTGGGACGTTTTCAATTTAAAGAATTACTATCAGAAACCAAAAAAGGACGTTTTTACGTAAAAATTCATTTATACATTTAATAGAAATAAGGAGTGTAAACGTATGATTTATCTATTAGGACTTATTGGTGTTATTATAGGAGTTGCACTTGATCAATTCACAAAATATCTTGCAGTAGCACATATAAAAGAAGAACCAATTATACTGATTGATGGAGTGTTGGAACTTCGGTATCTGGAGAACCGAGGCGCTGCTTTTGGAATGTTGCAGAATCAGCAATGGTTTTTCTTGATTATAACTGTAATTACATTGTGTATCATTATATATACCTATGTAAGATTACCGAGGGAAAGACATTTTACACCACTACGCATTTGTATGATTACGCTTACAGCAGGTGCAATCGGCAATATGATTGACCGTATAAATCTTCAATATGTAGTAGACTTTATATACTTTAAACTAATTGATTTTCCAATATTTAATGTTGCGGACATTTTTGCCACTTGTTCCACAATTGCATTGATTGTTTTATTTCTATTTTTCTATTCTGAAGAAGATTTTGATTTGATTTTTTCTTTGGCAATACCGAAACGCAAAAATAAAGAGGAGCAGTAATACATGTCGATTGAATTTATAATTGATGAATCAGCAGGAGAGAGGATTGATAAATACCTTTCTGACTCTATTCCTGATATGTCAAGGGCATATATACAAAAATTAATAAAAGACGGTCAAATAACAGTCAATCAAAAGACTATTAAGTCGAATTATAAACTGAATGCAGGTGATTTGATTTCTGTGGAAGAACCGGAACTTCAAGAGCCGGATATTAAAGCAGAAAATATTCCGCTCGACATTCTCTATGAAGATATAGATTTACTAATTGTAAACAAACCAAAAGGAATGGTTGTTCATCCCTCTGCTGGTCATTATTCCGGGACACTGGTAAATGCATTGATGTATTATTGTAAAGAAGATTTATCCGGAATTAACGGTGTTATGCGTCCTGGAATTGTTCATCGAATTGATATGGATACAACAGGATCCATTATCGTGTGCAAGAATGATTTTACACATAATGCGATTGCAGAGCAGTTGAAAATACATTCCATTACACGTGTGTATCATGCAATTGTACATGGTGTATTAAAGAATGATGAAGGAACTATCAATGCTCCGATCGGAAGACATCCGATTGACCGTAAAAAAATGAGCATTAATGAAAAGAATGGAAAAGAAGCCATTACACATTATAAAGTGCTAAAAAGATTCAAGAATTTTACCTATATCGAGTGTCGCCTCGAAACAGGAAGAACCCACCAAATTCGAGTGCATATGTCCAGCATTCATCATCCATTACTTGGGGATGTTGTATATGGATCTGCAAAATGTCCATATAAATTGCAAGGACAAACGCTACATGCAAAAACAATCGGTATTCAGCACCCACGAACAGAAGAATATCTTGAAATAGAAGCTCCTTTGCCAGAGTATTTCTCTGATTTACTTAAAAAATTAGAAAATTCTATACATTAACGAACAATTGCTGTATAATATTGATATAGAAAAAGCAAGGAGCGTGATAGATATGGCTGGAAATAATACAATAATCACAATAGGCAGACAATATGGAAGTGGCGGACATGAAATTGGTGCAACAATTGCACATGATATGGGCTTGAAATTGTACGATAAAGAAATGTTGAAACGTGCAGCGAAAGAAAGTGGATTATGTGAAGAACTATTTGAAACACATGACGAAAAGCCGACAAACAGTTTCTTATATTCGTTAATAATGGATACATATTCTCTGGGCTATTCTTCGGGTGCATATGCCGATATGCCAATCAATCACAAGGTGTTTTTAGCACAGTTTGATGCGATTAAAAAAATTGCCGGCGAAGGTCCGTGTATTATGGTGGGACGTTGCGCTGACTATGCATTAGAAGAATTCGATAACGTTGTAAATGTATTTATTTATGCGGATTTAGAAGCACGTATTCGCCGTGTTGCACGTATCTATGATATTACAGATGCTAAAGCCAAAGATATCATTGTTAAAACAGATAAAAAACGCGCAAGTTATTATAATTACTATACAAATAAAACATGGGGTGATGCAAAGAGCTACGACCTGTGCATTAACAGTGCAAAGCTTGGAATTGGTGGCACTGCAAAAGCGATCATGGACTATGTTAATTTAAAAAACAAGATTGAAAAACCAAAACTGTAAAACGTTAAAAGAGGTGCGGTAATTGTAGTTTAAACTACACAACCGCACCATTTTTATTATTTTGAAGGAATCCGTTCCGGCCAACCAGAAATATTCCCATTTAAAATTGCCGTAAACATTCTGTTTCTTGCCCCCGGATGTTCTTGATTTAATTGTTTCACTAAATCTTTCGCATATTCTCGTTTTGTAAAACCATCAATCGGACAACGGCTTTTTGCAACAGGAAGATTGTATTTCTTCTGAAAACCAATGACATCTATTTCATCTACATACATCATTGGACGGATTACTGTCAAATCCATCCGATCCAAATATGTTTTTGGAGAAAAGGAATGAAATCTGCCTTCAAATATTAGAGAGAGTAGCATGGTTTCAATAATGTCATCTTTATGGTGTGCATAAGCCACTTTGTTACAACCCATTTCTTTTACTGCATCATTCAACGCGCCTTTTCTCATTTTGGCACAGAGAGAGCAAGGATTACTTTCTTTGCGTTCTTCAAACAAGATATGGGCAATCTCTGTATCTACAACTCGATAAGGCACATCCAATTCTTCACATAACTTGCGTAAAGGCTCCGTATCGAACTTTTCATAGCCAAGGTTAACGGTAATTGCACTCAACTGAAATTTCTTCGGATAAAAGCGTTTTAGACCATGTAGGGCATAGAGTAGCGTTAGACTATCCTTTCCACCGGAAATTCCCACTGCAATATGGTCGCCTTCCTCAATCATCTGATAATCGTCAACGGCTTTTCTTGTATAACTAAGTAATTGTTGTAGTTTCATCTATGATATCCTTTCTCTGGTAAATATCCTTTTGTAATAGTATCGCACATATGGTATAATGTCAATTGACATCAAAAATAAAAAACTTACGAGGAATATTCTATGAAAAAAACAAAGTTACCTTCTAAATTTTGGTTTGCACTAACTATTTTCAGTTTGGTTGGGCAAGTGGCATGGGTAGTTGAAAATATGTACTTTAACGTATTTATCTATAAAATGTTCCACGCCAGTGCGGACGAAATATCATTGATGGTATCAGCCAGTGCGATTTCTGCAACACTAACAACCATTTTGATAGGTGCATTGTCTGACAAAATCGGCAAACGAAAATTATTTATCTGTAGCGGATACATATTGTGGGGGATATCCATATGGAGTTTTTCATTAATTCGCATTGATATCATAGATAAATTATTTCCTATGACTGTTTCAGCAGCATCTGTTGGAGTTTCGCTTGTAATCATCATGGATTGTGTGATGACATTTTTCGGTTCGGCCGCAAATGATGCCTGCTTTAATGCATGGCTTACGGATGTGACGGACGATACAAACAGGGGAGCAGCAGAAGGAATAAATTCTATGATGCCATTAGTAGCAATTTTGGTTGTATTTGGTGGATTTATGGGGTTTGACTTAAATAAGGCTGAAAGTTGGACTCTCATATACCAGATCATCGGTATCGTTGTATTTGTACTTGGAATACTTGCTATTTTCTTGGTTCAGGATGTGCCGGTAGATACAAGTAACAATAGGAATTACTTTGGAAACATTTTTTACGGGTTCAGACCTTCTGTAATCAAGCAGAACAAGTTGTTTTACATAATTTTGACGGCATATGCAACATTCTGTATTTCCATTCAGATATTTATGCCATATTTGATTTTGTATTATAATGTGTCATTAGGATTAGAAAACTATGTACTTATTATGGCACCTGCGGTAATCGTTGCAGCTATTGTAACTGCATGTTATGGAAAGGTATATGACCGTTTTCATTTTAAAGTAGCTGTAATACCTGCAATCAGCATTCTAATGTTAGGATATATTTTACTATATCTTTTCAAGGCAACATCACTTGTATTTATTGGCTCCTTATTTATGATGAGTGGATACTTAATGGGAATGGCCGTGTTTGGTGCAATGCTACGTGATTATACACCTGCAAACCGCGCGGGAATGTTCCAAGGCCTTCGTATTGTAGGTCAAGTGCTTGTTCCTGGTATTGTAGGTCCAGCCATTGGTGCCGCAGTGTTAAAAAATGCAGACACGGTATTAAATGATGACGGAACCCATTCTTTTATACCAAATGCAAACATATTCTTGGCTGCGCTTATAGCAGCATGCTTTATATGGCTTGTTTTAGCCGTTATTTTCAAATTAATCAAAAAAGGCAAGGAGATTTAGGTTCGATATGAAATTTGTAATACAGCGCGTTACAGAGGCTTCTGTGACGGTGGATGATAAAGTGATTGGTCAAATAAACAAAGGATTTATGGTCTTAATCGGTGTCGGACAGAATGATACCAAGGAAATTGCAGATAAAATGGTAAAAAAATTAGTTGGTCTTCGCATTTTCGAAGATGAAAACGGAAAAACCAACCTTGCCCTTGCTGATGTAGCCGGAGAACTATTATTAATTTCTCAATTTACATTATATGCAAATTGCAAGAAAGGTTATCGTCCAAGCTTTACGGACTCCGGAGCACCGGATTTGGCAGAACACTTGTATGAATATATCATTGCACAGTGTAAAGAAACAGTCCCGGTCGTTGAAACTGGAAGCTTCGGCGCAGATATGAAGGTCAGTTTAATCAATGATGGACCATTTACCATTATTTTAGACTCAGAGCAACTATAACACAAAAATACGCCCCTGGTTACATTGACAGGAGCGTATTTTTTTAAGATTCTCTCAATTTTACAGCCGATGCGGCCTGTCTACGGCGGTCTTCATCAATCGCAGCATAATGTTTACGGGTGGTATTTACATCTTTGTGGCCTAAAACGTCAGCAACGAGATA
This sequence comes from Faecalimonas sp., assembly GCA_045649385.1. Taxonomy (GTDB): domain Bacteria; phylum Bacillota; class Clostridia; order Lachnospirales; family Lachnospiraceae; genus Faecalimonas. The sequence continues at coordinate 6,622 of JAZRPT010000014.1, read as the reverse complement.
AATATCACCTGTTTCTTTGTATAAATTAGTACCATAAGTGCTACGAAGTTTGTGAGGTGTAATTTTCTTGTTTGGAGTTACCTGACGAGCATATTTCTTCACCATATTCTCCACAGCCTGAACCCCAATTCGTTTTCTTTGCATAGACAGAAACAACGCATTTTCATGGGATGGGAGAGGAGTAATGGCTGCTCGGTCTGTTTCGAGATAATTATCTAATGCATCACGAACCTCGTCGCCGAAATAAACAACCATTTCATTGCCACCTTTTCGCGTAACTTTGATTCCATTATTTTTAAAATCAACATCTTGAATATCTAATCCGACACATTCAGATACACGAATTCCGGTTCCTAATAATAATGTTAAAATCGCGAGGTCACGTGTTCGAGTTTTGTCATAATAAACTTTTTTCTGACCTGTTAATTGATTTCCACAGTCTTCAACGTAATCCAACAAACGAACAACCTCATCAATGTCCAAACGAATAATGGCTTTATCATGAATCTTTGGCTTGTCTACAAATACAGTTGGATTTTGTGTGATAAATTTATGCTTATAGAGATATCTATATAGGCTACACAACGCTGAAAACTTGCGTGCAAGACCACGTTCCGTGTTAGTTATTTGTTTATCATCTGGTGAATTATATACTTTTAAATAATCCAGATATTCCTCAATATCCATAGAATCAATCAGTTCTAAATCATGTAGTGTAAACTGATTCGTGGTAAAGGAACGAAATTGTGGGTTGTTTTCAATTAAAAAATAAAAGAAGACACGTAAGTCATATGCATATGATATTCGCGTTTTTGAGGATGTTGTAGGCTCAATTGCGCGGAAATAATCTTTGACAAAAGAAGGAAGTGTCTTTAAAACTTCACGTAAACGCAGTGTATTGTCGATATATGATTGTTCGTAGTAAGTCTTTATATCTTTAGCCATGAGAAGTGGTTCCTTTCATACGTATATACATATTATATCATTTATGGTATTTTTTGTCTACATCTTTTGGAAAAATCGGTGTTTGTCGTATAGATGTATATCACTAAATAAAAGGCTATTACTCAGTACCACACCTTGTAACAGCCTTTGGGAGAGCTACTCTCACGATATTTTAATGGATTTCTGTATCATAATAAGCAACCAATAAATGCTGTCCTGCATAAATAGTTTCTGATGTCAAAGAATTTAATTGCTTTAATTCAGAAACATATTCGCGTGTATCTTGATCCGTACAATATTCTTCAGCAATACTCCAGAGGGAATCGCCTTGTTCAATTGTGATACTCTTATAGTATTTATATTGTGGTATATCTGCAGCTGGATTTTTAGCCTTTGAAAAAATGCTACCAAAAACCATGCTGCCTATGGTTATAACAAATGCTGTTGCTAACAACAAAAACATTCTGCGCTTCACAATTTGTTTTCTTCTTTTCAACTGTGCTCTTTTTTCTCTTTCTTGAATTGTCATATTATTTATCCCCCTATGTAATAAAACTCTTATTAATCGAACGTTTATTCCGAACAATTGTTCTGTTCGTATTTTGAGTATACAACACGAACAAACGTTTGTCAACAAAAATCGAACATATTTTCTAAACATTTGTTTGCTTTTTTAAAATATGTGTGTTAATATACGTATATAGAAAAGATTTTTAGGAGGTCATATTATGGCACAAGGTAAAATTAGCAAGAAACAACTTGAAATTTTAGAATACATAAAGTCAGAAATTTTACGAATCGGTTATCCACCGGCAGTTCGTGAAATCTGCGAAGCCGTGAACTTACGCTCTACTTCTTCTGTTCACGCACATTTGGAATCTTTAGAAAAGAACGGTTACATCAGACGTGACCCGACAAAGCCACGTGCCATTGAAATTATAGACGATACATTTAACTTAACGAGACGTGAGATGGTTAATGTTCCTATGGTAGGACAAGTTGCTGCAGGTGAACCTATCCTTGCAGAACAAAATATTTCAAACTACTTCCCTATTCCGATGGAATTTATGCCGAACAATGATACCTTTATGCTAACCGTTAAGGGCGAAAGTATGATTAATGTTGGTATTTATGATGGAGATTATGTTCTTGTAGAACAATGTAGTACAGCAAGAAATGGAGATATGGTTGTTGCTCTTGTTGATGACAGTGCAACTGTTAAGACTTTCTATAAAGAAGATGGCTACTATCGTCTCCAACCGGAAAATGATTCTATGGACCCGATTATTGTATTTGACTGTCAGATTCTTGGTAAAGTAATTGGTGTATTTAGATTTTTATAAGTTCTAATGATATGACGAAAGTGCGTTCCTATGTTCTGGGATCGCACTTTGTTTCGTATCTCTATGAAATTCAAGCGAGATGGCTTGTTGAACTATGCGCGGTTCAACAAGCCATCTCATCTAGTTTTATTTACCTTTCTCACTTACAAAATAGTCGATTAATCTCTGCACATCCTCCCGGCACGCTCCACACACTGTAGCAGCGCCCGTCATCTCTTGAACTTCCTCCAAAGTTTTGGCACCGCTTTCTACTGCATCTTTAATCATTCCATTTGTAATACCCAAACAATGACATACTATTTTTTCAAGATTCATAATCCTATCACCCCTCTCACAAGCTAGGGTATACGGATTGCACCGTTTCTATACATAGAAACTCTTATGATTACTACGTAAAGAAAATTGGTTAACTTTCCTACAAATGAATAGATTTAAACTATAAAAGCGTTTCTATTAAACAATAATGAGATTGTCGTACCTTTATTCGGTTCGCTGTCAACCAAAATTCTACCATGGTGATATTGAACAGCATGTTTTACAATAGATAACCCCAAGCCTGTACCACCGGACTGTTTTGAATGACTTTTATCCACGCGATAAAACCGTTCGAATATTTTCTCGTGATATTCCGGCGCAATACCAATTCCATTATCACTCACACTTAAACGTACACTGCCATCCTGCTCCTTTACTTCTACCGATACAGTTCCGCCAACACGATTATATTTGATTGCGTTATCACAGAGATTATATATCACTTCATATAAGAGTCTGCGAACACCCTGCATCATTCCTTCCGTTCCGGACACTACAACCGAAACATCTTTTGCCTTGGCAACATCTATAAGCGACTCACATACTTCCTCGGATAATTCGAGTAAAGATACTTCTTCTGTTGGCATATCAGTGCCTTCATCTAGTTGCGACAAACGAATGATATCCTCAATCAAGATAACGAGTCTGGATGCTTCTCCCCGTATATGACCTAAAAATCGAGGTACATCCTCCTCTTTTACAAGACCATTCTCCATAAGTTCCGCAGAACCGATGATGGATTGTAATGGAGTTTTGAGTTCATGGGAAACATTTGCTGTAAACTCCCTACGATGCTGCTCTGCAGCCATCTGCTCTGTTATATCAAAAGCTAGGACGACGACACCATATCTCTTACCTTCTGAGTCAATTCGACTAAGGTCGTACTGATATTCGCATCCGTTTTTACTAGAATGGAAATACGATTGTCCCTTTTCCATTGCTTCTTCTACTGCCAAACGCATATCGTGTTGTCTATCAATGGTTAAAAACACCTCTCCGATGCATCTTGTATTGACACCATACAATGCTTTTGCTGCCGGATTTATGCTAACGATTCTTCCTGTCTGGTCTAGCAACACCAATGCCTCTTTCATATTACTAGTGATAAGTTCAAATTCCTCCTGTTTTCTGTTGAGTGTGCGCATCTGATATTGAATTTCCTGGTGTTGTGCATAAAGTCTGCGTAATAATGGAGATATTTCCTCATACACATCGTTTTCCATGGGGTTTTCCAAATCCAGTTCGTTCAAAGGCTGAACTACCTTCCTTGCCATTCGCTTCGCCAACCATATAGACAAAGCAATGGATGCAATGATAATCCATGCAATAGGATGAAACATGCCAACTACTAAAATCCACGCTGTCAAGCGACTAACAGAAATACGCAAGATACTACCATCGTCCAAACGAACCGCTTCATAAATTGTTTTTTCTGTCAATGTATAGGAATGTCTGGTACTACTACCTGTTCCAAATTCTAAAGCTTCTTTTACCTCCTCACGTTCGGCGTGGTTCTCCATCGTGCTTGCATCAGCATGGCTATCAAACAAAACTGTACCATCCTGAGAAATCCATGTCAGGCGATATCGGTCAGAATCTGTGTCTTCCAAATATTCCTGTCCTAACTTTTCTGTTGCATTTGCCGCCAAACTAAGCTCATCCTTTAGTTGTGAGCCTTGTAGATTTCCAAAGTATTGATAAAGCACTCCTGTGATGACGGTAAGACTGGCTAATAAGACAACCATTGCAACTGATAGAATAGACTTGAAAATCTTACTTGTCATAACTAACCTCCCAGCGATATCCGACATTTCGGACAGTTTCAATCATTTTTCCATAATCATCTAATTTATGACGTAGCGAACGAATATGAGAATCTAACGTACGTGAATCACCCATGTAATCCGATTTCCATACTTTTGCAAATAACTGTTCTCTGCTATAAACCAATCCCGGATGCGACAAGAAAATGCGCAACAACTCAAATTCCTTGTATGTTAATTGCACTCTTTTTCCATCAACAGTCACTGTATATTCTTCTTGATTAACAGTCAATCCATCTACCTTCAACAATGTTGCCGGCTGATTGGTTTGCGTACGACGTAATACAGCCTTCACTCGCGATACCATCTCCATCATACTAAACGGTTTTACAATATAATCATCTGCTCCTAAATCCAGTCCTCGGATTCGGTCATACTCTTGCCCTTTTGCAGTAGCCATAATCACCGGAATATCTTTTAAGACAGCAGTCTCTCTTATTTTCGTCAGTAACTCGATACCATCCATATGCGGAAGCATAACGTCGAGCAAAATCAAATCCGGTTTTTCACTTTTTAAAGCATTCCAAAAAGTCAATCCATCTTCAAAACCTCTGCTTTCAAAACCTGCAGAATCCAACGCATATAACTCTATATCACGAATACTCGCATCATCTTCTACACACCATATCATGGCTATCCCTCCTTATGTGTTCCTGTAACGGAATAAATCACCCACTCAGCAATATTTGTAGCATGATCTCCAATACGCTCAAAATATTTGGTAATCATCAACAGGTCAAGCGCCAACTCTCCGTCAGCAGATTTTTCTGCAATCAATGTGATTATATCATGTTTTATCCGAGAAAAATAGTCATCAACAATGTCATCTTGAACAACCACTTCCTCTGCCAGTTTTACATCTTTTTTTACATAAGCATCCACACTTTTTTGAACCATTTTGGTTGTTTCATAAGCCATTTCATCAACCAATTGCATACAATCCATGGTTTGCCCTTGCAAGCAAACTACAATCTCTGCAATGTCTTCTGCTTGGTCTCCAATGCGTTCCATATCCGTAATGATTTTCAAGGCAGCCGAAATCAAACGAAGATCACGCGCTACCGGCTGTTGATGTAATAATAATTTCATACAACGGCTCTCGATTTCTCGCTCCATTTGATCGACCATACCGCCATCATGAATGACATTTTGTGCCAATTCAACATCGCCCTGACTAAGTGATGTTGCTACTTTAGAAATTGCATCTTCACACATGGCACCCATTTCAATAATCTTTTTATTCAACTCATAGAGTTGTTCGTCAAATCGATTTCTCATGACTTCCTCCTTATCCAAATCTACCTGTTATATAATCTTCCGTACGTTTATCCTGTGGTTGTGAAAAAATATCATCTGTTTTTCCAAACTCGATCAGTTCACCAAGCAGAAAGAACGCTGTATAATCGGATACACGTAGGGCTTGTTGCATGTTGTGCGTAACCATAACGATCGTGTATTTGCTTTTTAGTTCTAAAACTAATTCCTCAATACGCGAAGTGGAAATTGGGTCCAAAGCGGATGTCGGTTCATCCATCAGTAAAACCTTTGGCTGAACAGCAAGCGCTCGTGCAATACAAAGTCGCTGTTGTTGCCCTCCCGAAAGTCCAAGTGCATTCTTTTTTAATCTATCTTTCACTTCATCCCAGATTGCTGCATCCTTCAACGCATTCTCGACAATTTCATCTAATTTTAACTTATTTGTTATACCATGGGTACGTGGCCCATAAGCAATATTGTCATAGATACTCATCGGAAACGGGTTGGGTTTCTGGAAAACCATCCCTACGTCACGACGAAGTTCGTTGACATCGACTGCTCTATCAAAGATATTGGAACCTTCATAGGTTACATCACCTGTGATTTTCACAATTGGTATCAAATCGTTCATACGATTTAGCGTTTTTAAGAATGTAGATTTACCACAGCCCGAAGGACCAATAAAGGCAGTGATACTGTTTTCCGGAATGGCAATATCAATATTCTTTAAAGCCTGGTTTTCACCATACCAAAGACATAAGTCTTTTGCAGTTATTATTTCTCTCATAAACTTCTCCTTTTCTCATAGTGTTTTCCAACCAACGTAGCAGACAAATTGATAAGCAGGGTTAGAATTAATAAAATGGATGCTATCGCAAATGCAACCTCAAACTCTCCGTACTCTTTGGCATACACATACAATGCAACGCTCAAAGATGC
>JAZRPT010000013.1:0-3422 GCA_045649385.1 Faecalimonas sp. | reverse complement strand
ATATTTGTAAACTTCTTGCTAGCTTCATCATATGTATAGTATTTCTTTAATGTAGCGATTGCTGCGTTGTAGTTATCTTCAATTGCTTCAGAAGCTACATTATAGTATCCATAATAATCATCAGAAACTACATTTTTCTTGTAGAATTCTGAACCATCTGGATTTGTCATACCCATAGCTACGAATGAAGATGCAGGTACTTGACCACCTTGTGCAATCTTTTCTACGATGTAGTTACGGTCGAAAATAAGTGAAATTGCATTACGGATTTCACTTTCAGCAGCTAATTTTTCAGCACCTGTTAAAGTAGAACCTTCTGGAAGTACTTCTTCGTTAATATTCCAGCTTACATAATATGTTCCGATTTGACCTGCTACTACGAATTCATCTTTGTAATCTTTCTTTAAAGTAGCAATTTCATTTGTAGGAACATCATCGATTAATAACCAATCTCCGTTTTTGAAGTTTGTTAACATGTTGTTAGCATCATCTGAAAGATAGAATTTTAATGTTTTCATTGTAACAGAATCAGCATCAACATAATCTGCATTCTTTTCTAATGTGATAACACTGTTGTGTTTCCAAGAAGCAATTTTGTATGGTCCGTTACATACATATGTTTCAGCTTCTGTTGCCCAACCTTCGTCAGATACTACATCTTCACGTACTGGGAAGTATGTAGGGAATGCAAGAAGTTCATTCCAGTAGCTAACTGCGTTTGAAAGAGTTACAACAAGTGTTTTGTCATCTGTAGCTGTTACATTAAGAGCATCGTCTGCATATCCATCAACTACTTCGAACATGTAACCATAGTCAGCACCTAATGCTGTTGAAGCTGCACGTTTCCAAGCAAATTCATAATCTTTTGCAGTTACAGACTTACCATCAGACCATTTTAAACCATCTCTCAATGTGTAGGTATAAGTTACAGTACCGTCAGCATTTGCAACACCTTCTACAAGTTCTTTAGCAGCATCTGCTACAACAACAAGATTACCCTTGTCATCTTGTGTCCATTTTGCAAGACCTTGGAATAAGTGTGCTAACATTGTAGCTCCATCTACAGCACTATTTAATGCAGGGTCGATAGAATCTGGTTCTGACGCCAAACATACAGCAAGTACATCTTTAGCCTTTCCTTCTTCTTTTTTGTTGTCCTTGCCACCACAAGCTACTAAGCTTAAAACCATAACTGATGCAAGAACGAGTGCAATGATTTTTTTCATAATGAATCATTCCTTTCTTTTTTTAATTTTTTATTTTTATTGCACAAACTCCTTGTGCATAAAAATCTAGTTAATTTCTTTTGCTCTATGACAAGCAATAAAGTGTCCTTTTTCGATTTCTTCAAATTCCGGCATGAACTGTGAACAAATGTCTGTCGCATAAGGACATCTTGTATGGAACGGGCATCCTGACGGAGCATTTAACGGGCTAGGAATATCTCCACTCAATACAATACGTTTGTTTGCTCTGACAATCTTTGGATCCGGAACCGGAACCGCAGACAAGAGTGATTTTGAATATGGATGCAATGGACGATTGTAGATTTCATCTGCATCAGCCAATTCAACCATTTTTCCTAAATACATAACGGCAATTCTATCACTAATATGACGAACAACTAATAAGTCATGTGCAATAAAGAGATATGTCAATCCCAACTCATCCTGTAACTCGTCAAACATATTGATTACTTGCGCTTGGATAGATACGTCTAATGCAGATACGGGTTCATCACAAATAATAAAATCCGGATTCATTGCAAGAGAACGTGCAATACCAATACGTTGACGCTGACCACCCGAAAATTCGTGAGCATAACGTGCTGCATGTTCGCTGTTAAGTCCAACCTTCTGCATCAAGTCTAATATATGCTCTCTTCTCTCCGCTTTATTCTCATACATATTATGTACATCTAACGGTTCACCAATGATGTCTTGAACCGTCATACGAGGATTCAAAGAAGAATATGGATCCTGGAATACCATAGTTGCTTTCTTACGGAACTCATTTACATCTGCTTTTGTTTTGATTTCTTTTCCATTATAGGAAACAGAACCTGCAGTAGGTTTATATAAATGTAACATGGTTCGACCAACTGTTGTCTTACCACATCCAGACTCTCCAACGAGCCCTAATGTTTCGCCCTTGTTAATAGTGAACGATACATCGTCTACTGCTTTCAATGGTTTTGTTTTAAACATTCCCATCTGAATATTAAAATATTGTTTCAAATGATTGACTTCAATCAACGGTTTCTTTTCACTCATTATTCTACACCGCCTTCCTGAATATCATTTGATGAATTGTCTTCAAAAATCACGTCTATACTTCCATCCTCAGAACCTTTTTTTACATTCATCCAGCATGCCGCCTGATGCATTTCATTAATCTGCATTCTTTGGCATCTTTCTTTGATACAAATCTTCATTGCAGCATTACAACGTGGTGCAAATGCACAACCTTCTGGCATATTCAAAAGGTCAATCGGTGTACCTTCAATCGGCTGAAGTTTTTTTCCTGCCGTATTTGCCGTAGGAATAGAACGCATCAAACCTTTGGTATATTCATGGCAAGGATTATAGAAAATTTCATCTGCTGTACCCTGTTCACAAATGGAACCGGCATACATTACAATTACCTCATCACACATCTGGGCAACGACGCCTAAATCATGTGTAATCATGATGATTGCCATTCCAAGTTCTTCTTGCAATGACTTCATCAATTCTAAAATCTGTGCCTGAATCGTAACATCCAGTGCTGTAGTCGGTTCATCTGCAATGAGAATGTCCGGCTCACACGCCAAAGCCATAGCAATCATAACACGCTGACGCATTCCGCCTGAAAATTCAAACGGATATTGTTTCATTCGTTTATGAGGTTCATTTACATTAACCAACTGAAGCATTTCTACTGCACGTTCATAAGCTTCTTTTTTATTACGATCTGTATGAAGCATAATTGCTTCCATTAACTGCTTCCCTATTGTATATGTAGGATTCAATGATGTCATCGGGTCCTGGAAAATAATGGAGACCTTATTTCCGCGGACTGTTTTCATCACTTTTTCTCCGGCACCAACTAATTCCTGACCGTCTAATTTGATTGAACCATCTACAATCTTTCCTGTACCTGCCAGAATCTGCATAATAGAGTATGCGGTTACTGATTTGCCGGAACCGGATTCACCTACAATACCCAATACTTTTCCACGTTCCAAATTAAAGGAAACGCCATTTACTGCACGCACTTCTCCTGCATCTGTAAAGAAGGAGGTGTGCAAATTGTTTACTTCTAATAAAGCCATTTATAAGCACCCCTTTCTTACACATTCAGTTTCGGATCGAATGCATCGCGCAAACCATCACCAAATAGATTTAATGATAATACAATCAGTGAAATTACAATTGCCGGAA
>JAZRPT010000012.1:0-14786 GCA_045649385.1 Faecalimonas sp. | reverse complement strand
TCATCATAGGTTTTCAAGGTGTCCATATTCTTCCAAGTAATCATCAAATCTCTCCAATTAAAAGTAAAATGATTATATTTATAATTATGTTTAACGAAGTAATTATAGCATCAATTTAGAAAAACACAATGGTTTTCTTTGCCGATTTCTCCGCACCCGCGTTACAGATCCATATTTTTCTAAAAATCACCGGCCAGATCCCTCTGTTGGGGATCTGGCCGGTTTTCATTTGAAATGTTTTTCAGATGGTTATCAACGATTCATTAGGCCAATTCAACGATAATTCTTACTTCATTATTCTTAGATGCAATACCGAAATAAACAATCTTCTTTTCGGAAACGTATTTGTAATAATACTTTCCGTCAATGACCGTCGAGCTGGACTTCAATGTAAAGCCGCAATCCACCAGCAGATTCCTGTACTTATCGCCTGCTTCCTTATCCGGATCAACATCCTGCAGATCACTTATGGAGTACACGAATTCATCGCCATTATAAGACGAAGTAGGTTCGATCTTTACCAGAGCGCCAAAGTCCGGCACATCGTCGTGGTTTTGATAATACTTCGTTGTGGAAGAGGAACTATTGGAAGCCAACACCGTTACCGCGCAGCTATACGTTACGCCATTATATTTTGCGTAAATGGTTGCGCTGCCAGCAGATACGCCCGATACAACACCCTTGGAGCTTACCTTACATACAGAGGTTTTAGAAGAGGAGAATGTCACCTTGCTTGCCGAAACACCATTTAGCTTCAAGGTAAAGGTTTTGCCCACATACATATTCTTCGATGTATTAGACAGGGTCGGAAGGATCTTAAAGGTCACCTTCTTGCTGCCGGAGGTATTCGATCCGGTTGCTGTAATTGTAACAGTTGCAGTACCGGCATTCGTATTGGAAGAATATGTTACTTTATAGTTAGAAGAGGAAATGGTATAATTGCCAGACTTGACTGTAATCTTCGGCTTAATTGCCTTACCGGTGTAAGTTTGATCCTTAATTTTCGAAACGCTTACGCTGGACAAGGGTAATTTCTTAATGGTAAAGGTCTTGGTTATCGTTCCGGTACAGGAACCCTTGCCGGTAATCTTTACCGTAGCTGTACCAGCATTTTTATTATTAGAATAGGAAACTGTGTAATCCACGTCTTTCTTCAGCGTCTTGGAATCATATTTTACGGTAGGCGTAGGCTTTCGCGTAGCACCGTTATAGATTAAAGATGTGCTGGACAGTTTAACCGAGGATTTGGACATGGACAGCTTTTTAATGGTAAAGGTCTTGGTTACTGTTCCGGTACAGGAACCCTTGCCAGTAATCTTCACCGTAGCTGTGCCAGCTTTTTTGTTGTTAGAATAAGAAACTGTGTAATCCACGTCCTTCTTTAATGTTTGAGCGCCACTTTTTACAGTAACAGTAGGCGTTCTTGTAGCACCATTATAAGTTAAAGTTGTACTGGACAGTTTAATGCTTGCTGTAGACAACGGCATCTTCTTGATTGTAAAGGTCTTGGTTACTGTTCCGGTACAAGAACCCTTGCCGGTAATCTTCACCGTAGCTGTGCCGGCTTTTTTATTGTTAGAATAGGAGACCGTGTAATCTACGTCCTTCTTTAATTTTTGGGTGCCAAATTTCACAGTGGGCGTAGGTGTTCGTGTAGCGCCATTATAAGTTAAAGTAGTACTGGACAGTTTAATCGTGGTGTTTGACAAGGGCAACTTCATAATTGTGAAGGTTTTGGTTGTCGTTCCGGTGCAAACACCTATGCCGGTAATCTTCACCGTAGCTGTACCAGCATTTTTATTGTTAGAATAAGTGACCTTGTAATCCACGTCTTTCCTTAATGTTTGGGAATTATATTTTACCGTGGGGGTAGGTGTGCGCGCAAGGCCGTTATATGTTAAAGATGTACTCGACAATTGAACGGATGCATTGGACAGGGGTATCTTATTGATGGTAAAGGTCTTGGTTACCGTTTCGGTACATGAACCAATACCGGTAATTGTCACTACGGCTGTACCAACATCTTTATTGTTGGAATAGGTAACCTTATAATCCACATCCTTCTTTAATGTTTTGGAATCATATTTCACTGTAGGAGTAGGTGTTCGCTCAAGGCCGTTATAGATTAAAGATGTACTGGACAGGGTAATGGTTGCTTGCGGTAAGGACAACTTCTCGATGGTAAAAGTCTTAGTCACCGTTCCGGTGCAAGAGCCCATACCGATAATTTCCACCGTGGCTGTGCCGACATTTATATTGTCATACCAGACAAGCGTATAATCCTCGTCCATCTTTAATGTTTGGGAATCATAACTCACAGTAATAGTTGGTATGCGCTCAGCGCCGTTATACATTAAAGATTCACTGGACAGCGTAATACTTGCATCGGACAAGTCCAGTTCAGCAATGGTGAAGTTCTCAGTTACAGTACCTGCAAATTCCCCAATACCGGTAATCTCCACCGTAGCTGTACCCACATTTTTGTTGTTATAATAGGTAAGCGTGTAATCCACATTCTCCTCTAATATTTGGGAGTCATACATCACAGTGGGAACAGGTGTTTGCTCGGTGCCGTTATAGGTTAAAATCAAATTGGACCATGTAATTTCACATTCACTGATTTGTATCGGTGAATGACCAGCAATTTGGTCGATCTTAAAACCATACCTTGTTATACTGCCATCACTAGTGAGGCGGATGCTAAAGCCATTACCAGGAATTTCAACCGTTACACCTGCCAGATCCGTGCCTGTATATATACCGACCAAATCGCCGTTAATTGTGTAGAGGTAAATTTTATCGTAGTTATACTCAACCTCTGTATAGCTGGAAAAAGTAACTCTTAGAAAATCCACAGACGGATCCTCATAAAAATACGTCCATGTTCGGTCCATATTGTCTGTATAATTATGACTCGATTCTGGATAAGCATCGGCAGAAACGGTTGCCACAATGGAAATCAGCACCAAAATCAACACAGTGCATATTAACGAAAGCCTTTTTATTGTTTTCATAGCACTTACTCTCCTTTTTTGATTTCTATTAACACATCAGCCATATCCGCGATCAAACTAGAATGGGATACAATGATAACGCACTTGTTTTCATTATGGGCCAGATCATTAAACAGCGTCATAATTTCAATGCTGTTTTTTTCGTCCAGATTGCCGGTAGGTTCGTCTGCCAGGATAACATTTGCATTATGAGAAATTGCCCGGGCGATTGCCACACGCTGTTGCTGACCACCGGACAGCTTCAGAATTCTACGCTTGCATTCATCCTTTTGCAGGCCCATTTTCTGAAGTAATGCCATACACCGCGCTCTTTTTTTCCAGCCACGATCCTTAGCAAGGTGTAATGCCAGCATAACATTTTCAACTGCTGTCAATTTAGGTAGCAAATTGTAGTTCTGGAACACCAGGCTAATACATCTGCTTCTGTAACGGCACTTGTTGATCCATGCAATGTTTTTATTCTCAAAAAGAATCTTGCCTTTTTTAGGAGATAGAAGTCCTGATAAAAGTAACGTCAATGTTGTCTTGCCAGCGCCGGATTGTCCTGTAAGCACATAGGTTTTTCCAAGTTCGAACTCATAGGAAAAGTCTTTTATAACACTATGGCCATTACGATATCCAAAACTTACGTTATCAACTTTTAATATACTCGACATTTCTTCACCTACTTTAGTCGCTGGAAGTAAGTATCTTCACAGGTTTATTGTATAACAGGAAAACAATGGATGTCAAACTGGAAATTAACGCCAAGCCAACTGTTATAACAATCAGCCGGAAAATAACCTGAAAATCGATGGTGTAAATAATTTCGTCAATGTAGTTGACTTCGCCTTCCACATCACCGCCAACAGGTTTTTCTGCGCTGGGCTGCATCATACCCGGCTGACGGCCGAAATTCTGCTGTGCAGATTGTTGTTGAGATTCCTGCAAAGCAACCTGAGAAGAAAGCAGCTCATTGGTCACCGGAACAGCAGCCACAGAACCGAGCATTGTTCCGATGCTAACGAAAATAATCATCACCGTAGAAATTTCCAGGATATACTGTACTGCAACCTTGAAACGGCTCATACCCAATGCCGCCAATGTGCCGATTTCTTTTTTGCGGTTATTTACATTGATCGCACTTAAGAAAATCAGAACAACGCTGCCTACCGCAAGAACAATCATCAACAGTATCTGTGCATAATCCTTCAGGTTTTCCAAAGGCAGCAAACTTGCTTCATAAGTGGCAATATCATTAGAAACCACGGTATACTTATCGGTCAAGCCTAATTCCTTAACCTGCTCTTCAAATTCATAGAACTTATCTGCAGATTCAAATGAATAAATGCCGGTCACTACCGTTTCAATGATCTTATCGCTTTCCTCTTCTTTGTCCACATCCTCATTAAGGCTGTCTACAATTGAACCAAGCAACGCAGTACTGATGAGAATTTCATTATCCGGATCTTCACGGGTCGTGTTGTATTCCGCATCGGTTTGGTTGCTGTAAGTTCCCACAATGGTCAGTTCTACAAACACCTCTTCGTCATCGGGACGGGCCAGTTGAATCGTATCACCCACTGCCAGGCTGTTATACAGCGCCAAGTTCTCTGAAATCAGGCAGCAGTATTCCTCCGTGCCTTCTGCAAACACTTCACCCTCTTTGATCTTCTTAACACCGTTCTGGAAATCCGTCATTGCTTCATCACAGCTATATCCGATAATCGTAAAATCGCCTATTTTTTCAATGCTCATCGTAGGAGCAGAGGGTGCGCCCGGATGTCCACCGCTGCTATTACTATCCACACTGTTAAAGGGATCCGCTGTATAACCAATGGGCTCCAAATCGTCGTTGCTGTCCAAATAAATCGTTTCAGTATAATAGAAATCAGAAACAGATTTTGCCTCAGCATAAGATAAATACTCTTCCAAAGTGAGCCCCTTAAGGTCACCTAAGACCGTATTCGCCTCGTCACGGTTAAAACTCTCTGGGTCCATTTGCTGCATAGCGTAGTTGCGGTCGATACGAATATTTGCCGATACAGATAGTTCCGCCAACTCGGTTTCACGGGTTTGATTTGCCGCATCCTGAATAGACAAAGAGATACATGCTGCAAAAGCAATTGCCAGCACAATAACACCTGTCAACAGGTTTTTAAAGAAGGAAGCCTTCAGATTCAACCACGCATACTTAATAATATACAAGGTAATTCACCTCACATAGGTGGGCGCATTCTACCCAATGCACCGATGATAAAGAATATAATCGCAATAATAACAGGGAGCAAAAGGAGCATAAACAACTTCTTCTTTTTGGGAGGAAGATGTATCGCAAACACCGATACATTTTCGTCGCCGCCTTTACTGGAGTATTGCTGCAGCAAGCTGTTAAGCAAATCTTGTGCAGAGTCCGCACCTCTTACACACCGCTCTACGATTTGCAGCGGCACAGTTTTCTGAAAGGCATCGGAAAATGCAACTAAGAAATGGTTTCTATGATCCAAAACTTCAGTATCGTAAATTTCCGCTTCAACATTCAACTCCTCCCCCAAAGGTGCAGAGGGGCTGTCTTCCGTTCGCGAGATCAATTCCCCATCTGCAAAATGGAGAAGTGTTACATCACCGTTTCGGGACCAGCGAATTTTGTTGCCTCGCAAAGCAAGGAACAAATATTCACACTGAATTCGATAATTGGGGGATTGCGCAGAAAATACTGCGCTATTTCCCAATTCCGCAAACTTTTTAAAGGCAATTTCCTTTAAAGACGGGCGTTTCAAATAGCTTTCCACAAAAACCTTGGACAGTTTAGAGGAAATGCTGCGGTCTCCCTTGGGCTCATTTTTTCCATTTGTTAAAACGAAAATATTATTTGAGCCGCGGCTTTCGCTGCAAATATTATCACAACGATTCATGGGGGTATATTTTGCAAAGTCAATTCTCATGGATCGCACCATCCTTCATTACTTTTTTTGGTGTTCTCTTGGCATTTTATAGTTGTGCTTTTTCACATCAACCTCAATAGATTCATCAAGTTCGAACACCAGGACAAAACGCTGTGGAATATATTCCGCACGTTTTACAAGCTTAAAACCGTAATAATGCAGTTGGGCAATAATCAGCTCAGGCATAATACCGGGACCATAGTATGGAGGGACATCGCCATGGGTAATGTTGTTGTCTACAATCACAACACGACCGCCCGGACGGAGACTCTTTTTCATGCTGGCGATAAAATCATCTTTTACATATTCAATGTCCGTGATATACACCGCATGGTACATAGAACACATAAAGATCATATCCACGCTGTTTTTAGGCAGCTTTGCATCATTCATCTTGGCTACGACCGTCTTAATGTTCTTAATATTGTGATTAGATTTTAAAGATTGCAGATAGCCCAACGCATCACTATTAATTTCTGTAGAGTAAACCTTTCCGTTTTCGCCAACCATTTTGGAGAACTGGTAAGAGAAATATCCGCCGCCGCAGCCAATATCCGCTACACATTCACCGGGTTTTAAGTCGATGAACTCCAGCATCTTATCCGTCTTCTCCCAAATATAACGATTGGGGTTATTGAAAATCAGGTATTCATTCCACTCGTTCAGTGTAGCAATATTGAAGTCCTTGCCGCTATACTCATAAAAGCTCTTGGGATTATCCTCGTCAGTAATAGGCTTTTCCAGATCAAATTTATAATATAAGTACTGCTTAATGCGTTCAAAATCATTGTCAGCAAAGAAATGGAAATAATCATATTTCAGTTCGTCATCTAAATATGCTTCCTTTTTCTGCTGGGTCAGAGTCATATATTTACAGAACCACATCAGCGCTGTATAGTCATCACCGATGCGTTCCTTTGGCCACAGCGCTTCAAACATTGCATATGCCTTTTCAAACAAAGCAACATCCATTGTCTGATACGCTTCATACATAACCTGACCTGCTTGTTTTCCGCCGATGGTATATCCGGAAGTGGAGGTTCCAATGATTCTGTAGCGAATGACCGGATCTTCATTGCGAATCACCAGCGTGGTAAAATCGTTATCTTCCGGAGACACCTCATTCTTGGACGGAATGTCGGTCTTTTCAAAAACCAAAACATAACGCTGCTGGGTAAATTGATAATTATCCACCAACTTAAAGCCGTAATAATGAAGGTGAGCAGCCAGCAAGTCTTTACAGATATACGGCCCGTGGTAAGGAATAGTCTCATCGTAAACCAAATCATTATCTACAATTACCAGGCGGCCGCCATCTTTCAGCGCTTCACGAATGGAATGGATAAAGTTATCTCTTTCATAAGAAGTGAAGGCCGCATAGATGTTATGATACAGAGAGCACAAGTATACCATATCCACATCAACATTCGCTGTATCCAAGCCAATGCCTTCAAATTCACCTTCCACAACTTCCACATTACTGATCTGGTTGCGCTGAATATGTTCATTCAGGAACTCCAAATGCTTCGGGTTGGTCTCAACAGCATATACCTTGCCCTCGGGCCCGACAATATCAGCAAACTTAAAGGTATAATATCCAGGACCGCAGCCCAAATCAACGATTTTCATACCCTTCTGGAGATTTAATTTTTCCAAATTCAAGCGGGTCTTTTCCCATCTCTCACGGTCGGGATTGTTGAACAGGATAAAATCCTCCATAAAGCGCAAGCGATCTTTTGTTGCCATATCACCTTTTTCGATTTCCTTAAAGTGATATTTTAAGTTCAAATATTCTTTCAGGTTTTCAAAGTTATTATGGGACAAAACATCGTAAAAACTACGGATCAACGGCTGCGCAAGCAAATCCTCCTGTGCGCCTTTCGGGGCCAGGAAAAATTTACACAACCATTCCAGCGCAGTATATTCACCGCCAAAATTCTCATTGGGGATGATCTGCTCATAGATTTCAATCGCGCTATCCAGTCTTTTCTTATCGCCGTTTTCCAGATAGCCCAAAATGAGCTTGCCTGCGTTTTTTCCTCCGGTAGTAATATCAAAAGAGTCCAGGCTGCCTAAATGGGTCAAGGAATCTTTTGATGTAATCTTAATAATGGTTGGTGTGCTCATATAACTTATTCTCCTTTAACTAAAGAAGGGTGCGCATCCTCAGTCCCGTTATTGTTATAAGGATTCAAAATGCCATCTGCATAGTGTTCTCTGGGGAACGGCAGATACTTGTTTTCGTTAAACTGTTCAGCCACTTCATCGGCAACAAATTTGCCCAAATCGGTCAATTCAATGGTCCTGCCGGTATCTTCAATGAGCCCGTATTGGATCAGATTTGCAATCTTGTCTTTGAATACTCCATCAAAGGGAATGCCGTTGACCTTTTCAAATTTCATTTTCCGGATATTTTGGTTCTTCAGCGGTAAAATCATACTCCAGCGCAACTGACTTTCCTTTGTTCTCAAGTAGCCTCTGTTAAGGGGCAACTTACCGGAGTCGATTTTGCTGTAATACTCATCAAAGTTCTGGGTATTTAAAACAAAACGATCCCGGAAACTACTAAATGCGGTCAGGCCAAAACCAACCTGATCATATAAGTTGCAGCACTGGTTGTAAGCATAGTGAGAAATATGCTTCTTTTCCTTGGTGTAGACTCTGCGCAGGTTCTCAGTGTAACCATACATTTTCAGAAGGTCAATCGCCACCTGCTTCATCCGCATGGTATCATAAAAATCGGGAATATGCAGCTTAGAGCCTTCTTTTCTTGCGTTGATGATAGCGCCCTGGTAATCGCCGTATGCCAGCACTTTCAGACGATACAGCTGGATTTCTTCTACGGGCAATGTGGCAGCTGTTTCAATGGTTTCTGCCCAATTCTCTATATCTTGACCCAAATAGCCATAGATAAATTCAATATTGTTCTGGAAGCCGAAATCATGACTTCTGTGGACTGCTTCAATGGCCTGCTGTGCATTATGGTGGCGGTTCATAAGCTTCAGGATCTTATCGTTTAGCGACTGACAGCCAATTGTTAAACGATCCACGCCGTGGTCCCACATAATACGAAGACGTTCCTCACCCTGTGTGCCCAACATAGTAACAGGATCTAAATCCACATTAAACTGCTTAAGCGCCGACTTATCCACTCGCTCACAAAGGAAGTCCAGGAAATAATTCAGCATCTCCGGATCCATATATGTAGGTGTGCCACCGCCAAGCAAGATGCTGCGCGGACGGATCTTATCGATCTGCATCTGCTCCAGAAACAGATCCATTTCTTTTTTCAAATGCTCCAGATATTTTTTCTTTTCCTCCGGCTGGTCGCCCAAAAGACCGGGGTAATGGCAGAAGGTACAGTGATTTTGGCAAAAAGGGAAATGGACATAAATGTCCATCAGGCCATCCTGTGCTGCGGTAAAACCTTCATACACATCCTCCTGCTGGCACTGATCATACTGGGTTATGGGAGGATAGTGAACAGAAGGAACAAACTCTCCATCCTTGCAAACAAGGCCTAATTCTTGCAATCTTTTGATCTGCTCAATCCGCAATTCTGCGTTAGCCAGTAATTCCTCTTTTTTCTCTTTGAAATACATATTATCCCTTCCTACTCTTCTTTTTTTAACATTGTATAGAACGTACCTTCTTGGCGAACTAATTGATCGAATGTACCTTGTTCTAATATTTGCCCGTTTGACAAATAGAATATTTGATCACACATCCTCAAATAAGACAGCTGGTGTGTGATAATTACGAATGTTGCAGACGGGAATATTTCCCTAAGCCGATTAAATAAATTCATAAAGGTGATCGGATCTACCAGGCTCATTGATTCATCTAAAACAATGATCTTTGCCTTAGCCGAAAAGGCACGCATCACACATATTTTTTGCATTTGCCCCCGGCTCAAGTGTTCCACATGAAAGTTGTTATCCGCCGGCCAGTCCAGATCCGCGACTTGCGCAGTTTCTTCATTTGCATCCAGCGAAATATTATAGGACAATGTCTCGTCGAAAATAATATCATCTTGCATAATTGCAATTACATTTTTACGCAATTCGTCAAGGGATATGTCTTTAATGTCTATTCCACCTATGCGTATATTCCCACTATCTGCATCTTGCAAACGCAGCAATAATTGTATGAGCGTTGTCTTTCCGCACCCGGAAGGTCCTACAATGGCAACACATTGATTGCTCTTTATCTGCAAGTCCACGCCGGATAGAACTTCCTTGCCCTGTATATAACTAAAGTGGACATTTTCCAGTAGAATATCGCCGTTTGCCACAGTTTTTCCTGTCTCGTCGGAGATTTCTTCCGGTGCATTCAACACTTCAATGTACCGTTCCGCCGCTTTCACTGCCACTTGGGTTTCAGACAATATTTCCGACAAATCGTTGAGGGTTTCCGTGAACTCTCTTATGTACAGCACAAATAAAACAATCGTAGCTATGGTGATTGTACCGTCACCGGAGATCACCATGATGCCTCCCAAAATCGCAATACATAAGAAATTAAGATTTCCTATCAAATTATTGATTGGTGTAACCGCACTGATCCAGCTTAAGGTTGAAACGCTCTCTTTTGTCAATTCCGCTGACTGGCTGGAGAAGCGTTGGGCTACATATTTTTCACGGTTAAATAATTTAATGCTTTTTAATACACTTAAGTTGTCTTCTATAAAGCTATTAATATTCCCCAGTAGGACTTGCTGTTTAGATGCGTGCATTCGAATAAACCCACCAAGAAAAAGTGTGGCGAAAAATGTAATTACGGTAGAGCAAATGGCAATCAGTGCCAACCGCCAACTTACACATAGCATAATCGTCATGCAGCCTATAAAAAGAACAGTACAAGAGATTATTTTTAGCAGTGTCTCAGAAAGCAGCTTCACAATGGTTTCCAGGTCATTCGTTCCGCGACTGAGTAAATCGCCATGGCGGCTGCTGTCTAAATAAGTCATGGATGCAGATGTGATTTTTTTGAAGTAAGCTTTTCGCATATGGGAAGCAATCTTCAAAAACAATGCCGAGGACTTAACATCTTCAAATGCTGACAATGTACACTGCAGCAGATATAATCCAAATCCAAATAATAACAGCAAAAGAAATTCTTTTAGAGTCTTATCTGCTCCCAAACGAGGGATCCAGTCAATGGCCTCTGTGAGCACTTTAGGTGTGATCAAGCCAAGACCGGTTAGCAGCAATGTCAGCAGCACAGTTGCCACAAATAGTTTTCTCTCAGTTTTAATGCATCGGAACAAAAATGAAAATATGCCAGCTTTCTTTGGCTGCATAGGAGAGGAATGTTTATTGTCCTTCATTCATTGGTCCCTCCTGTATATGGCAAAAAGTTCGATACAGCTCACAGTCGGACAGCAAACTTTCGTGATTGCCTGAAGCGATAATTTGACCGCCCTGCATCACAAAAATGCAGGTACAGCCTCTCAAAACAGAGGGACGCTGTGATGTCAAAACAATAATATTACGTTTTTTATCTTGGCGCAGGCTTTCTAATATATTTTTCCTGCCGGCAGCATCAATCTGTGAAATCACATCATCTACAATTAAGACCTCGGCATCAGAATAAAAAGCTCTTGCTATTTGCAATTTTTTACGCTGACCACCGGAAAGATTTGCGCCTTTATCGAAAAGATGGGTTTTGAGTTTTCTTGGCGCATTTTCTACCAACGCTTCTGCATCTGCATAGGCTATCGCAGACTCCAATTCGCCATTTCTGCCCCAAGCAATATTCTCTTCAATCGTATGGGAAAAGATTCCATCTTCCTGCATCGCAACCGCAATATGTGCGCGCAGGGATTCCGGGGTAAACTGGCAGATATTGATGCCGTTTATATATATATTACCGGAGGCAATTGGGTAAAGACCGGTCAGAAGATCCATTAACAGTGTTTTGCCGGAAGCGGTTTCACCAAGGAATCCAACCACATCCCCTTTCTTAATGGTAAAGGAGATATTTTGCAGGCTGTATGCGCCTTTGTAGCAAAAAGCAACATTTTCAAATTCAATCTCTTCTATTTCCTGCTCCAATGCCCTTTGCGTAGACAATTGTTCTGCCTCTAACTTAAGAACCGTTTTTATACGCTGAGCTGCAACATTGGTTTCGGCCAGATATCGAAAGAAAATACCAAAAGACATAATCGACATCATTACTTGCTGAGAATATGTAATGGATGCCAATATCTCACCTATTTGCAGCGTTTGATGCTGTGCCTGTAACCCACCAATCAACAGCACCAACAAAATCACGGTATTCATCACCATCATAACGATGGCATTGATTTTTGCAGAAAAGCACCAAATCGCAAAGCTTTCATTTTCAATAGTCTGGTTTTTATCAAAAAAGCGAGCCTGTTCTTTTTTCTCCCTTGAAAAAATTTTGATTACCCTTGCACCGATTATATTTTGGCGCAGCACATTAACCAGCCCATCGATCTTGTTTCGAATTTTCCCGAAAACGGAGGCGGTTTTCTTATATAAAAGCACCATAATCCACAATTCCGCAACAATGGCAACCAGCATAACCCAGGAAAATGTTGGATTTATGAGAAACAGCATTACCAAACCCGCCCCAAATAACAAAAGCGGTTTTATGCAGATATGAATCAGTTCAGCAAGAAATTCCATCAGTGTTCCGCAATCGCCGGAAATGATGTTGAACAAGGATTGTTTTTTAATCATATTGTTTTGCTGCATGTTTCCATGCAATATTTTAGAAAACAAGTCATTGCGAATTTCGTGCCCTATTTGAGCAGAAATCTTACCGGAAATTATTGTAGCAAGTACACCTATAACATATCCGGCAATGCAAATTATCAGCATGGTTATACCCAGCTGGACAACATAATCAACACGATTTTGTTGAATGCCTATATCAATAATCTGGGCGACCAATTTCGGTTGTAAGCTTCCTAACACAACCTCTAAGGCAACAAATACAACCGCAAGAATACCTAACCCGATTTTATTTTTTATATAAGGTTTGAGAACAGTCGTCCATTTCATAATATCTTCCTATATAATATTCCACAGTCTGCACAGGGGTACAACCAAAATCACCATAACTATGATTACCGCAAGTTGCAAAAGTGCAGTTACCCTTGGAAGTTCAAACATCTTAAAAGGTTTTTGCGAATAAATAACCATCGCGGGGGTATCCAGCGGCAGCAAATAGCAGTTTGATACACACATACCGCAAACCATAATCAGCACACAGGAATTATAGCCGTTTTTCAAAGCGAACGAAATCACAAACGGACCCAGAATCGAAATAGCCGCCGGTGCGCTGGGGATTAAAATCATTACGATAAATGTCACAGCTGCGATCAACGCCGCAACCAGCATCAGTGGCAATTGAACTTCATTGGGGAAAAACAGCGTAAGCAAAAAATCAGAAAGGCCGGATTCCACAACACAGTTTGCCAAGGAAATCATTGTACCTGCAATAAAGAAGGTCTCCCAGCACATATCCTTAATGAATTTGTCCCAAGACAGTATTTCAAATTGGGGTATAAACAGCAATACCAGTGCCACTACTGCAACGACCGTAATATGGATTGACGGGAACCAGGAGCTGAGAATCCACAAGGTCACTGTGCCCAGGATAACCGCAAGCGTGTAAATTTCTTTTGTGGAATATTCTCCAAATTGGAATTGCTTGGAAAATATCTCAATTTCTTCTTTTGCCATAGGGGCCGGGGGGAATATCAGCAAAATCAAACCATATGCAATTAGAAGGATTACTAAAGAAGCCGGGATACCAACACCCATCCATTGTAAAAAACCAATGTACTTGCCGGCATACTGCTCCAAAGCATTTAATGTTAGTAAGTTAATACTAGAGCCGGCAGGTGTCATCATGCCGCCAATCATTGCAGAGAGCATTAACCCCATCATATATGCACGGTTTGTTTTTCTTCTTTTCTCTTCCTCTTCATAGAATTGCAAGAAGGAATTCACAATTGGAATAAATAATAATACCGCAGCCACGTTGGACACAATAGAGGACAAAACGGCATTGCACAACATAAGTACAAACAAAATCGATTCGCTGGATTTCTTTGAAAATTTAATCAAGAAGGCCAGCAATCGCTTTGAAAGCGAAGACTGAGATAAGGCCGTGGTAATACCAAAGGATGCTATGGTGAAATAAAGAATATGATTGGAATATCCGGAAAACGCCTGACCAGTAGAGCTAACACATCGAAATATAAGCAGGGACGCAATTGCCAGCAAACAGGTAATGGGTATAGGAAAAACATCAAACACCAACAGCAGCAACACCCCCACCATAACGCCAAGGGTGTTAAGCGCCTCTCCACGCAGAGGACCGATTGTTCTTAAGAAGAATGTGATCACCATAATCAATAAGGCAATCACCAATATGATCCACTTTAAAGACAAGTTCTTTTTTACCATATACCTATTCCGCCTCTGCTGCATATTAAACCTCGTATTTCTTATGCTTATAACTTCCCATTTCATATTACCACAAAACCCAAGGAATTGCAAGAAAAAACCGCTCCTGCAGCAAGGGATATGGCGCTATTCTTGCCTGTTCCAGCAATACTATAGGTGCTGAAAGAAACGAATGCTTGCCTCGATAAAAATAACTTTCTGCAAAAGCATAAAAGAGAACTTTGTTGAAAGGAGCAATCGTCAAATCAATCCCCTCAGATATAGGCAGTTATAACAAGTTTTATGGTTAAATCCCAATATATTGCACAATAAAATTGTCAGTGCCTGCAAAAAATAACTTTATAATTTTTATCCAAAAATCAACAAATTATGATATTATATATTTATCACTTTCACACAAACTG
>JAZRPT010000011.1:0-13194 GCA_045649385.1 Faecalimonas sp. | reverse complement strand
GGCAATGTTAATGGCAATTGTTCTTCTGGAACTGGAACTGCACCACAATCTGGACAATGTACAATTGGAATTGGTTCACCCCAGTAACGTTGACGTGAGAATACCCAGTCACGTAATTTGAAGTTCACAGTCGCTTTTCCGATACCCATCTTTTCAATGATATGTGGTGCTTCCTTTTTCAGCACTGCTGTTTCCATGCCATTCCATTCACCGGAATTAATCATGGTTCCTGCTGCTTCTGTGTAGGCTTGTGTCATATTTTCAATTTCCACGCCATCTTTTGCGATAACCTGGATAATCGGAATATTAAATTTGGTAGCAAACTCAAAGTCACGGTCATCATGTGCAGGTACACACATAATTGCTCCTGTACCGTAATCTGCTAATACATAGTCAGATAACCAAATTGGTGTTTTAGCACCATTTAATGGGTTGATTGCATAAGAGCCTGTAAATACACCCGTTTTTTCTTTATCCTGAAGTCTGTCAACGTTTGACTTCATAGAAGAATCGTAAATGTATTTTTCTACTGCCTCTTTTGTCTCCTCTGTTGCAAGGCTTGCTGCAAGGGCATGCTCAGGCGCAAGAACCATAAAGGTTGCACCATGTAATGTGTCCGGTCTTGTTGTATATACCGTAATCTTTTCATCTCTTCCTTCTACCGGGAACTCAACCTCTGCACCGTAGGATTTTCCAATCCATTCAGCCTGCATCTTTTTCACCTTTTCCGGCCAGTCAAGCTTGTCCAAATCGTTCAATAAACGGTCAGCATATTTTGTAATACGAAGCATCCATTGACGAAGATTCTTCTTGGTTACTTCTGTACCACAACGTTCACATTTACCGTTTACAACTTCTTCATTTGCAAGACCTGTCTTACATGACGGACACCAGTTAATTGGAAATTCCTTCTCGTAAGCAAGTCCTTCCTTGAACATTTTCACGAAAATCCATTGTGTCCATTTATAAAACTCAGGATCTGTTGTATTTACTTCCATATCCCAGTCGTATAGAGCTGCAATTTCATTAATCTGCTTCTTAATATTCGCTACGTTCTCTGCTGTAGAGATTGCTGGGTGAACTCCCATTTTAATTGCGTAGTTTTCCGCCGGAAGTCCAAACGCATCCCATCCCATTGGGTGGATGATATAGTAACCTTTTAATAATTTATAACGGCTCCATACGTCAGAGATTACATATCCTCTCCAATGACCTACATGGAGTCCATTTCCTGACGGATATGGGAACATATCCAGACAGTAATATTTCTCTCTTTTTCCATTCTCATCTTCTTTTACATTCACCGGGTTCGCTGCCCAGTTTTCACGCCATTTTTTTTCAATGGCTTTATGATTGTAAGGTGTTGCCATGATTCATCTCTTCCTTCTTAAAAAATCTTTAGTTATTGTACCATATTCGCATAATTTGTCAAGATTCTTAGCGCAATTCTCCTTGACATTAATGCGTTAAAGTGCTAATGTTTTGTTATTGTATATCATGTTCCGAAGGTATGCTTCGGAGCAAATAAAGAACAAATAAGGAGGTAGCTTATGAGCAACACAAAAATACCATACAAAATCTATTTAGACGAAAACGAGATGCCTAAGCAGTGGTATAACTTACGTGCAGACATGAAGAATAAACCGGCTCCTCTTTTAAACCCTGCAACAATGAAACCAATCACGCTCTCAGAGCTTAGCGAAGTTTTCTGTGAGGAACTTGCAAGACAGGAATTGGACGAAACCACTCCGTACATAGACATTCCAGAGAAAATCTTGAACTTCTATAAGATGTATCGTCCTGCTCCACTTACCAGAGCATATTGTTTGGAAGAAAAACTGCAGACACCTGCCAAGATTTATTACAAATTTGAAGGAAACAATACCAGCGGAAGCCACAAGCTGAATTCTGCAATCGCGCAGGCTTACTACGCGAAAGACCAAGGGTTAAAAGGAGTTACAACAGAAACGGGTGCCGGCCAATGGGGAACTGCTCTTTCTATGGCATGTTCTTATTTGGATTTGGATTGTAAAGTATATATGGTGAAATGTTCTTACGAACAGAAACCGTTCCGTCGCGAGGTTATGCGTACATACGGTGCCAATGTCACTCCATCACCATCGATGGAAACAGAGGTTGGCAGAAAGATTTTAGAAAATCATCCTGGAACAGGCGGAAGCCTTGGATGTGCCATTTCAGAAGCTGTTGAAACAGCAAGCAATCTGGAAGGATATCGTTACGTTCTCGGAAGTGTACTTAACCAAGTACTACTCCACCAGACCATTATCGGATTAGAAGCAAAGGCTGCTATGGATAAATATAACATCAAACCAGACATCATCATTGGATGTGCAGGTGGCGGTTCTAACTTAGGTGGCTTGATTGCTCCATTTATGGGAGAAAAACTTCGTGGCGAAGCAGATTATCAATTTATTGCAGTGGAACCTGCATCCTGCCCTTCTCTAACACGAGGCGTATACGCATATGATTACTGTGATACCGGAGCCATTTGTCCACTTCAAAAGATGTACACCTTAGGAAGCAACTTTATCCCTGCTTCTACCCATTCAGGCGGACTTCGCTACCACGGCATGAGCTCCATTTTGTCGCAACTCTACCATGATGGTTATATGGAAGCGCGTTCTGTAGAGCAGACTTCTGTATTTGCAGCGGCTGAATTCTTTGCCCGTGTGGAAGGTACACTTCCTGCTCCGGAAAGTAGCCATGCAATTAAGGTTGCAATTGACGAAGCATTAAAATGCAAGGAAACCGGCGAAGAAAAGACTATTCTTTTCGGACTTACAGGAACTGGATATTTTGATATGTATGCATATGAGAAGTTCCACGATGGTAAGATGACAGACTATATTCCTACAGACGAGGAATTACAAGCAAGCTTTGCTACACTGCCAAAGATTCCGGAATAATATGTAAACTAACAGAAGCAAGTCATTACGACTTGCTTCTTTCACGTTTCATATTCCTTTTACAATTCCGGTACCGGTGGTCTGTCCGGATCTAAGATTTTCGCTGCATCAAACAAATCAGACACATTGTTCTGTGCACCGATTGCATTCTTGTAAATGCGGTATCCGTCCAAGTTTCTTCTGCCCTGACGCATATAGTCTGTGCCCAAGAAAGTCTGATACTTGGTTGAATCCACGGTACAGAAAATACGGAATCCTTGTTCTTTGAAGAACTGGAACTTTTCATTGCTTGATGGATATTCTCCAAAATTCGCATAAAAATCTTGACCATGGGCAAAGATTAAGGTGTTCGTTTCTCCAATAATCGGTTCCACGTTTCGTTTCCATCTTTCTGTATCTTTCTTGATAGTTTCAAGACTTCTGTCTCCCACTCTGATATGTCCCCAAGTATGGCTTGCAAATTCCCATCCGTTTGCTTTCATGGCATCTGCTACTGCTTTTGCATCTTTGCGTTCGGTTTCTAAGTCAAAATCCGGATGTGCATCCAGCCATTTCTTCTGATGTCTGTCACAGGTCGGGTGATTGTAATCATAGGTCTCATCTGTACGATATCCTAAAACTCCGTTATATCCTGTCATAGCAATGATGCCCTTTGCTCCCTTGTAAGATGCATCCGGATGCTCTTCTACAAATTTGTCTAAGATTGGTACGTAATCGTATGCACCAAGCTTCATTTCTCCACTGGCGTCATAGTATTCATTTACCACGTCTCCGTTCTTATCAAGAACCAATCTTGCCGCATATCCGTAATTATCATAAGCATGGTAATAGCTCAAATCATCCATAGACATAACAAATGCTTTCTTTCCTTCCGGAAGTAGGATTTCCGCCTCTTTCCATACCTCTTTTCCGTTCTCATCCTTTGTCACTTCGTACAAATCATGGATGCTGACCATTACGTATCCACGGTCATACATTTCCTGTGTAATGGCATTAAATTCATCTATGGTTGTCATCCACTGATTGTTACCAGCCGCTTGAGTATCAGTTGCCTGATTTTTGAAAGCACGTTCTTCATCTACTACCAAGGAGTGATAAAAGATATGAGTAACTTCTTCTAATTTTACAGGTACACAAGCGGCTTTTTCTGCTTGTATATCGGAAATTATACCTTGTACTTCTTCATCTTTTTCGTAACCTTCGATACCCTTTAATATTTCAACTGCTTCATCATACCCATAAGATGCCGCCATTCGCTCTGCCGATTCTATCAGTTCTAATCTTTTTGCTGCTTTCGCATTCTTATCATTCTTATCGTTCTTGTCGTTCTTGATATTACCACCTGTTTGTACAGTGGAACCAAATGAGAAAAATTCCCATGGTTTGAATTTCACACAAACAACAATTAACACAACAGCTATTACAGAAACAATAATTCCTGTTCTAATCCTCTGTTTTCTGCGCCTTGCATTTCGTTCAAATTTCTTGCGCTCCAACAGTCCCATTTTCTTAGGTTCTTTCATAACACTAATCCCCCTTATTCGTACATTATATTCTATGGTATCCTATTTTTATTTCTCAAAATGTAGATTTTTCCTTACACCACAAACATCGCATCGCCAAACGAGAAAAATCTGTATCGTTCTTTGATTGCCTCTTCATATGCTGCAAGCACATGCTCTCTTCCTGCCAATGCAGAAACTAACATCACCAAAGTGGACTCCGGTAAATGGAAGTTCGTAATCAGGCAATCCAATACTTTGAATTCATATCCCGGATAGATGAAAATCTCTGTCCATCCACTACATTCTTTCATTCTTCCTTTTTCATCGGCCGCCGATTCTACCGTTCTGCAACTGGTTGTCCCAACACAGATGACACGCTTTCCATTATCCTTTGCACGGTTAATCTTCTCTGCCGCTTCACTGCTCACCATATAAAATTCAGAATGCATATGGTGTTCTAAAATATTCTCCACTTTTACCGGGCGGAAGGTCCCAAGTCCCACATGCAAGGTCACACGTGCAATCTCAATTCCTTTATCTTCTATCTTTTGAAGTAATTCAGGTGTAAAATGCAAGCCTGCTGTTGGTGCCGCTGCCGATCCGGAATGTTTTGCATATACGGTCTGATAACGGTTCTTATCCTCTAATTGATGGGTAATGTATGGTGGCAATGGCATCTGTCCCAGTTGGTCCAATATCTCCTCAAAAATGCCTTCGTATTCAAATCGTATCAAACGATTGCCTTCCTCTACAACATCTACCACTTCTCCAACTAAAAGTCCTTCACCGAAACTAATCCTGGTACCAACCTTCGCCTTTTTCCCAGGTCTCACCAAAGTCTCCCAAGTATCATTCTCTCCGCGTTTCAAAAGCAGAACTTCAATCTTTGCATCTGTACCTACTCTCGCGCCAAAAAGTCTGGCAGGGATTACTTTTGTTTCATTAATAACTAAGCAGTCTCCTTCTTCCAGATAATCAATGACATCTTTAAACACATGATGTTCTATTTCGCCGGTTTCTCTATCTAATACAAGAAGTCTTGAGCTGGAACGATCCTCTAAAGGGTCCTGTGCAATCAAGTCTTCCGGTAAGTCAAAATAAAAATCTTCTTTTCTCATTTTATAAACCCCTTCATCTGTCATCTCTTCTATTATATCTGTTTTTGTCGAAACATGCCACCCCCTTTATAGAAAATTAAAAAATTATGAAATACTTCCCCATTTACTTGTTTTCGTGCCCCCATCGTGCTATACTTTCCACAGCAAAACAAAAGAGGTGTTACTCATGGCATTAATGGACGAATTCAAAGAAGAACGAAAAGCGGTTCTTCAAAACGGCACAACAAAACAAAAAATTTCCTACATATGGGACTATTATAAATGGCACATCCTGATTCCTGTCATAGTAGTAATCGCAGTCACATCCTGGATTGTAAATATAATTACAGCACCGGATATTATTCTAAACGGTGTCATGATGAATATTTACAAAATGGAGTCCGATTTTTCAGGCGAAGAATTCGTGAATGGTTTTTACGATGCGCACGAAATCGACAGCAAAGAAGAAGAAATTAACTTGAATATGAATTTATATTTTAATTCGGATTCAACGAACGAAAATTATCAAACACTGCAGGTTCTTATGGCTTGGCATTCTGCAGATTCGCTGGATTTTATTACGAGCGATTTATCTGCCATGACAGATTTGACGTATAGAGGTTATTTCTCTGATTTAAGAGAAGTGCTGAATGCAGACCAACTTGCTATGTACGAACCATATTTTCTGTATATAGACCAGGATTTCTTTATCAAACGTTCCGAAAAAATAAATGAGATGGAAGACGTATCTGATATGACATATCCGGATCCTACAAAGCCTGAGGATATGGTTGACCCGATTCCGGTAATGATTGATATAAGCAAAAGCAAAAAAACTGCAGATGCCTATGCAGGAACGAAAGATATTATTGCCTTTGGCATTACCGCAAATGTACAAAACACGGAAACAACCCTGAATTTTCTCGATTATTTAATGGAGTAAGAACATGAAATATTTAATGCAATTTATGATTATTGCGCTAGTCAGCTGCATTGGGGAACTATTGAATTACTTAATTCCTCTCCCGATTCCTGCAAGCATTTACGGTCTTGTAATTATGTTGGCATTGCTAATTACGAAAACAATTCGTTTAGATGCGGTAAAAGAGACGGCCGAATTTTTGATTAACATTATGTCCGTTATGTTTATTCCTGCCGGTGTGGGACTCATTACCTATTGGGCTCAGTTAAAGAACATGCTTCTTCCTACCATTATAATTATTATCGTTTCCTCTATTCTGGTAATGGTAATTACAGGGAAAACAAGCGATTTTATGATACAAAGAAAAGGGACCAATATAAATGAATAATTTATTTTTAAATTCAACAACTTTCGGCGTAGTAATAAGCCTTTTGGCTTATCAACTCGGCATGTACTTGAAAAACAAAACAAAAAAGGCCTTTGTAAATCCGTTGTTAATATCCATCGTGCTGGTAATTCTTTTTCTGCTTGTGTTTGATATTGACTATGAAACTTATAATCAAAGTGCCAAATACTTAAGCTTTCTATTAACTCCTGCTACTGTCAGCCTTGCAATTCCGCTATATCAACAGTTGGAACTATTGAAGAAAAATATTACCGCTATTCTTTTTGCAATCTCAGCCGGGGTTTTAACCAGCCTTCTATCCGTATTGGCTATGTCTGTTCTATTTGGTTTGAAGCACGAAGAATACGTTACGCTTCTCCCTAAGTCAATTACATCAGCAATCGGCATGGGACTGTCGGAAGAATTAGGTGGCTATGCAACCATTACAATGGCTGTCATTATTGTAACCGGAATTTTCGGAAACATAATTGCTGAGTTTGTGTGCAAACTATTTCGTATTAAACATCCGATTTCAAAAGGATTGGCAATTGGGACAAGTTCTCACGCCATGGGTACTACAAAGGCAATGGAATTAGGACAGATTGAAGGAGCCATGAGTAGTTTATCCATCGTAGTTGCCGGCTTGATGACCGTAATACTAGCTTCATTCTTTACGATGATGTATTAAAAAAGAAAACTTTCAAAACTGAAAGTTTTCTTTTTTTATGTCTATTCACTTCGAAGTGCCAATACAGGATCTTTCTTTGCTGCCTGACTTGATGGAATCAATCCACCTATCAAGGTTAAGATGACACTTAGAATCACCAATACTATAGCTGCTTTCATCGGCAATACTGCATTGATATCCAAGTTCCCTGTCAAACTATGAATAATATAGTTAATCGGCGGAACCAACGCAGCTGTAACCCCAATTCCCAGTAAACCAGCACATAGTCCGACAATAAATGTTTCTGCATTGAATATAGAGGATATATTTTTCTTAGAAGCCCCTATTGCACGAAGCACACCAATTTCTTTTGTACGTTCCAACACGGAAATATAGGTAATAATACCTATCATGATAGACGAAACAATTAGTGAAATACTTACAAATGCAATCAACACATAACTCACACTATCCACAATTGTTTTCACTGAAGACATCAATATACCTGTTAAATCTGTGTATTTAATAACCTTCTCATCATCTTCTTTTTCCATCTTATCGTTATACTTCTCTATGAAATTAATAAATCTTTCCTTTGACTCGAAATCTTTGAAATAGAAGGAAATAGAGGTTGGTTCATCAATCTCTTGGAATCCTAACGACAATAGGTTTGTATCTGCATTTTTCTCCACACTTCTTGCTGTCATTGTCTGCATCAACCTAGTCAATTCTTCCTCTGTCATATCAAACTTGAAAGCCCCTGCAATCTTTTCTTGGTCCACATTGAAAGATGTTGCAACTGTGCTTACTAATTTCCCACTTAGTTCTCCCACTTTGGAAAGAATGGTCTTTTGCATCACTGCTTCCGTCATACCAGTTGCAAGTTGGTCAATTGTGGTTGCTATGGCCTCTTGTGAAACAACTCCTGCCACAATGCCTTCTACTGCCGATGCATGCAACATGCCACTCATATCCTGCACTTGCTCTCCTTGTCCGGAACCCTCTAATGTCTGTATCTCTTGTACCGTTGTACTTCCTGTTCCCTCTATCTCATCCGGGAGTTCTCCACCTGTTACGTCACTATCCGGTGTTTCATCTGGCTTCGGTGTATTTTGCACGGCAATAACGCCTTGCAACATCCCCTTTAAGAATCCGGTATACATAGCCTGGTAGCTTGCTTTTGGCACCATATATGCTGCCTCTAAATTTGCCAATGCCTGTTGACTTGATGCCTTCGCCATAAAAGCCTCAACAACACTGTCTACTTGGGACATTCTGATTGTTGCAATACCTGTCAGCTGGTTTGCATTTGCCTTAATATATTCATTCAGCATATCAGTTGAAAAGGTTACAAAAGTATCACTAACCGCTTTCTTTGCCT
This sequence comes from Faecalimonas sp., assembly GCA_045649385.1. Taxonomy (GTDB): domain Bacteria; phylum Bacillota; class Clostridia; order Lachnospirales; family Lachnospiraceae; genus Faecalimonas. Next base: position 4,310 of record JAZRPT010000011.1, on the reverse strand, counting down.
TCTCATTGTCTGCGGTAATTGCCTTTGAAATTTCCCCTATATATCCTTGTGTTATGTTGGTAATATCTTTCTCTGTAACAGTTGCTCCAAAGGCAGATGAAAGCATTTCCGTATCAACAGAAATCATATTTTGAAAATCAAGTCCTGCCTCTTGGCTTTCATCATCAAAACGTTTGCCACTAAACACATCAACATCTCTGTCAGCCAACTGCTTTTTCACAATCTCAGATTCAGAAGCCTGTTCAATTACATATTCTGTCAACTCTTTTGTATAACTTACTCCAGCTGTTAAACTACTTGCCCCATTTCCATCTTTTGAACACACCACTCCGACAATCTTCAAATCTAACGACTTTTCATACACATCTTGCATATAGTCAACATCTGCTGACATATCTTCATATACATTGTATGTTGCATTATATTTGTATTTATCTGTCGGATTTACCAACTTAAATGATAAGTCCATCAATTCTTCATAGGTCCATTCCAATGGTTCATTGACTTCCTCTACCTTTTCCCCCGCCATAATTTTAGAAATCATGTCTAATAATTCTTTATCATCGCGAAGTCCAAGACTATAAACAAGTAAATCTGTAATTCCATTTGGTTCTGGCAATATCAATACCATTTCGTCATATTTTTCAGGCCATCTGCCTGCAAGTACATCATATTGGGCATGAATGGTTTCCGGATCATCTATCATTTCCGTAAAAACAGACGAACTCATACCTGACATGGTTGTCATGGTGGAGCTTGTTCCCATCATGGAAGATAGCATTGTACTTGGATTCAACTGGGTAATCTCCTCGTTGCAATCAATCGTGTAAATCATGGGACTTACGCTATACTGATACTCAACCAGATTTACCATCTCTTCCACTTCTTCTTTATTCTTTTCTAAATACTTTTTAAAGGAAGTCAAATCATTTGTACCAATCTTTGAAAACATATTGCTAATATATTGTCTTTCTCGAACGGAATCCTTGCCAGTACTTTCTCCCTTTTCTGATACCATAGACAAGAGCATTGATGCGGTATCTGCCGTCTCTGACATAACCGTCAAAGGATAGGATGTCAGGGTATCTTCCTGAATCTTGTCAATATAATTCTGAAAACCGGTAGACAACGATAAAATCAATGCAATACCGATAATACCGATAGAACCTGCAAATGAAGTTAATATGGTGCGGGCTTTCTTCGTCAACAAATTGTTGAAACTAAGAGCAAACGCAGTGAAAATTGACATCTTCGCTTTCCCCAGATTCTTATGCTCCGGTTCCTGTAAATCCTTGACATTTAAAAGAAATGGGTCAGAGTCATCTGTAACCTTTCCGTCTTTTAGTTTTACAATGCGAGTGGAATATTCCTCCGCTAATTCCGGATTATGAGTCACCATAATAACGAGGCGGTCTTTCGCCACTTTTTTCAACAATTCCATAACCTGCACACTGGTCTCAGTATCCAACGCACCTGTCGGTTCATCTGCAAGCAAGATATCCGGGTTATTAACCAGCGCCCTGGCAATCGCTACTCTCTGCATCTGTCCACCGGACATCTGATTCGGTTTCTTGTGTGCCTGTTCCTTCAATCCCACCTCATCCAATGCTTTGAGTGCTCTTGCCTTGCGTTCTCTCTTCGAAATTCCTCCTATCGTAAGAGCAAGCTCGACGTTAGATAAAACGGTCTGATGCATAATCAGATTATAACTCTGAAAGACAAATCCAATCGTATGATTTCTATAAGAATCCCAATCTCTGTCTTTATAGTTCTTTGTAGAAACATGGTTAATAATCAAATCTCCACTATCATAGCGGTCTAAACCACCCACAATGTTGAGCAAGGTGGTCTTACCTGAACCAGACGGCCCTAAAATAGACACAAACTCATTATCCCGAAAATTCAAGCTGACATCCTTCAATGCATCTTGAACTAGATCACCTGTTTTATATTGTTTGGATATGTTTTTAATCTGTAACATATACTTTTTTACACCTCTATTATCATTCTTGTTTATCCATTATACTCCATATTATTTACCTATAAAAGGGAGTTATAAATATTTAATATTTTTTTTACAAAAAACCGCAGGGATTCATAACATTCCCCTGCGGTCTGTGTGTCTTTTATAGTTTAATTTGTTCCAATGGCACAAGATACTGCGCTCGACGATTTTCCTGCTCTGCAAGATATGATTGGTCTGCTGATGCATGTAATTCTTGCAAATACAGATGATGGTTTCTCATAATAGCTTCGTTGTTCTTTCCAAGCATCAACATTGCAATGCTAGAACACTGGTCCGCTGTACGCTCATAATAAGTAAGCATATCCATAAAAATTAATCCTGAATCAATCGAACAGATTCCTTTACAAAGTCTTGCAGTATGCTTATCCTTCAGAAGCAATACCATATCATCAATTACTTCCTCTAGTGGTTCGATTCGTCTTGCTATATAATCACTGTCATTTTCAAGTGCTTCTACCGTAAGTCGAAGAATTTCCTGCACTGCATCACTTAGAATGCCCAATTCTTTCCTCGCCCCTTCTGAAAACTTAAATCCGCTTTCATGCATTTTCTGTGCCATTTCATCCAGATTGGTCGCGTAATCACCAATACGTTCAATGTCACGGATACATTGCATCAATACATTTCGTTGGCGATTGTCATTTTCCGTCTCTATATTTTGAGACAATGCAATGAGATAGTTGTCCGCACTGTCTGTAAAGCAGTCCAAACGTTCCTCGAAAGCTAGTATTTCTGTACTTCGTCTGTTACTGAACTTTTCATACTGTTTCATGCTTCTTGCTAAATTATCTTTTGCCATATTTGCCATGTCAACAACAACCTTGGCCACCTCATTCAATGCAAGTGTTGGTGCAATCATAAGTTTGCTATCCAACACTGCAAGCTCAGGATATGTAGTTTCTTGTGTCTCGTCTTCTTTCACAACCTTACATGCGAGTTGCACCAACAGATTTGTAAATGGCAACAGAACGATGGCTGTAATCAAATTGAATATCGTTTGGAAATTGGCAATCATGCCACTATCTGATACACTTTCCCACAACCCTGGAAAGCCACCACACATACGAATGACTGTCATACCAATCATAAAAAAGACGGTTCCTATCGTATTAAACACAATATGTACAACTCCGGTACGTTTTGCGTCCTTAGACGAACCGATGGAGCATACCATAGCCGTTGTAACGCAAGTACCGAGATTAATACCCATAATCATCGGATATACCAATTCAAAAGTAATCACACCTGTAGAAGACAATGCCTGCAAAATACCTACCATAGCAGAAGAACTCTGAATAATAACAGTAAGAATCAAACCTGTAAAGATTCCCAAAACCGGTATATCACTGAAATAAGAAAGAACATCAATAAACGCTTGTGATTCAGCCAATGGGTCAACTGCTGCTGTCATAGACATTAATCCCGTAAACAATACTCCAAAGCCGAGTGCAATTGTTCCTACATTTTTTGTTCTTTCCTTCTTAATAAACATAATCAACACAATACCGATAATCAGTGCAATCGGCGCAAGTGTATCAGGCTTGAAAAAGTTAAGAATGGAACCTTCTGACGATTCAATATCCATCAAACGGATAATCTGTGCTGTTACGGTGGTACCAATATTTGCACCCATAACGATACTCACTGCCTGTTTCAGATTAAGCACACCGGCTCCAATGAGACCTACTGTCAATACTATAGTGGCTGTGGAACTTTGGATAATTGCTGTTACCAAAGCACCGGTAAGTAAACCTAAGAAAACATTTTGTGTCAGTTTTCCCAGAACATTTTTGAGTGCTGTGCCGGAACCTTGTTTTAATCCATCTCCCATAACTTCCATACCGTAAAGGAACATGGCCAAACCGCCCAAAAGTTTGATTGCTATCATAATGGTATTCATGTTTTTTCTCCTTTGTCACAAAAAGCCTTGTAACTGAATTTGTCAATTACAAGGCTTAAGATTGTTATATTATTGACCCATTTGTGCTGCAACTTCTGCTGCAAAATCGTCAACTTTCTTTTCCATACCTTCGCCTACTTCGAAACGAACTACGTTCTTGATTACAAGAGCACTGTTTACAGACTTAAGGTATGCAGCAACAGTTTGTTTTCCATCTTCTGCTCTTACATAAGTCTGGTCTAATAAGCAGATATCTTTTAATTGCTTAGAAACACGACCTTCAATTGCACCACCAAAGATCTTATTTGCCATGATATTTTCTTTGTCTGCCATAGCTAAAGTTACAAGTGTAGCTTTTGCTTCATCTGAAAGGAAGTTGAATAA
>JAZRPT010000010.1:0-4710 GCA_045649385.1 Faecalimonas sp. | reverse complement strand
AAGCATTACTTCACCCAATGAAACTGCATCAAATTTACATTCTTCTGCTGGTCTTAAATTTAAATTCATAATCCTTTTCTCCTTATAAACTAATTAACCTCTAATTTCCTTTACAAGTGCCACTGCTTCGGCTGTCATTTCTTTAATCTTATCAAATTCACCTGCTGCAATCATGTCACCTTTTACCATCCAGCTACCGCCGCATGCAACGATTTTCTTGAATCCAAGATAATCTGCAAGGTTCTTCGCACTTACACCACCAGTTGGCATGAATTTTACATTTGTATATGGTGCTGCCAATGCTTTGATTGTCGCAACTCCACCGAACTGTTCTGCCGGGAAGAATTTAATTACTTCCAAACCACGTTTTACCGCTTGTGCCACTTCTGACGGAGTAATACAACCTGGTAAAACTAAGATATCTTTTGACAAACAGTAATCTACGATTTCCGGGTCAAATCCTGGGCTAACGATAAATTTCGCACCTGCTGCTACTGCACGGTCAACCTGATCAATTGTTAACACTGTTCCTGCTCCGATTAACATTTCCGGAAACTCTGTTGCCATAATGCGGATAGATTCTTCTGCTGCTTCTGTACGGAAGGTTACTTCTGCACATGGAAGTCCACCATCGCAAAGTGCTTTTGCAAGTGGAGCTGCGTCTTTTGCATCATTTAATACAACTACTGGTACAACGCCCATGCTTTGTACTCTTGTTAATAATTCGTTCATCTTTCTTCTCCTTTTCCTACACCACGTCGCATGACTAAACGTCGAAGCCGAAGTAGCGCACTGCATTATTGTAAGAAATACCTTTTACAATTTTCTCTAACACTTTATAATCTGCCGGATATTCACCATTTTCTACCCAGTCACCAATCAAATCACACATAATTCTGCGGAAATACTCGTGTCTTGTATATGACAAGAAACTTCTTGAGTCTGTCAGCATACCAATAAAGTTTCCAAGTAATCCAAGATTTCCAAGTGAAATCATCTGGTCTCTCATACCTTGCTTGTGGTCATTGAACCACCATCCGCTACCTTGTTGAATCTTGCCGATTGCTTCTGTACCTTGGAAACATCCGATAATGGTTCCGATTGCTGCATTATCTGTCGGATTCAAACTGTAGATAATGGTCTTTGGAAGTTCATCTGTTACAACCAACGCATTTAAGTAATCTGCCATTTCAGAAGATGGCGCATAAGTATTAATACAGTCAACACCAGTGTCTGGACCTAAGCTGCGATAAATCAGTTGATTGTTATCGCGTTTCGCTCCGTAATGTAATTGCATTGCCCAGCCTTTTTTGCTGTAAGCTCTTCCCATTGCAATCATGTAAGCTGTCTTAAATTGTCTTTCTTCTTCCTTACTTGCCATTTCTCCAGCAAGTCTCTTTGCAAAAATTGCTTCAATCGCATCGTCTGAAGCAGATTCATACATAATGTATTCCAAACCGTGGTCAGAAATCTTACATCCTACTTCTTCAAAGAAATCCATTCTCACTTGTAATGCGGCAATCAGACTCTTGAAGTTATGAATCTGTACGCCACTTACATCGCTAAGTTTGGCTAAATAATCTAGGTAATCCGGTTTTTCTAAATTCATGGCTTTATCCGGTCTCCATGTTGGAAGCACCTGTACATCAAAGCTATCATCCTCTTTGATTTTAATATGCCATTCCAAAGAATCAATCGGGTCATCCGTTGTACAAAGTAAGGATACGTTTGATTGTCTGATAATGTTTCTTACCGTCATGCTGTCTTCTGCAAGTTTTGCATTGCAGAGATTCCATACTTCTTCTGCGGTATCACCATTTAAGGTTCCCTCGTATCCAAAGTAGGTTTTTAATTCCAAGTGACTCCAGTGATACAGCGGATTTCCGATTGCAAGTTCTAATGTCTCTGCCCATTTTTGGAATTTTTCGCGGTCAGTTGCATCGCCTGTAATGTATTTTTCATCTACACCGTTCGAACGCATTTGACGCCATTTGTAATGGTCTCCGCCAAGCCAAACCTGTGTGATGTTATCAAATTTTCTGTCCTCATAAATTTCCTGTGGATTGATATGGCAGTGGTAATCGATAATCGGCATTACCGCTGCATACTCATGATATAATTTCTTTGCTGTCTCTGTGGACAGCAAGAAATCTTTATCCATAAATGCTTTCATTGTACTTCACCTCATGTCTCAATATTTTATACGTATTTCTTAAGTGTTGCTCTGACAGCGCCCGGTCCTGCAATCATTTCCTTCAGGTATCCGGCTACTTTTTCCGCCATGCCAACTTCGTATAGATTTACGCCCCAAATCTTCGCATCTTCAAGAAGTGGTTTCACCGCTGCTTCTACATCAGCTTCTTTTCCTAATTCCAATCCCGCTACGTATGGGCAGACTGTTTCAAGCAGTGGGTCTGGACTGAGTTCGAATTTCTCTCCGTTGTCATTCACACCCATGAGGTATCTGAGCCATCCAGCAAATACCACCGGAATTAATTTCAAATCTGCCACATCCAAGTCGTCTGCTTCTGCGTAGGCTTTGATTGTCTCACCGAAACGGATTGCTAACTTTTGCGAAGTATCTGTAGCGATACGTTGTGGTGTATCAGGCATAAATGGATTTGGAATACGTACATTCAGTACAGTATCAATAAATTCTTTCGGATCAAGTACACCTGGATTAACAACTACCGGAAGCCCTTCCACATAACCAACTGTCTCTACCAATTTCTTAAGCTCAGCATCTTTCATTTCTTCAGAAATCTTTTCGTATCCTAAGATACATCCGAAGACTGCAAGGCAGGTGTGAAGTGGATTCAGACAAGTACAAACCTTCATCTTTTCTACTTTGTCTACTGTTTCACGTTCTGTAAACATTAAGCCGCCTTTTTCAAGTGCTGCGTTTCTTCCATTCGGGAATGCATCTTCGATAACAAGATATTCTGTTTCCTCTGCATTTACAAATGGCGCTACCCATGTGTTCTTTGAAGTAACAACTGGTTCTAATTCTTCCACACCGTCAGCCTTTAAGATTGCTTCTACAGATGCATCCGGTCTTGGAGTAATCTTATCAATCATAGACCAAGGGAATGAAACCTTGCTCTTATCGTTTACATAATCTCTAAAGCCTGCATCTACTACACCGTTTTCTGCCCATTTTTCTGCAAATGTGCTAATTGCCGCAAATAACTTGTCACCATTGTGTGAACAGTTATCCATACTTACCATAGCAATTGGTTTACGTCCGGCTTCGTATCTTGCATAAACAAGCGCTGCCACTTTACCCATATAGCTCATCGCTTTTGCAGGACCGTTTACAAAGTCGTCTTCCACACCTGGAAGTGGGTCGCCTTTCCCATTTACAAGGCTATAGCCTTTTTCTGTAATTGTAAAAGAAGCCATTTGAAGGGAATCTTTTGCAAAAATTTCTTTTAAACGTGTCCAGTCAGCTTCATTTTCTGAGTTTACAGTTAAAGATTCTACAACAGAACCAATCACTGTTTTTTCTACTGTTCCATTTGCTTTCAAGGTTACAAGAAGATTGTAATCATCATGTGGATGATTCATTTTTTCTACGATTTCGTAGTCGTAGCCTTCTGCTACGACTAGGCCGCGGTCAAGCAGTCCCTGATTCAAGAGATTCTGCACTACATTTGCCTGAAATGCACGGAAAATATTTCCCGGTCCAAAATGAATCCAGAATGGATTTTCTTTTGTTGCTGCTGTAACAGCTGCTCTGTCAAACTGTGGAAGGTTGTAACCTTTTTCTTCCCATTGCTTTCTATCAAGAAGTCCTTGTTCGTTTAATTTCATTTTTTATGCCTCCTATTTATTGGCTCTATCTTCTTTTTCAATTGCTTCCCAAAGTCCTTGTAAATAGCATGCTCCCAGTGCTCTGTCGTATAAACCGTAACCTGGCATTGCTACTTCGTCCCAAATCATACGTCCGTGGTCTGGTCTGATTGGTCCGTCAAATCCGATATCATATAATGCTCTCATAATTGCATGCATATCGAAAGTACCTTCCGAAGAAAGGTGTGGTGCTTCCTGGAAGTTCGTTGGTGTGATGAACTTCAGGTTACGAACGTGTGCAAAGTGGATTCTTCCTTTTAATGAACGAATCATGTCCGGAAGGTCATTCTTTAAACTTGTACCGTATGAACCTGCACAGAAGGTTACACCGTTGTGTACGTTATCTACTGTATTTACCATACGAAGAATATTTTCTTTGTTGATGATGATACGTGGAAGTCCAAATACGCTCCATGCTGGATCATCTGGGTGAATTGCCATGTTGATGTCATATTTGTCACAAACCGGCATAATTCTTTCCAAGAAGTAGATTAAGTTTTGGAATAACTTCTCGTCATCGATGTCTTTGTATAATTCAAACAACTCTTTTACGCGTGCCATTCTTTCCGGTTCCCAGCCTGGCATTACAGTTCCGTTCATATCACCTGCGATAGATTCAAACATTTTTTCAGGGTCTAAAGCATCTACTGCATCCTGTGTGTAAGCAAGTGCTGTTGAACCATCTTCCAACTCACGAGCCAACTCTGTTCTTGTCCAGTCAAATACAGGCATGAAGTTGTAGCATACTAATTTGATGCCTTCTTCTCCTAAGTTTTCCAAACATTTAATGTAGTTATCGATATAGTAATCTCTGTCTGGAGCACCTGTCTTAATTGCATCGTGTACATTTACACTTTC
>JAZRPT010000009.1:0-3741 GCA_045649385.1 Faecalimonas sp. | reverse complement strand
CTTTGTTTGTGTTTCGGATTTTCACAGATTACTCTGATGCTTCCTTTTCTTTTAATGATTTTGCATTTTTCGCAAATTGGTTTTACTGATGATCTAACCTTCACGTCAAATCCTCCTTTCATCCATTGCTTGAACTACGTTAACAACACGTTTTCTGTTAAAAAAACTTGCAACTCTTATATTTTTACACACAAAAATACACAGAAACGTGCTTATATAGTATACATCCGCACGTTTCCAAAGTCAACACATATTTTTAAAACTTATAAAATTTTTTATTTATCTCTCCAAGTGATTCTTCCTTTTGAAAGATCGTATGGAGAAAGTTCTAATGTAACTTTATCCCCTGGTAAGATTTTGATAAAGTTTGTACGCAATTTTCCACTGATGTGAGCTAATACCTGATGTCCGTTTTCTAATTCTACTTTAAACATTGCGTTTGGTAATTTTTCTACTACAGTTCCTTCAATTTCAATTACGTCAGCTTTTGACATGTTTTAAATCCTCCCTGTTTCCTTATCAAATAATTTGAGTATTCGTTTTACTGCCACGTCATCTTTTCCGTCGATTTCATATTTTTTGTATATAACCTGAATATGCTTCAGTTTCTTTTTTTTCGGTTTGTGGATACTCTTGGTTTTTCCATCCACCAAATATACATATGCTTCATCAACATCAGATATGACATATAAATGACCTTTATCATGTCCAGCCTTTGACCTGGCAAGCATTCCTTTTTCTACTATATTAATACACATATGTTTCCCTCTTTACTTTGATAAGGTCAAAAGTACCGGTCCCTTTTCTGTAATCAGCACTGTGTTTTCATAGTGTGCCGATAGCGAACCATCTCTTGTTACAACCGTCCAATCATCATCCAGCCAATCCACTTCCCATGTTCCAACGTTAATCATTGGCTCAATTGCAAGTGTCATGCCCGCCTTCAGTCTCGGACCTCTTCTGTTCATTTCATAATTCGGTATCTCCGGTGCTTCGTGCAAATGGGAACCTATTCCATGTCCACACAAATCACGCACAACACCGTATCCACGTGCATTGGCATATCTTCCAATGGCAGCGGATATTTCAAAAAGATAATTTCCTTCTTTTGCATATTTTATGCCTTCAAAGAAACATTCCTCTGTTACTTTTATCAAATCTGCTGCAGTTTTACTGATTTCACCTACTGCGTGTGTTCTTGCCGCATCCGAATGATATCCCTTATAGATAACCCCCGCATCCAAACTGACAACATCGCCTTCTTTGATAATGCGTTTGTTGCTTGGAATGCCATGGACAACTTCTTCATTTATAGAAACGCAAATCGATGCCGGATATCCATTGTAGTTTAAAAACGATGGTATACATCCATAACTACGAATCACTTCTTCCCCAATTTTGTCAATTTCCTTTGTTGTCATCCCCGGACGCAACGCTTTTTCCAATTCATCATGTACAATGGCAAGTATTCTTCCCGCCTCTGTCATAAGTTCAATTTCTCTTGCAGACTTTATACTAATAGGCATTTGGTTAATCTCCTAAAACTTTAACGATTGCGGCAAATACATCTTCAATATCTTCTGTACCGTCAACCTCAACAAGAATGTTTTTCTTTGTGTAATAATCAATCAGAGGTTGTGTTTGCTCATGGTATACATTCAATCGTTTTTGAACTGTTTCCGGTTTGTCATCATCTCTCAGAATGAGTTCTCCATGACATGTGTCGCAAATGTTTTCTTCTTTTGTTGGTGCATATACGATATGGTATGTGGCACCACAACCCACACAAGCTCTACGACCAGACATGCGTCTTACGATATTTTCATCCGGAACCTCCACATTGATTGCATAATCCACAGTTTGACCCGTTGCTTCCAAAGCTGCATCCAAAGCCTCTGCTTGCGGAATGGTTCTTGGAAATCCGTCCAACACACAACCGTTATTGCAGTCCTCTTGATTTAATCTGTCAACAACTAAGTCGACAACTAATTCATCCGGAACCAATAATCCTTGGTCCATGTATGTTTTTGCTCTCTTTCCGAGTTCCGTTCCGTTTTTGATATTTGCTCTAAAAATATCACCTGTCGAAATATGAGGAATGGAATATTTTTCTGCGATTTTCTTCGCTTGAGTTCCTTTTCCTGCCCCAGGTGCTCCTAACATGATAATCTTCATAAATATTTCCTCCATATAGCATTTTAACCCGTTAAATTTCTTACTATCTCAAGTGTGAAATTTACGGGTTAATTGCTTAGGTTATTTATTTTCCACTATTTAAAAATCCTTTGTAGTTACGTACAAGCATTTGTGATTCAATTTGTTGGAGTGTCTCTAATACAACACCAATGATGATGATAAGTGATGTTCCACCAAATGATACCGCTGCTCCAAACCATCCGTTAAAGAAGAATGGAATAACTTGTACAATTACAAGACCAACTGCACCAATGAAAATGATGTATTTCAAGATTTTTGCTAAATAGTCTGATGTTGGTTTTCCTGGACGAATACCTGGGATAAAACCACCATTCTTTTTCATGTTGTTGGCAATTTCCAACGGATTAAATGTAATTGATGTATAGAAATATGCAAACGCAATTGTCAATACGATGTAAACAATCAATCCCCATGAATCTACTAAACTTCCTGGCAATTTATCTGCATTGAACCAGTTGTTTGAGTTTAAACCATCTAATATTCTATACCCAAAGCCTTTGCCCTCTGTTTTTCCTAAGAAAGTACAGATAAGGATTGGGAACTGCATCAATGAAGATGCAAAGATTACCGGAATTACACCGGCTGTATTCACTTTCAAAGGAATGTGTGATGACTGACCGCCAACTGTTTTTCTTCCTTGAACTTTTTGTGAATACTGTACTGCAATTTTTCTTTGACCATCTTGTAAGAAGATTACGAAAATTACTACGAAAAGAATAATCAGAAGGATGATAACCGCTGCCAAAACAGCCATGTACCATTTACCTTTGCTGATATTTTCTTTCATAAACAAGTTGTATAAATTAACAAAATCGCTTGGAATACTTGAAAGAATGTTAATCAATAAGATAACGGAAATACCATTTCCAATACCTTTTTCTGTAATTCTTTCACCGGCCCACATTAAGAATGCAGAACCTGCTGTTAATGTTAATACAACAATTACTACGTTTACAAAGTTGTACTCAACAAGTAATCCTTGACGTCCAAATCCCACTGCCATAGCTGTAGCTTGGATTAATGCAAGTGCTACTGTTACGAAACGTGTCAATTTGTTAATCTTCTTTCTTCCATCTTCGCCATCTTTTTGCATTTCTTCCAATTTTGGAATTGCAATTGTCAAAAGTTGCACGATAATTGAAGATGTAATGTATGGGCTAATGCTCAATGCAAAGATTGACATTTGCTCAAACGAACCTCCGGTAAATGCGTTAAAGAAGTTGAACGCATCACCTGTTTGATATGCAAAGAATTCTTTAATATAATCTGGATTCACACCTGGTGTTGGCAGTTGTGATCCAAATCTGATAACTATAAGCATTAAGAATGTATACCAGAGTTTCTTGCGAATCTCCGGTACACGTAATGCATCACGAAATGTCTTGAGCATTAGATCACCTCAGCTTTTCCACCATTTGCTTCAATCTTAGCTACTGCACTTGCACTAAATGCGTTAGCCTTAACTGTAAGTTTCTTTGTTAATTCACCGTTTCCAAGGATTTTAACGCCATCTCTTGGATTTTT
>JAZRPT010000008.1:0-2715 GCA_045649385.1 Faecalimonas sp. | reverse complement strand
GTAGTGGATATCAGGATGGAGAGCCTAACAATTATTATAGATACGTTTTCTGGCTGAAACCGACAGATGGAAGAGAAATTGTGAGCTTAAGTTCCAATGCTGCAACCATTCTTGTAGATGGGAAGACAGTTTCAAATGGTGTAAGTTGGGTAGATACCAACGCTACAAGTGGATATGCATTGGCTGTGAATTACAGTGCAATTGAAAGTGATGCAGCAGTAAGTACAGATGTGGGAGAACATATTATCACAATTCCGGCCGGCACCATAGTGGGCAACGTGGCGTTTGCAGAAGATTTCATGATTAAGGTAAATGGAGGAAATATTTCCGTATATAAACCACCAGTTACAGTGTCATTAGATACTGTTAACAGTGCTTATCAGAATAGCCCGAACTATCGCTATATTTTCTACATAAGCCCAGATGATGGCAGAGAAATTGTAGAGCTTGGTTCGCCAAGTACAACCATCCTCGTAGATGGGAAAGAGGTATCCAGTGGTGTTTCTTGGATTAAAGGATCAACAAGATATGGATTATGTGTGAAGTATAGTTCTATTGTGAGTGATGCTACATCCTATGATCAGATCGGAGAACATATAATCACCATTCCGAAGGGTTCTAAGGTTGGTGATGTAGAGTTGGCAGAAGATTTGCATATTAAGATTAACAATGGAACAATTTCTGAAATTTCAACGGTAACCTTACAACATACGGAAACAGTGTGTGGACAGGACGGATACCAGATGCAATTTACCGTAGAAGGAGCAACCAGTGCAATTAATAAGGTATTAAATGCAAAAATATCTGTAGATGGAAAAGAGACCAATGGCGTTACCTATAACTACGGTGGAACAGCAGAGAGTGGATACTATATTCAATTATTGATTCCATACAGTGCTGTACAGAGTGGTGCGACATCGGCAGAGGACGTGACAGATTCACATCTTGTTAAGATTGAGAAAGGTACCTTGTTGAACGACAACGTTGTTGCAGAAGATGTTATAATTTTGGTCAAAGGAACAGATGTTATAGAAGTTCTGGATGCTGATTTAATAGTCACCTTGTCAAATAGTGATAAGAATGCTACAGTCGGAAAGAATGGATTATACTTTAATGTATCACCTGCTGATAAATTGGAGTACAACGAAGATAAGTCAGTTAAATACTCATTTATTACAAATGGTATTAGTGTGAATTATATGGGAAAACCGAAACTGTCCATAGCAAAGACAGGCGAAAGTGAGTACTATGTAGACCTGACAGGTTATGATGTAAAACAGGATACAGTTGTCACTATTGTTGGTAAAGTTCAAGATGGAGATTATTGCGTAGAATATACAAAAACATCTTTCCAGTATAAGACTAGCACTGGTTGGAACGTTTACATTGAGCCGACAAATACAGATGTTACACTTACAAACGATACAATAAATGGTGGAGCAAATAAAACAGGAATCTATGTCAATGCAACCTCAGACCCATTGGGGGCGCAGGTATATGATGCAAATGATTTCTTTTGGGTTGATGCTGGTGATGAAACAGAAACACCAGTTAGACATGGTGGTGTACACTTGAATGGAAAGCCATTAGACAATGTCATGTTAGAAAAGAAATGGGATGGCTATTATTATATTAATTTGATTAACCAGGTAGGGTCATTGAATGCAGGAGATATTATCACGTTAGAAGGAACTCTGTTTGTCGATAATAATTATGTTGCATACCACCCAATTTCTTTTATACGGAACAAGGATGGTTCATTCTCTCAATATGATAAGAATGCAGAAAGCATTCCGGCAGAAACAGTGAAATTAAATGCTCTCTATGTGAATCTGGATAAACAGTCCACATACACGATTCCGAGTACACCGTTAGTAATGGGAAATAAGGTTACGATTATGATTAATGGTAATGAGGTAACAGATTACACATTAACAAAAGCGGGTACTTATAAAGTGAAACGAATCATGGAGAATACAGTTCTGGCGGATGTAGTAAGCACTGTTGGTGATATCACATATGAACAGAATGTGTATATGTTTAAAACCGGAGATGCGAACTTGGATGCGTCAGTATCGGTGAAAGATATTGTTCGTATGAAGATAAATAAAGGAAAAACAGAAAATCTGGTAGGAGGAGCTTCTGACTTGAACTACGACGATAAGATAAGTGAAGCAGATTATGATTTGCTTATAGATTTGATGTTGGGAAGAAGAACGGCAGAAGAAATTATTAGTGCAGATCAGTCTGTTGTAATCGGTGCAATTAGTGATACCCACTACTTGGCAAATGACAGAGATGGGCAAAATCGTATCAATACAAGAAAAGCATTAAATTACTATAAGAGTCAGAATGCAGATGTTATTGTCTTTAATGCAGACATTACAGACCTTGGAGAAGTGGGAGCATATGAAAAATTGGTAGCAGATATTAAGTCTGTTTATCCAGATGAGGCCACACGTCCAAAATTGATTTTCACGGGTGATAATCATGAGTGGTATGATGCATGGACTGTCAATAACCATACACCAACTGCTACATTTGATGAGACGCAACAACGTTTTTATGATTCATTGAGTTCATTACGCCCGGATTGTACAGATAACAATACTCATTATAAGGTGAACGGCTATCATTTCATTGGGGTAAGTTCTGATGATATGAATGGTGGTTATGCACTTTACGATGACGCAACAGTTGATTGGATTGAAACAA
>JAZRPT010000007.1:0-117798 GCA_045649385.1 Faecalimonas sp. | reverse complement strand
CATTGCGGGAGTGGATTCTTTCATAGGCGAGGAATTCTTGTTGCAGATAAGCTTTGAATATGGCGAAATTGTTGGCGGAAAAGCAGACTTGACAATGGGCGTTTATATCAATGGAACGTTATATAACAATGCAGCATTTGTTATTCCGGGATGTAACGTAAGTGCAATGGGAAGCCACCTAGCGTTATATCGTCAAGTAGATAATTCTGGCATTATCTTGGATAATGTAACCATTGGGGAAGAATCGGACACACCGGATGCGCCAGAACCACCAATTGAATCGCAACAGCCAGGTGAAGATCTTGAGAAAATCACATTCATGCAATATGGAATTGTGGACGGCAAGTATGAATACAATGGAGATCTGGTTGTACAGGGTGTACTGAAGGATAAAACAAGCATTGCGGGAACCGTACTTTGTGGTGATATAGAGTTATCAGGGAGTGGATATTTTCACGTAATTCTTGGTGGTGGAGACAACCCATGGGATGGTATTCGTTTCATTACAGATAATGCAAATGCAATGCAGGTATGGTGGTATGAAGGCACAAATGGGCAACATTGTGCTAGTTTCAATGCGGCTGATGCAGGCGTGAACTTCCACAATGAAAAATTCAACCTGATGATTAGCACAGAACTTGAAGGAAATGATATCAAACTCGGTGTTTGGTTTAATGGTATTCTTTATAATAACGAGTATATTACAATTGCTGACAAAGGTGATAAACTAGCGAATAAGTTTGCGGCATATTGTAATGGTGAAGATGTATCTGTTATCTTGAATTCCATTCCTGAATTACTACCGGAACCGACACCACCAAAAAAACCAAATGAAAATTTTGAAAAGATTACTTTTGAATATTTTGGACTTAAGGATGGAATTTACAAGTTCGATGGAACAGGTAATCCAATCTTCGAAGGAAAAGGTTCGAAAACTCTTGACCGAAAGGTACTTTGTGGTGATGTTCTTTTCTCTGGAGAAGGTTATAATCACCTTATGGTAGGTGGAGGCGGAAATGTCTGGTATGGTCTTCGTTTCATTACACAAGCAAACGGAACGATTGAATTGTACTGGATTGATGAAGATGATATGATACTTATTGATATATTTAATAAGACAGTAGCTGGAGCTACATTGATTGACGAGTGGTTAAATCTTATGATTAGTACTGAGATTATAGATGCTGACAAGGATGGAGAAAAAGACGATATTGAACTAGGTGTTTGGTTCAATGGAGTTCTATACAAAGAAGAATTTTATACCATTATTGATAAGGCATCCGGTCTTGGAAAACAGCTTGGCCTTTTCTGCTCGACAGAGGATAATTCGATTGCAATCCGTTCTATTCCGGAATATGTGAAAGGATTTGATTATTCTGTATATGGTTTGACAAGAGATTGGGAAACAACTGTTATGACAGCTCATAAGGCAGAAATCGTACCGGGAGGTAGTAGAGATGCGGAACCATTTACAGGCGATTTGCTTAAAGTCGGAAAAGTGTGTCTGCTTAGTGTGGCTGGACTTATAGCGGTTGTAGCTGGAGTTTATATGGTGCTTCAATGCAAAAAAGAATCATAGAATAAATGAGTCAAGGTTTGGAGGATAAAGGCATGAATAGTTTGCCGGAAATTTCTGATGTAAGAGCAATTCAATATGAGTATTTTCCAGCTAGATGGCAAGCGGTTGTCTGGCGAAACTGGGGTTATGTACCAGTGAAGAGAATTGCAGCTGCATTAGGTACTTCCTGCGAGGAAATACAAGATGCGGCTGCCACTCTTGGTTTAAATCCGAAGGAGCAGGTAAACGAGGCTTGGGAGAAAAGAGGATATCTCACCATTATTCGTAACAACTGGCATTTATGTACATACAAACAGATTTTAACATTATTAAATATATCTGCAGAGGAATTGGCGTTTATTCTGAAAGAGGACGACTTTATGTGGATTAAACTTGGGAGTTTGAAACCGTTGGTGGATGCTCCTAAGTATACTCCTTTGACAGATGAGGAATTGCAACAGACGAAGAAAATAATAGAATTATTAAAGGATAGATTTCCTGCTGGTTATGGGAAAAGGGATAATGCATTTGCGTTTGTGGATGAATTCCATAAGCCAGTGTGCGAAGCGCAGTGTGTACCCATCCAATTGCATAACACAGAGAATCTTCGAATGATTTATCCGTACTTTGCATTATATGGAGATGCGCTGATTGATGAAAGTATTGACCCGCTTCCGGAGCGCATCTTGAAGGAATATGCAGATGCCGGTATCAACGGAATCTGGATGCAGATGGTACTATATCAATTGGTAGAGTTCCCTTTTGAACCGTCTTTATCTAAGGGATGGGAAAAGCGAATTGAGTCACTTCGGAAGTTGGTTGCAAAGGCAAAGAAATATGGAATTGGCATTTATCCATATTTGAATGAGCCTCGTGCCATGTCGGATGCATTCTTTCAGAAGTATCCGGAATTACGCGGGGAATCAGAAGGTGATTTCTATGCCATGTGTACTTCTACAAAGGAAGTTCAGACTTATCTTTATCAATCTGTGAAACATTTATTTGAGATGGTTCCTGATTTAGCAGGATTCTTTACGATTACTATGTCGGAGAATCTGACGAATTGCTATTCACGTTCTTATTTGGCTGAGGAGGAAGGAACCGGAAACATAGATTGTCCAAGGTGCAGCGAAAGAAAGCCATGGGAAGTTGTTGCAGAGGTAAATAATCTCATGGCAAAAGGGGCACATGATGTAACCCCCGATGCAAAGGCAATTGCCTGGACTTGGGGTTGGCCAGATGAATGGGCAGAGAAAGTTGTTCCGCTTCTTACAGAAGGTCAGATTTTGCAATGTACCAGTGAAGAGGCTATGAAATTCTGTATTGGTGGTGTGGAAGGCAGTGTACTTGATTATACCATGTCCTTATGTGGACCTGGTGAGAAGGCAAAGAAAATGTGGAAGGTTGCCAGAGAGCATGGACTGCAAATGTCTGCAAAAGTGCAGATGAACAATACATGGGAGATGACAGTTGTACCATACATTCCAGTGTTTGAGAAGGTTGCAACACATATTAAACAATTGAAAGAGCAAGGAATCCAGCACTTGCAAGTAAGCTGGACACTTGGTGGTTGTCCAAGCCCGAATCTTCGCTTGGCAGAATGGCTGATGGAAGATAGGGGAACGTTGAAGGATTTCCTGGGTGATTGGTTGGGAGAAAATATTGCTGAAGGTGTTTTTGCAGCACAACAGAGGCTTTGCAATGCATTTTCGCATTACCCATTTCATATGGAAACCTTATACTTCGGACCGCAGAATTCAGGACCAATGGCACCATTCTTTTTAGAAAATACAGGATACCGCGCGAGTATGGTTGGTTATCCGTATGATGACATAAATGGTTGGCGTAGTATTTATCCGGCAGATGTGTATGAGGACGAGTATCGACAGTTAGTGAAAGGCTGGGGAGAAGGAACGACAGAGTTACTTGCATATATGGGGCAAAATGAAGAATTGGATGATATGATTTTGATGGCGCAAGTTGTACTATGTCAGTATGAAAGTGCTTATCATCATATTCAGTTTGTCAATCGCCGTGATAAGATGTTGGAAAACACCGTTTCTTCGGCGGAAGAGAAGGAGAAGTTGCAATGTGAAATGCTTCGCATTGTGCGTGAGGAGATGGAAACAGTTCAAACGCTGATTGATTTGCGACTTCAGGATTCTCGCATTGGATTTGAATCAAGCAATCATTATTTCTATACTTTGCAGGATTTAAAAGAGAAGATGATCAATCTTGCTTATTGCGAGGAACAATTGGCATTTTATAAAGGAGGTAGATTATGACTAGGATAAGTTTAAACGGTATTTGGCAGCTGAAAGGAGCAGGTTATGAATGTGAAGGAACAGTGCCTGGTTCCGTGTATTCCTTTTTATTAGGCAATAATCTAATGGAGGATCCTTTCTATCGAATGAACGAGTTGGATGCGCTGAAACTCATGGAAAATGAATTTGAGTTCTCTAAGACTTTTGATTTTGTGCCAACTGTCGATAAGGTGATTTTGCATTGTGATGGACTGGATACTTTGTGCGATATTTATATCAACGGGGTTTATGTTGCACACGCGGATAATATGCATCGTACATACGAATTTGATGTAACGAAGTTTTTACAAGCAGGTGAAAATGAGATTCGTATTGTGTTCTATTCGGCTGATACCTATATCAGAGAAAAGCAAAAAGAAGATATGCAGTATGAGCCATGGCATTGTACAGCGGGTGCAGGACATCTTAGAAAAGCACATTGCATGTTAGGATGGGACTGGGGTCCGAGACTTCCGGATGCAGGTATCTGGAAAAATATTGAGTTACTTGTAATGGACAGTGCCAGAATTACTGATTTTCATATTATTCAACATCATGAAGATGGCAAAGTATACATAACTCCGTTTGTGGAGACTGATAGGGATGCAGATATAACTGTAACAGTGACCACGCCAAATGGCGAGAGTTATAATGTGCCGGTAAATAATAAGACAGAGATAGCTAATCCGCAGCTTTGGTGGCCAAATGGATTGGGTGAACAACCATTATATACAGTCCGTGCAGTTGCAACAGAGCAGGGCATAGATGTGGATGTACAGGAAAAGAGAATTGGTCTTCGCACCTTGAAACTTATTCGAGAAAAAGACCAATATGGAGAATGCTTCTGTCATGAAGTAAATGGTGTTCGTTTCTTTGCCATGGGAGCAGACTACATACCGGAAGATAATATTTTATCTCGTATCACCCCGGAACGTACATATAGGTTAATCAAGCAGTGCCGCGATAGTAATTTCAATGCGATTCGTGTATGGGGTGGCGGCGTGTACCCGCAGGATTTCTTCTTTGATGCCTGTGATGAATTGGGAATCGTTGTATTTGAGGATATGATGGTGGCCTGCGTTACAGTCTGCAATACCGAAGAAATGAAAGCCAGTATGAAGGCAGAGGTTTATGATAATCTTAAGAGAATGAGACATCATGCGTCACTTGCCCTTATTAGCGGTAACAACGAAGTAGAAGAAATGTTTGCTTATGGAGTAGCGGGTGAATATCCTAAAATGGTAGAAATGTATCTGTATCTTTACGAGGAAATGATGCCGGAAGCTATGAAGGAACTTTGTCCTTATGTTCCATATATTCCTTCTTCACCAACAACCTGTGGACATTTTGTGGATCCACGTAATGAAAATTATGGTGATGCACATTATTGGGAAGTATGGCATGGTGAAAAACCATTTACCGATTATCGCAACAAATATTTCCGTTATTTGAGTGAGTTTGGATTCCAATCCTTCCCTTGCGAAAAAACTATTAATGCATTTACGGAAGAAGAAGACAGAAACATTTTCAGCCGTGTGATGGAAATGCATCAAAGAAACGGTGTGGCAAACGGTAAGATTTTGAATTACTTATCACAGACTTACAAATATCCAAGAGAGTTTGGGACACTGCTTTATGCATCACAACTTTTACAAGCTGAGGCAATGCGTTATGGTGTGGAACATTTAAGAAGACACCGTGGAAGATGTATGGGTGCCCTATATTGGCAGTTGAATGACATTTGGCCGACAGCTTCTTGGTCAAGCATTGACTATTACGGAAGATTTAAGGCGCTCCATTATGTTGCAAAACGTTTCTATAATCCAATTATGATTAGTTGTAAGGAAACGGGAGAAGGAACCACACGTTATTATCCAACATTACATCCTAGTGTAGAATACGAAACAAAAGCGCAACTATGTGTGACAAATGAAACACTTCAAGATGTGACGGGAGTAGTGATATGGGCACTTCGAGATAATACAGGGAAAATCCTGCAATCCGGAGAGACAGAGTTAACAGTATCGTCCTTGACATCCGTATGGTTAGAGGAAATGGATTTCTGCAAAACAGATGTGGATCACAACTATTTGAGTTATGAATTCTGTGTGAATGGAGAAGTGGTTTCAGAAGGCACTGTCTTATTTACAGTACCGAAGTATTTTAACTTCAAAAATCCAGAATTAACATATGAAATTAATGGTGATGAGATTACGGTACATGCCAATGCCTACGCATCTTATGTAGAAATTGATTCACCGGATTGTGACTTTATCTTAAGTGACAACTATTTTGATATGAATGCAGGCTGTAAGATAGTGAAAATCTTAGAGGGCAAAGTAGAGAATGTTCACTTGCGTTCCGTATATGATATAAAATAATCTGGGTTTGTTTCAGAGTATACAGAAGGAGGATTGCAACATGGAGTGGAAAATTGTATATGCACACCATGATGATTGTTTTGAAAAGAAATACTGTTCAATTTCTGAGTTGGAGAGATCAGGATTTGATATTTTACCTGCTAAAGTTCCGGGTAATTTTGAAATTGATTTGATGGAAACAGGTAGAATAAAGGACTTATATTTCGGAACAAACACTTTAGAAGCACAAAAGTTAGAAGATGTTCATGTTTGGTACTCTGCAAAGGTAAAAATAGAAAAGGAAAACCAATATCTTCGGTTTGAAGGAATTGATACATTTTCTGACATTTATGTAAATGGCAAACTTGTGAAATCGACGGACAATATGTTTATTTCATATGATGTGGAGGCAGATTGGATACTTGGAGAGAATGAAGTGGTTGTCCACATTAAACCAATGATGTTGGAGGCGAGGAAATATACGCCTCCTGTAGTATGCCATACTATGAGATACAATTATCCGACCCTATATGTAAGAAAAGCTGCACATATGGTTGGATGGGATATCATGCCGAGAATCGTATCGGCAGGTTTGTGGAAAGAGGTTCGTCTCCTAGAGAAAAAGGAAGATAGTATCGAGGAAGTTTATTTTGCAACACACAAGATTGAAGAATGTGCAAACGGTCAGCATAAAGCAGAGGTGCGTTTTTATGTTCATACGAATCTAAAGGGTGTATTTACAACAGATTATAAGGTGAGAGTAGAAGGACGCTCAGGTCACAGCAAATTTTTAAAAGAACAGAAGTTGTGGCATAACACAGATGCTATGTTTTTAGAGATTGAAGATTGCCAGCTGTGGTGGCCAAAACATGCAGGAAATCCAAATCTCTATGATGTGACAGTTACACTTCTGCGAGATGACATAGTATGTGATACTTACCAATTTCAAGCGGGAATCAGAACTGTGGAATTGGAGAGGACAGATGTTACTGATAGAGATGGAAATGGAGAATTTTGTTTCAAAGTAAATGGAAGAAAGATATTTGTCTTAGGAACAAATTGGGTTCCGTTGGATGCATTACATTCAAACGACAGAAATCGCTTGCCAAAAGCATTGGAATTACTGGATGAGATTGGTTGTAACATGGTTCGTTGCTGGGGTGGCAATGTTTATGAATCAGATGAATTCTTTGAATATTGTGATCGTCAAGGCATCCTAATTTGGCAGGATTTTGCCATGGGATGCGCGGTTTATCCGGATGAGGATATTTTTGCGAAGAAATTGGAGCAGGAAGCCATTTATCAGATAAAGCGTCTAAGAAATCACCCGGCATTGGCATTGTGGGCAGGTGATAATGAATGTGATATGACGTTGATTTGGGGTGGAATCAATCAGAATCCAAATCATAATCGTTTAACACGAAATGTGTTGAGTCGCTTAGTGGAATTGCATGATTATAGCAGACCATATTTGCCAAGTTCTCCTTTCATGAGTGATGCGGCATATAACAAAGAGGGTTTGATGCCGGAAGACCATTTGTGGGGACCGAGAGACTATTTCAAAGGTTCATTTTATAAGGATACATTTGTTCATTTTGCCAGCGAGACGGGATATCATGGCTTTCCATCACCGAAATCACTGAAAAGGTTTTTAGAACATCCGGAAATAATCTTTGACGAAGAAGGAAAGGCTACAGATGAATATATAGTACATGCAGCGAGTATGGAACTGGAACCAATGGCTCCATACGTTTACCGAATAAAACTGGCATATGATCAAGTAGTAACACTGTTTGGAAAGGCAGCAGAATCATTGGATGATTTTGTCTGTCAGAGTCAAATTTCGCAAGCGGAGGCAAAGAAGTATTTTATTGAGAAGTTCCGTGTTAGGAAGTGGAAATGTACGGGAATTATCTGGTGGAATTTATTGGATGGCTGGCCACAGGTTTCGGATGCCATCGTAGATTACTATTATACGAAGAAATTGGCATTTCATTATATTAAACGTTCTCAAGAACCAGTGTGTCTCATGTTTGCAGAACCGGAAAATGGAAAAATTCAGTTGATGGCAGCAAATGATTTGTCAGAAGATAAGGTTGTTTCTTACACAGTAAAGAAATTTTCGGATACTGACCATGATGACGAGGTAGTTCTTTCGGGAGAAAAAGTAATTGCAGCAGATACGACAGAGGCATTGGATTCCCTTGAGATTACCAATGACGAAAAGAATTTCTATTATATTGAATGGACCATGGATGGTGAAAGATACAAAAATCATTATTTTACCAATATTATTAATATTGATTATGATGTTTATATGCAGGCTTTGAAGAAGTACGGCATGGATGAATTTGAAGGATTTTTCGACTGATACGAAAGGATAAGGGCGATATGAGTATGTGTCGCCCTTTTGCGTGTGGTAAACAAGGAATAGGATGTCGAAACCTTAAAAAGTATCATGTTGGAATAGTACGAGGGAGAATGACAATGAAAAACAAAAATGAATACAGACCGCTTCCATTTTGGTCATGGAATGATAAACTTGAGAAGGGAAAATTAATCGACCAAATTCATTGGATGAATGAAAATGGAATGGGTGGCTTTTTTATGCATGCCCGTTCGGGATTGATAACAGAGTATTTGTCCGAGGACTGGATGCAGTGTATTGAAGCCTGTGCAGATGAAGCTGAGCAACTTGGCATGAAGGCATGGATTTATGACGAAAATGGGTGGCCAAGTGGCTTTGTGGGTGGAAAACTTTTAGAAGATGAAAAGAATCGCGACAAGTATATTTTGACAAAAGAAGGTGCCTATGATGCGGATGCAACTGTAAGTTATCTGCTCACAGAGAAAGCACTTGTGCGTGTATCGGGAACAGAAACCGTGGCGCAAGCTGAATCTCAAGAGAAAACAGATGGTGAGAGGTATCTCAATCTGTATATTCATACCTCAGTTTCTACTGCCGATATTTTGAACCCGGATGTAGTGAAACAGTTTCTAGCACTGACACATCAGGCATATAAGGAACGGTTTGGAGATAAGTTCAGTGAGAAAATCGAAGGATTTTTCACAGATGAGCCTCAATATTATCGGAATGCCACACCGTATACAGATATGGTTGCAAAGTATTGGCAGGAACAGTACGGAGAAGATATTTTAGAAGGTCTTGGACTATTGTTCGTAGAAAAGAAGGGGTATCGTTCATTCCGTTATCGTTACTGGAAGGCCATGCAGAACTTGATGGTGAATAACTTTGCAAAGCAAGTTTACGACTGGTGCGACAAGAATGGCGTGAAGCTCACCGGACATTATGTGGGTGGCGGGTCATTAATTTATCAGATGGTAACTTGCGCTGGAATAATGCCTTTCTATGAGTATGAACATATCCCGGGTATTGACTGGTTGGCAAAACGTACAGATGCGGCACTTTCTGCAAGGCAAGTTTGTAGTGTGTCGGCGCAACTTGGAAAGAAACGTGCCCTGACAGAGTCTTTTGGTTGCTGTGGCTGGGATGTTAAACCGTCGGAACTGCGACGTATTTTGGGCATCCAATATGCAAATGGTATTAATATGTTGTGTCATCATCTGATACCATATACGGAACGGGGAACGAGAAAATACGATCACCCGGCACATTATTCAGATGTCAATCCATGGGTAAAAGAGGATTTTGCAAGTTTTAATAACTATTATGCAGAATTGGGATATTTGTTGGGTGAAGGAAAGCAGAGTGTGAATGTAGCGGTGCTTCATCCGATTCGCAGCGTATACTTTGATTATAAACGCGAGGCTGACTATGCATTTGGTGTGGCAAAATGGGAAATTGATTTGTTTGATACGATAGGTACTTTGGCAAAACACGGCGTAGAGTACCATTTTATCGATGAAACCTTGTTTGAAAAATATGGTTTTGTGGAAGGCCAGAAGTTAGGATGCGGAAAGTGTGCATATGATTATCTGATTCTACCGTCTATGCTTACAATGGATGTTCCAACAGAAGGATTGCTTCGTCAGTATATAGAGCAAGGCGGAAAAGTATTGCTTTTCGGTGACAAACCACAGTTTCTCGAGGCTGAACCATATAACTACGATTACTTGGAAAGTAATGTTACATTTGATGAAATCGTGCAAGCACAAAAATGTCAGGTGACAAATTTTGATACAAAAATCTATAGTACATATCGCTTGTTTGAAGATAAGGAATACTTGTATGTGACAAACAGCTCAGATAGCGAAACATATTCACAAAGTTACCACTTTAAAGGAAAACAATTTGATATCACATTGAAGCCGGGTGAAGACAAATTAATCTGTTTGAGTGAGAAACCTGCGCCACAAGCAACTTCCTTGATGCCATATGTACTTCGTTTCGCAAATGCAGAAGTGACAGTGAAGGAGAATTACTTGCCGGTAGATATGGTTCGTTATTCCATGGACGGCGAGCATTATTCTGAGTCTTGGCCTGTTATGGCACTGTTTGAAAAGTTGATTCGCGAGAAGTACCAAGGCCAAATCTTCTTTCAATATGAGTTTGAGATAGAGGAGCTTCCGACAGAAATTTGTCTGCGTGCAGAAAAAAGCAATGATGTGGCAGCATGGTTGAATGGCATACAGTTGACAGAGTGCGTACAATCACAGCAGGATGGTATTCATTCCTATGATATCTCTTCGATGGTGAAAAAAGGTATGAACACATACACTGCGCAGGTTGCCTGGTACGAGGACGAGATGGTACATTATGTCCTTTTTGGCGAGAATGTAAATGAAAGCTTGAGAAACTGTATTGTCTACGATACAGAATTGCAACCAATTGAATTAGTCGGTAAGTTTGGTGTTTATTCCAGAAAAGAATATCAGCCAGATGAAGATAAGCGCTTTGTGTGCGGGGAGCACTTTTATATTGGTGCATTACCAACCGTTGTGAAGGCAGAACCCGTAATAGAAGGATTTCCTTTCCTTGCAGGAAATATGACACTTAAGGCAAATGTAGTATTAGACACATCAGATATTTTACTCCAAATTGACGGAGAATATCAGATGGCATTTGTCAAAGTGAATGGTGTGGAAGCGGGAAAACTTCTTTTTGACACCGAACTCGATATTTCTAATTTTGCAAAGCATGGAGAAAATGAGATTGAGATTCGATTCGTATTGAGTAATCGAAATCTTATGGGTCCACATCATTTAGTGGGACCGAAGGACAGATATATTGATCCGAATTGTTTCCAATTGTTTGGCGATTGGAAGGGAAGAGAAAGTGAACGATATCATTCATTCTATGATCTTAAGAAATTTTATATCTAAGTGAAATGCACAGATTATACAAGTAGGAGAAAATGAAATGAAAATGAATGTGTTTTTAGTATTGGTAGTAGCGGGGCTTCTGGTTCTGACTGCTTGCAGTGGGAAAGAAACAACGAAAAAGCCTACGATTAAACTAATCACTGTTTTCGATGGAACTACAGTCGATTTGTGTGAGCCTGAAGTGAGAGCATATTTGAATGCAGAAACAGAGGCAGACCAGGTGAAAGCAATTCGGGAAATGGAAAATGTCAGCTACCAAAATCAAACCGTATTGTTTGCATGGGAAAGTGATGGAAGTAGTGAATACACAGTGTACATAGCGGACAACCAAGAGTTTGAGAATGCGTACGAGTTTAAAACAGCAAAGGCAGAGCTGAAAAAGGAAGCAGAAATACTGATTCCAGGCACAACTTATTATTGGAAAGTTGTTGGGGATAAAGAAGGAAGTACGTCAAAGGTGGATTCCTTACAGACATTGGATGCGCCGGCTCGTTTTATTACGACAGAAGGTATTCCAAATGTGCGTGATATAGGTGGCTGGAAGACAGTAGATGGGAAAAAGGTAAAATATGGCTTGGTGTATCGTGGCGGAAAAACAAATAATGCCGGCGTAAATTCTTGTTCCCCATATGACAACAAATTGTTCTCGAAAACCCTTGGCATAGAGACAGAGATTGATCTGCGTACACAGGATTCGGATGATGGCGGACAATCAAACAGTGTGTTTGATGATGTGTTCTATTACAAAACCACACTTACTCAATATAGTTATATCTTGCCTAGCTTCGAACAGAACGAACCGATGAGCAGAAGTTATGATAAACGTTCGAAGTACTCTATCAGAGAAATTTTCAGAGTGCTTGCTGATGAAGAAAACTACCCAATCATGTTCCATTGCAATGCGGGTGCTGACCGAACCGGTACAGTGGCATTCTTGATAAATGGAGTGTTGGGTGTGTCTTATGAAGATTTGACAAGGGATTACGAGTTAACTTCATTTTCAAGTTCAGGAAGTCGTTATCGAAGTAAGATTGAAGATGGCGCATTTACGGAAGATGGTGTAATGCAGGATGATATGGGGAATTATGTTGCATGGGATAGAATGTACCAGACCATGATGGAAGATTACGGTACAGAAGATGGAACCTTGAAATCAGCAATTGAGAATTACCTAATAACGGTTTGCAAGGTAAAGAAGGAAGAAATTGAAAAAGTAAAATCAATTATGTTGGAATAGTGTGTGTTATTAAGGCAGCACAATTATCCCCCATTTCATTATAAAAATCCCCCATTTTCTTACTATTATGCAATAATAAAATATGGTAAAATATAGGAAACTTCCAGATAATACGAACAGTAGGAGAAATGTCAATGTTTGAAAAGGCAAAATGGATTGAAAATCTAGGTTGTCCAAGCGAGTGGGCACCAGTTTTTCGAAAGAAATTTCAATTACAAGATGCAGAGAGAGTTGAGATTGCAATCTGTGGTTTGGGGTTGTATGTGCTTGAAGTGAATGGAAAGAGAGTGTCTGAGGAACTTTTAACACCGCCCTTTACTACATATGGCAAGAGAGTACTTTATCAAGTCTATGATATTACGAACAATGTGGAGGCAGGAGAAAATGTCATAGAAGTGACGTGTGGAAATGGTTGGTTCAATCAGAAGGAAGCAGACGACTGGGAATTTCAGCATGCTGTGTGGAAATCAGCACCACAGATGATATGCCAGGTGAATGTGAATGGAAATTGTTATCTGGTGTCGGATAGTTCGTGGGAAGCAACAAAGAGCAGAACTTTTTTTAATTCCCATCGTTTGGGAGATTCCTACAATGCCACAATCGATATCCAAGGATTTCATCCCGTGGATATTGCCAAAGGCCCAGGTGGCATTTTAGAAAAACAAACCATGCCTGCAGTGAAACTGCAAGGTACATACGAAGGAAAAGAAGTTTTCCCATATATTTATGATTTTGGACAGAGCATTACTGGAAACGTGGAGATAAAAGTTCAGGGGAATCCAGGTGATTCTGTTACGATTCTCTACAGTGAACGACTTCGGGATGATGGAACCATTGACCGAGAAAACATTATGCAACATGTGCATTCAATGCGTTTCGCTCAGGATGATTATATCTTAAAGGGAGATGGAGAGGAAATCTGGCATGGAGATTTTTCTTTCCACGGATTTCGATACGTGCAATTACGACATGCGCCTACTGTGAAGATTCTTTCTGTTATGGCGCGAGATGTTCACACGGATCTTGTGGCGATGGGAGATTACCATTGTGACAATGAGAACATAAACAGACTGCATAAGGCTTGCGTGCGAGCACTTCTTACTAACTATGTTCATGTTCCTATGGATTGCCCACAACGTGAGAAAAATGGATGGACTGCAGATGCGATGCTATCATCTTTTCAGGCACTCTATAATCTGGATATGAAAGAATCTTATAAAAAATGGCTGGATGATATTGTGGACTGTCAGAGACCAAATGGACAAATTCCATGTATTGCACCTACTTCACTTTGGGGATACCAGTGGGGAAGCGGTGTTACTTGGGATGCTACGCTTTTTGTGATTCCTTGGAATATTTATCGTTTTACAGGAGACATTTCCATCATTGAGAGATTTTACCCTGCAATGGAACGATACCTAGGATTTTTAGAAACCCAATCAGACAACGATATATTTACCATTGGTTTGGGCGATTGGAATCCACCGCTGAAAACTGTGACTTGCGACGGGCGTGCATTACTAACCTGCTATGCGAAGCATGTATTTGATTTGTTTGCGCAGATGTCAGAACTTCTGGGATTTGAAGAAAAGAAAATGTATGCAAGCAGGAGGGCTGCAGAAATCAGAGCAGCATTTCGAAATGAGTTTTTAGGAAAACATGCACCTTGTCAGACCTACTATGCGGCACTTGTTTATTTTGACATGGTGGATGATAAAAAGCAAGCGGCAAAATGGCTTGCAGAAGTAGTACAACAGGCAGGGGGACATATCGAAGCCGGTATTTTCGGCGCGTATATTGTACCGTGTGTTCTTCGTGATTATGGATATTTTGATATTGCCTGGGAGATGGTATGTAAAGAAGATTATCCGGGATGGATTTATATGATGAATAAATGCCACGGTGCTATGGCAGAGCAGTGGAATGGAAGTTCGTCTTTGGATCATCATATGTATACTGCAGTTGATGGATTTATTCAGGAATCTTTGTCGGGGCTTAATTTCAATCTAGGAAAAGCAGAATTGCAACAAATATATTTAAAGCCATATTTCCCGAAAGGAATGAAAAAATTTTCATTCTGGCATCAATTTAACGAAGGAAGGATAGAGATAAGTTGGAATATGGAAACCTATCGTGTTGTGCTTCCTGAAAGAATAGAAGGAACGCTAGAGCTCGCGGGACGGAAGTATGATTTGGAAGTAGGAGAAAATGTTTTTTCTATTTCTGTCACACAATGATAAATGGTTTCGAAAAAGGCTCAGTGAAAAAAATGATTAATTTTACAACGTTAAAGGAGTGAAAGACTTATGATGAAAAAAGGACCTATTACAGCAACCTTTATTGACGAGATTACCTATGACATGCCTTCGTCAAACTGGTCACCGGAGCAATGGGTACAAGACCTGGATTATATGGCGGAAATAGGAATCGATACTCTTGTTTTTATGCGCGGAGGCTTTGAGGATAAAACAATTTTCCCTTCCAAAGTTTTTGGTACAGAATACACCTACGATTTGGCAGGTTTGATCTTGGAAGAAGCTGCAAAACGTAATATGGATGTATTTTTCGGACTTTACTGCTCGAATCTTGAGTGGGACCAAGGAAATGCAATGCAGGAACTGAGAAGAAACAAGCCTTTTATTGATGAAATATGGCTGCGGTATGGACATATTCCATCGTTCAAAGGTTGGTATATTCCACAGGAAACAGGGTTTGAAATATTTAATATCTGTGATATCATGCATGGTTTATCTGCGATGTGTAAAGACAAAGCACCGGATACAAAAGTATTTATCAGCCCGTTCTTCAGAGCAAGACCACCGTATCCGCAGACACCATTTACCCCTGAGCGTCACTATGAAGAGTGGGATAGAATGTTCACAAAAGCAGGACAAGATATCGATATCTGTGCATTCCAGGATGGTACAGCGCCGATGTCTGAAATGGCTGAGTGGTACAGAGCGACTGCGGAAGTGTGTAAGAAACATTCCATTAGCCATTGGGTAAATGTAGAGACTTTTGAACGTGATGTAAGAAATCAGTTCTACCCAATCCCGTTTCCTATCTTGAAGCGCAAAATAGAGATGCACAAGGAATATGCAGAAAAAATGATTACCTTCGAATTCTCGCATTTCTTAAGTCCGCAGTCTATTTACCCTTCAGCGAGAAACTTAAACAACCTATATAAGCGTCATTATTTGAATGGTGAAAATTTGTAGGAGAGAAAATATGGAACAAAAAAGAATTACAGAACTAAAAGAATTCTATCATGATGCTTTACTAAAAGATATCGTGCCTTTCTGGGTGCAATCAGACTTGATTGACAAGGAATATGGCGGATTTATCACTAGTGTAGACAGAGCAGGAAAAAGTTATAACAATGACAAAAGTGTATGGTTTCAGGGAAGATGTCTCTGGACATTTTCAAAACTTTGTAACACATACGGCATTCAGCAAGAGTGGGCAGAGGCGGCTGACAGAGGTGCTGAATTTATAAAGAAATATTGTATCGACGAAAAAGACGGCAGAATGTATTTTACTGTGACTAAGGATGGGAGACCGCTTCGTAAACGTCGTTACTTTTTCTCTGAAAGCTTTCTTGTAGTAGGTTTTGCAGAGTATTATCTTCTCCGTGGGGACAAGCAGGATTTGGAACTGGCAGAGAAATACTTTGATTTAATGTACCGCATTTACAAAGATGCATCAGCAGATCCATTTAAGATTACACCAAAGGAAAATAGCGAGGTAAGAAGCCTTCATTCCAATGCGAATCCGATGGTTTTGGTAAGCTCCGCACAGACACTGCGTCGCGCAAATCCGGCTAGGGAAGAATATTATGACCAAGTGATTGCAGATGTTATCAATGACATGATTGGTCTGCATTATAAAGAAGATTTAAAATGTGTGCTTGAAAATGTTTGTATGGATGGAAGTATTTTAGATAATCCGGCAGGAAGAACTATCAATCCGGGACATTCTATTGAAAACTCTTGGTTTTTAATGAATTATGCACAGAGCACAGGCGATAAAGAACTGCTTGAAAAGGCGTTAAACATTCTGCGCTGGCATCTTGAACTGGGATGGGATGAAGAAAATGGCGGAATTTATTACTTTAGAGATGTCTATGGGCGTCCATGCGAACAGTTAGAGCATGACATGAAACTGTGGTGGGTTCATAATGAAGCTTTGATTGCAACATTGTTGGCATCTAATTTGACCGGTGATGCATATTTTGACGAGTGGTATGAAAAATTGCATGATTATGTATTCAGTCATTTCCCTGATAAAGAGCATGGAGAATGGTATGGATATTTGCATAGGGATGGCAGTGTTTCCCATGAACAAAAAGGTTCCTTGTGGAAAGGGCCATATCATTTACCGCGTTGTCTCATGCTATGCGAACAGATACTTGCGGCTTCAGAAAAGGGCGAGCAAGCAAAGGAATTGTTATAAACTAACTCCTGAGATTATAAAAATTTTAATCTCTCCGATTAAAGGAGGGGGGAATCAACTAAAAGCGTGAATTCTTTGTGAATTTACGCTTTTTTTATAAACATATTTTAGATAATATGTTAGTATATAAGAATGGACAAAACTAGAAAAGGAGGAACAGCATGATACGATTACTATTAAGTGAAGTGAAAGAATATAAAAAAGTATCCATTGCAACGCCAATCTGCATGATTTTTGAAGTGGCGATGGAGATGTGCGTTCCGTTTTTGATGGCATCGATCATTGATGATGGTGTGGAAAAGGGGAATATGACACACATTTATCAGGTGGGTATTGTAATGTTTATTGCAGCGGCACTAGGACTAATCGCAGGACTTTTGGGCGGCCGTTTTGGTGCAAAGGCATCCACTGGATTTGCAAAGAACTTAAGAGAAAGAATTTTCAACCATATTCAGACATTTTCATTTGCTAATATTGATAAATTCAGTACGGCAGGTCTGATTACGCGATTGACAACAGATATTACGCACATTCAGATGGCATATCAGATGTGTCTCCGTATGTTTACGAGAGCACCATCCAGTTTGATTGTGGCCATGGCCATGGCTTTTTATATTAACAAAAGGATTGCATGCATTTATCTAATTGCAGTTTTATTATTGGGAATTGCGTTGTTCTTTATTATGAAACGGGCAACTGGATTCTTCCAACAAGCATTCCCGAAATATGACGAGATGAATGCGGCAGTGCAAGAGAATGTTTCTGCTATTCGTGTAGTAAAGGCTTATGTGCGTGAGGAAGAGGAGACATCGAAGTTCAAACGTACCAGTGAGAATATTTATAAGATATTCCTAAAAGCAGAAAAGAATATCATTTTCAATGGACCAATCATGCAATTGACAGTATATAGCTGTATCTTGTTAATTAGCTGGCTTGGAGCGAAGATGATTGTGGTAAATACGCTTACCACAGGAGAACTGATGAGTCTTCTTGCATACTGTATGAATATTTTGATGAGTCTTATGATGCTTTCTATGGTATTTGTTATGATTACCATGAGCACCGCAAGTGTGAGACGTATTGCTGAGGTACTTCGTGAGACCAGTGATATTACTAATCCGGAGAATCCGCTTTATGAGGTTCCGGATGGAAGTGTGGAATTTAAGAATGTAAATTTTGCATATAAGAAGGATTCGGAGGAACCGGTACTTAAAGACATTAATCTGAAGATAAAATCCGGTGAAACCATTGGTGTAATGGGGGCAACAGGTAGTGCAAAGACCAGTCTTGTCAATTTGATTAGTCGTCTCTATGATGTAACAGATGGAGAGGTTTTGGTTGGTGGTCACAATGTAAAAGAGTATGATATGGAAAGCCTTCGTGACCAAGTATCTGTTGTATTGCAGAATAATGTGTTGTTTTCAGGAACCATCTTAGATAACCTGCGTTGGGGAAAAGAGGACGCAAGCTTAGAGGAGTGTCAGGCGGTTTGCCGTCAGGCTTGTGCCGACGAATTTATCCAGAGATTTCCGGATGGTTATAACACCTATATCGAACAGGGCGGAACAAACGTATCCGGCGGTCAAAAGCAAAGACTTTGTATTGCAAGGGCTCTGCTTAAGAAACCAAAGGTATTGATTCTCGATGATAGTACAAGTGCGGTGGATACTGCAACAGATGCGAAGATTCGCAAGGCATTTGCAGAGGAGATTCCAAACACCACCAAATTTATTATTGCACAGCGTGTATCAAGTATTCAGAATGCAGACCGCATTATTGTGATGGAAAATGGGGAAGTACATGGCTTCGGTACACACGAGGAGCTCTTAGAGAACAATGAGATTTACCGTGAAGTGTATGAGACACAGACACAGGGCGGCGGAGATTTTGACGAAAGGGCAGGTGAGTAAATATGGCAGGTCCTATGGGAAGACAACCACGCGGGATGAAACCACAGGTAAAAAATCCTGGGAAACTATTTATGAGGCTGATGAGTTATGTGTTCCGCACCTATAAGTGGCATTATATTTCGGTCATTGCGTTGATTTTTATCAGTGTATTGGCTAGTGTGCAGGGCACGTTATTTACACAGACTCTGATTGATGATTATATTGCGCCATTACTTTTGTCTGACAAACCGGATTTTGGCCCTCTTGCTATGGCGATTTTGCGAGTGGCAGGATTCTATTTAATTGGTGTTGCGGCTTCGTTCTTACAAAGTTTAATTATGACTTATGTTACGCAAGGCTGTTTAAGAGATTTGCGTAATGAACTTTTTGAGCATATGGAAAGACTACCGATTAAATATTTTGATACCAACGCTCATGGTGATATCATGTCGGTTTATACCAACGATATTGACACCCTTCGCCAGATGATTAGCCAAAGTATTCCGCAGCTGGTGAACAGTGGAGTAACCATTGTCAGCGTGTTTGTCAGCATGGTGATTTTAAGTATCCCATTAACCTTAGTAACATTAGTTATGGTTGGGGTGATGCTTCTTGCAACCGGATATGCAGCAGGAAATAGTGGAAAATATTTTGTGAAGCAGCAGAAGAACCTTGGTAAAGTAAACGGCTTTATTGAGGAAATGATGAACGGCCAGAAGGTAGTACAAGTATTCTGTCGTGAGGAAGAGAACAAAAAGCGCTTCAAAGAGCTCAATGATGAATTGTTTGAGAGTGCAGATAAAGCTCATGCTTTCACAAATGTTCTGGGACCGATTAATGCGCAACTTGGAAATGTAAGTTACGTTCTATGTGCAATTGTGGGCGGTGCCTTAGCCCTTGGAAATGTGTGGGGATTTACCCTTGGTAAGTTGGCAAGTTTCCTAACTTTTAATAAGAGTTTTAGCATGCCAATCAACCAGGTCAGCCAACAATTCAATTCCATAGTCATGGCGCTTGCAGGTGCGGAGCGTGTATTTAAACTTCTGGATGAAGAAGTGGAAGTGGACGATGGCTATGTGGTATTGGTAAATGCCAAAGAGGTGGATGGTAAGCTTGTTGAATGCGAAGAGAGAACTGGACGCTGGGCGTGGAAGCATACACATCAGGCAGATGGTAGTGTGGATTATGTAGAGGTAACCGGAGATATTGTTTTTGATGGTGTAGACTTTGGATACACAGATGAAAAGATGGTACTACATGATATCAAACTTTATGCAACACCGGGACAGAAGATAGCATTCGTTGGTTCTACCGGCGCAGGGAAAACGACGATTACCAATTTGATTAACCGTTTCTATGACATTCAGGACGGAAAAATCCGTTATGATGGAATTAACATCAACAAGATTAAGAAGGCAGACTTGCGCCGTTCGTTAGGAATTGTATTACAGGATACGCACTTATTTACCGGAACAGTAAAAGACAATATTCGCTTTGGCAAATTAGACGCGACAGATGAGGAGATTATTGCAGCAGCAAAATTGGCAAATGCAGACGGATTCATCAGACGTCTTCCACAGGGGTATGACACCATGCTTGTGGGAGATGGAGCGAACCTTAGCCAAGGGCAAAGACAGCTTCTTGCAATCGCACGTGCGGCAATTGCCGACCCGCCGGTACTGATTCTGGATGAAGCCACAAGTTCCATTGATACCAGAACAGAGCGTATTGTTCAAGATGGTATGGATAAATTGATGGCAGGCAGAACAACCTTTGTCATTGCCCACCGTTTATCGACTGTTCGTAATTCGGATTGTATTATGGTTTTGGAACAGGGAAGAATCATCGAAAGAGGAACCCATGATCAATTAATTGAGGAACAAGGTAAGTATTATCAATTATATACAGGAAATGCGATTCAGGCATAGAAAATAAAAAACTGTGGTGGGCACATCCGTGTCAACCACAGTTTTATTCGTTATCAGGGTTTTGCATTGCATTAAAACAAGATGTCAGGTGTATACTATTAGAAGCAGCGATAATGACTTCGCGGAATAGCATTTTTTCATCACTTTTTGTTCGCCCAATATCCTCAATCCTATCTTTCAGACCGAAGACATGGAATAGGACATTTTCAAATTCTTCACAAAGGTAATCGTAGGCGATTTCCTTTGGATAGGACTTTTCCTGCATCTCACGTAGGGCTACGATGTGCTCAAGTGACAGCACGTTCTTGGCAATTGCGATGTAGAACAGATAAGCTATTTGCTCTGCATAATAGAGCTTCTTTATTGGCGGTGCAATAATTCCTTTCTTTACATAATTGCTTATCATAGATGAAGTAATTGTCATGCAACCAAGTGGTGCTAATGCATGGTTTATGTATTGAGTTGTCTGCTCCAGATATAGACCTTCATTTGGAAGCTCCTCATACCTAGGCATATGAAATACTTTTATGGCCTCAGCCATTTGTTGTTTAATTGATTCTTTCATGTCCTTTATTTTACTTTTTTTCCTTTTTTTAGTCAACCCCTTGACGAGTACAGAAGTAAGTGTTACTATAAACGAGGTTATAAGTTTTTGAAAAACCGATGAAATAGTTTTGGATATAATTAAGTGGGAGGATAGATATGAAAACGAGAATTGTTGCAGATTCCAGCGCAGATTTATTTACACTTGAAGATAATAATATTGTGTCTGTTCC
Source organism: Faecalimonas sp. (assembly GCA_045649385.1). Taxonomy (GTDB): domain Bacteria; phylum Bacillota; class Clostridia; order Lachnospirales; family Lachnospiraceae; genus Faecalimonas. The sequence goes on along the minus strand of JAZRPT010000007.1, from coordinate 95,991 downwards.
GATGAAAATTATGACAGATTATAAAGAGTATGTTGATGATAGCACATTGGATGTGAAGAGTATGACGGATGAGTTGGCATCTTACCGTGGGAAATCGGGCAGTGCCTGTCCGGGAGTTGGTGATTGGATTGATGCCTTCGGAGATGCAGATAGAGTATTTTGCATTACAATAACGAGCAATCTGTCAGGTAGTTATAATTCAGCGATGGTAGCAAAAGAGACATATGAATCAGAAAATCCGGGAAAGAAAGTGTGTGTCATTGATTCTTTGTCAGCAGGACCTGAATTGAAAGTGACTGTGGAAAAGATTCAAGAACTACTTGCACAAGGAAAAGAGTTTGAAGAAATTTGTGCAGAAGTTTCAGAATACCAAAAGTCTACATATTTGGTATTTATGCTGAAATCTTTAACAAATCTTGCCAATAATGGACGTGTAAGTACGGCAGTTGCAAAGATTGCAGGAGTACTGGGTATCCATGTGATGGGGATTGCAAGTGCAGTAGGGACTTTAGAACAAAAGGCGAAATGTCGTGGAGAAAAGAAGTGTATTCAAGCGGTTTGGAAGCAGATAAAAGAGTTGGGTTACCGAGGCGGAAAAGTTCGTATTGATCACTGTTTTAATGAGGAGGCTGCGAAGCAGCTTAAGGAAATGATTATCAATGAATTTGCCAATGCGGATGTTATCATCGGTACAACAAAAGGTCTGTGCAGCTTCTATGCAGAGCAAGGTGGTATACTTGTCGGAATTGAATGTTAATAGTTTAGAAGGGATATCGTGAAGATGTCCTTTTTTTCTTGCAACAAACGCATATCTGTCGTATTCTATAGAGTAGGAGAATAAAAGAAGAAATACAGATATTGAAGGAGAAATTATGGAGTATATTATACCACATTATTTCGATAGATTCCGATGCGTGGCGGCAGAGTGTGAGGATACATGTTGTGCCGGCTGGGCGATTAACATTGATGAAAATACATTGGATAAATATAGAAAATTTGAAGGTCCATTTGGAAATCGTCTTCGTAATTCCATCGATTGGGAAAATGGTTCGTTCTGTCAATATGAGAAAAAATGTGCGTTTTTAAATGAAGATAATCTATGTGACTTACACATGGAAGCGGGAGAACATATGCTGTGTGACACCTGTAGAGATTATCCAAGACATATGGAAGAATACGAAGGATTAAGAGAGGGTTCTCTATCTTTGTCTTGTATAGAAGCGGCAAAAATTATTTTGGGCAGCCAGGAACCAGTGCAGTTCATTCATTTTGAGGATGAAGTGGAAGATGAGGAATATGAAGATTTTGATTTTCTACTATTTACGAAATTGATGGATGCGCGAGAGAAGATGATAAAGGTGCTGCAAAATCGCGACCTTGATATTACGGTACGCATCGGATTGTGCTTGGAACTGGCACAAAAGATGCAGGATGCATTGGATGCAGATGAATTGTTCCAAATCGATGACATGTTGGAAAAATTCGGGGAAATGGACGAGATTTTGCTATTCCAGAAGCAGATGGATGAATATCAAATCGGGGCAAATGAGTATTGTCAGACAGTGCGAAAAATGTTTCGTGTTTTTGGACAATTAGAGGTTTTGAAGGACGATTGGCCGGAATATGTTAAAAAAGCGGAGAAACAGTTGTTTGGCGGTGGACAATCTGGTTTTATCGAGAAAAGCAATGAATTTCACAAATTATATGGGCTGAAAAGTGTGCAAAATGAAGAATGGTCAGTTTGGCAAGAACAACTTATGGTATATTTTGTATTTACATACTTTTGCGGTGCAGTTTATGATGATAATATTATTGGGAAGATGAAGACTGCAGTTGTAACGACATTTTTAATGCAAACGTTAGCTGTAGCAAAATGGATGGAAAATGAAGGAAGAATGACCTTTGAATTATTTGTTGATATTGCGCATAGGGTGTCGAGAGAGATTGAACACTCGGATGTCAACCTGATACGATTAGAGAAAATGTTTGAAAAAAACATGTTCTTCCACACGAGAGAATTGCTTCGGATAATTTTATATTAAGGGAAAGGAAAAGTACAACAATATGACCAAAGAAAATGCAAAATACCATGCGTATGTTCAGATTCTAAAAGAAGAACTTGTTCCGGCAATGGGGTGTACAGAACCAATTGCTTTGGCATATGGTGCAGCAAAAGCGAGAGAAGTGTTGGGGTGCCTTCCGGAACGTGTGGTAGTGGAAGCAAGTGGTAGTATTATCAAAAATATTAAAAGTGTGATTGTACCGAATACGAATCAGTTGAAAGGGATACCGGCAGCAGTTGCAGCGGGTGTTGTGGCTGGCGAAGCAGAGAAAGAATTAGAGGTAATTTCTGGTGTTACGGATGACAAGATTGTACAGATTCAAGAATTTATGTATAATACAGACATCTTCGTTGAACATGTGAATCATGGAATTACGTTTGATATTATTGTTACAGTGTACAAAGGCGAATCTTACGCAAAAGTAAGAATTGCGAATTACCATACCAATATCGTTTTGATTGAAAAAGATGGACAGATACTTCATGAAATTGAGGTTGAAGGTGAGGAAGAATCGGGTTTGACGGACCGTTCACTTTTGAATTTGGAAGATATCTGGGATTTTGCAAACACAGTGGATATTGAGGATGTAAGAAAGATGATTAGCCGCCAAATTAAATATAACACAGCAATTGCGGAGGAAGGTTTGCGTGGCAATTATGGTTCCAACATTGGCAGGGTTCTTTTAGATGCATATGGGGACAGTATTTCTGTGCGTGCAAAAGCGATGGCTGCGGCAGGCTCAGATGCCAGAATGAATGGATGTGAACTTCCTGTAATCATTAATTCGGGAAGTGGAAACCAAGGGATGACAACCTCGCTTCCGGTGATAGAATATGCAAAAGAGATGAATGTGAGTGAAGAAAGGTTATACAGAGCACTTGTTCTTTCCAATCTGGTAACAATTCATCAAAAGACAAGTATTGGACGATTGTCTGCATTTTGCGGGGCAGTAAGTGCAGGAGCAGGTGCAGGAGCCGGTATTGGTTACTTGTTAGGGACCGATTGCAATGGAATTGCACACATTGTAGTAAACACACTGGCCAACACAGGCGGTATCGTATGTGATGGTGCCAAATCCTCTTGTGCGGCGAAAATCGCATCGGCTGTAGATGCAGGTATATTGGGATATTATATGCATAAGAACGGCCAAGATTTTGAAGAAGGAGATGGTCTTGTTGCAGACTGTGCAGAACAGACAATTGGCAACATTGGGCGTCTTGGGAAGAAGGGTATGAAACGCACCAACGAAGAAATTATAAAAATGATGGTTGGGGAATAGAGAATGAAAAAAATAATTGAAAGTTCATTGGATTTGATAGGGAATACACCTTTATTAAATGCCAGCCGCTATACGGCAAATGCAGAAGTGGAAGCTACGATTTTAGCAAAATTAGAATATTTGAATCCGACAGGTTCAGTAAAGGACCGAGCTGCACTTATGATGATACAAGATGCAGAGGAGAAGGGAATTTTAAAATCAGGGGCAACGATTATTGAACCGACAAGCGGAAATACAGGAATTGGATTGGCATCGGTAGCTGCAATCAAAGGCTACAGAGCAATACTTACTTTACCTGAGACCATGAGTGTAGAGCGTAGAAACCTGTTAAAAGGTTATGGGGCTGAACTTGTGCTGACCGAGGGAAACAAGGGGATGAAAGGTGCCATTGAGAAAGCAGAAGAACTGCAGAAAACCATTCCTAATGCCGTAATTTTGGGACAGTTTGTTAATGAAGCAAACCCAAAAGCTCATGAAGTAACAACCGGTCCGGAAATATGGGAGCAGACAGACGGAGAAGTTGATATCTTTGTTTCCGCAGTAGGAACGGGAGGAACATTAAGTGGTACTGCTAAGTATCTAAAGGAAAAGAATAAGAACATACAGGTGATAGCAGTGGAACCAGCAAATAGTCCGGTACTCAGCGAGGGAAAAGCTGGAGCACACAAGATACAAGGAATCGGTGCAGGATTCATTCCGGATACCCTTGATACCGCTATTTATGATGAAGTTGTAACAGTTACGGATGAAGATGCATATATGGAAGCAAAGAGATTTGGAATCAGTGAAGGCATTCTGGTAGGAATATCATCCGGTGCAGCGTTAAAAGCAGCAAGTGTTGTTGCAAATAGACCGGGAAACGCAGGGAAGAAGATAGTAGTGATTCTTCCGGATTCCGGAGATAGATATTTATCTACGGAGTTGTTCACTGATTAGCGTGTAATATTGGAGGCATGGATTATGAAAGACAAGACAAAAGATACTATTTTAGATATTGCAAAACAATTAACTTCAAATTATGAGAAACAGGAGATGGCAAGCGCTGCAATGAAAACACGTCTTCCGGATGTGGAAGTTGTATATAGCATCATCGAGGACTTGCGTAAACTTACTTTTCCGGGGTATTTCGGAACAGAAAAGTTTCTGTCAAAGGAGGCATTTGCAGAAGGAGTACTGCTTTCCCTATATGAAAAAATGAAGTCGCAGATGAAGGTGATTCTATCTGACAAGCAAAAGGCGGAAGAACTTACAGCACGTTTTATAGAATCGATTCCAAGGGTGCAAGAACTATTAGCAAAAGATGTGGAAGCACAACTTGCAGGCGACCCTGCGGCAAGCAGCAACAGTGAAGTAATCCTGGCTTACCCAGGTCTGTATACGATATTTGTGTATCGCTATGCCCACGTGTTATATGAACTTCAAGTGCCACTATTACCACGTATTATGAGCGAGTATGCACATGGTAAGACAGGAATTGATATCAACCCAGGTGCCACCATCGGTGAATATTTCTTTATTGACCATGGTACCGGTGTTGTAATCGGTGAGACTGCTATTATTGGAAATGGTGTAAAGATTTATCAGGGTGTTACAATCGGTGCACTTTCCACAAGAAAAGGGCAGGCATTATCAGGCATCAAACGCCATCCAACCATTGAAGATAATGTTATCATCTATGCAAACGCAACTATTTTAGGAGGAAATACGGTTGTAGGGGAAGGTGCAACTGTAGCAGGTAACACCTTTGTAACGGAGTCCGTACCGGCAGGTGCGAAGGTTAGTGCCATGCATCCGGAGTTGAATGTGAGAATATAAAAATATCCCCCAATACCCTTGGAGTTACAACTAAATGGGTATTGGGGGATATTTTTATCCATATTTTACTAAAGCACATGACGTTATTTTTATGGTAGTATAATAGCAAATGAGATGTCTGATTATAAAAGGTGCGACACATCTACATATTCGTGGTGTACGTCTTTTACACCATCTCCCGTAATTCGAAATACCGTTCCGCCGTTTAAAACCGGGTTCCAATAACATCCCGGACCGGTATTTAAAGCGAAAATCAGTTGAATTCCTTCATAGCGAATTATCCAGTTGTTCACATGGTCATGACCTGCAAGAATATGCGTCGTCAACCCCATTTCTTTTACGGCTGAAAACACTCCATCGTCTAAAGGAAAAGAGGAGATGTCTTCGTATTGCACGCCGGTGCTTTCTTTGTAGTCCGCCTCCCAACATTCGTCTCCCAACGCCTGTGCCGGAGTGAGTTCCTTTAGGTTGATATCTTTCTTATACGCACAGGCAGATGCTTTGCGATAGGCGTTTATTGGAATGTGTGTGATTAAAACAGCATCCTTGCAGCCATTTTCTTTCAAATGCGATATCTGTTCTTTGTACCATTCAATCTGTGCAGGTGTCAGTCTAGACCATGCCTCATATTCTTTGCCATCTACGTTTATATAATTTTCTCTGTCGTGAGTATCCATAAGAAGAAGAGCGGTTATTAACTCGTCTTTTTCTGTAATTGCAATCACATAATTTCCATTTCCTAAAACCGGGTCACCTTTTTCGAAAAGGCAATATGGACGTTTCATGTACCTTGTAGCTACATTGTCTACCAACTCAGAACCACCTTGATTGTCGTGATTTCCGAAAATAGGAGCCCAAGGAATATGAAAACTTTCGATAAAATCCGCAAATTTGTCATACGCAATATCATGTCCGGCCCATGCAATATCGCCGGAAATGGTGATAAGGTCGGGATTACTCCGTTGAATCAATTCCGTAATGGTATATTCCAAAATTTTACGGTTTGGATGCCCTTCATCCCATTCCTCGTTTGACAATTGTGTATCCGTCAGATTGAGGATAATAAAGTCCTTTTCGGGACATTTATGTAGTGTTTTATGTAATGACATTTTCATTGCCTCCGTTTTTAGAATCGCTTTGTGCAAATAGGTAATGTTTATAAGTGTATTTACTTGGTAGCACGCCATAGTACTCGTAAAATTTCTTCGAAAAGTAACTAAATGAAGATATTCCGACCATAGAAGCAACCTGCGTTACCGAGTACTTTTGAGAGGATAGTAGCATGGCGCTATACTCCATTCGCTTCTTGTTGCGATATTCCACGATGGTATAACCGGTATATTGTTTGAAACTTTTAATCAACGTTGCCTTGCATACGGGATATTGGGTATACAACATAGTGATAGGGGTCAGTAAATATTCAGGCGTTTCCAATTTCTGCAAAATGTCTGAGATACAAGTATTGATATCAAGAATCGTTGTATTGTTCATATCTGTGTTTCTATAAAACAAATGTCCTATTGCAGTGTGAAGAAATAATTCCAGGTATTCATCCACATCTGATTTTTGGGTGATTCCCTTAGCGGAAATATTGGCAAGGTAGGCTGCGCTTTCAGCAGACAAAGTACACTCTGCAAAAAGAGTAAATTGTATTTCGGGAGTTTCAGGGTGAAAACGATCGCAGATAGACACGAATGTGTCTTTATGTACTAAAAAAGAACAATGGATGCTCTGGGGTTCGTTTTGAAAAATGGCATGGGTTTGTCCTAAACCCCAAAATAAGAGCGTATTTTGCGGATAACACTTGGACTCACCATTGTAATAATTTATAAAGCTGCCCTTTATAATAAACGTTATTTCATAAAAATCCATATGTGTGTGCAGTGGTGTATCTGAATAAGCATAGAGTAACTTGTATCTGTCGTAAGGTTTAAAATACACACCACATTCAGAGTACCACAATTGATTTGGAGCTTCGTTTATGGAAACTACTGGCATATTTAAGACATCCTTTCTGAAAAAATATAATTATAATTTTATACATATTAACCAAAAGAATATCAAAAGTCAATCCCAATAAGTGTACTTTGATGAAAAACATAGAAAAAAGTGTTAATAGCGTAGAAAAGAGTGGTAGTGGTAAAAGAATGAGTATTATAAAATTAAGGTACAAAGTAGTGGGGAGTGTACCCGTTTGACAAAAAAAGGAGGAAAAACATGAAAAAATGGATTAGTTTATTACTGGTATTAACCATGGCCTTAGGCATGGTGGCTTGTGGAGGCGGAACAAAAGAGAAAGAACCGGAAAAAGAGAAACTGGTTGTACAGGAAGGTGTACCTTCTTACGAGGATGATAAACAGATTGAACTTGCTGCATACGCAGGTCCGAGAAGAGCAGGATTTAGAAATTATAACAATGTTTTAGGAGCGCATCCTGACGATCCGAAGGAAGGATGGGAAGGCTGGATCACGGAAGAAGGTTTCCAAGATTATATAGACTGTGGATTTACATATCTGCTTCCGGAATATGATGCATTTTATGATGTAAGCAAACCGTTTAAGAACAGTGCATTGTATGAATATATGGAATTGGCAGAGAAGATGAATATTCCGGTTGTTGTCTCAGCAGAGCAACTTGTACTTATGACAAGCTCAGATGATTATCGTTTGAATGATGATTTAAAAGCAATGTTGACAGAGTTGGTTGGGACATTATCTACCTATAAGACATTCAAAGGTTTTTCTTTCAGAGACGAACCGGATTATGAGCATGCAAAAACATTTGGGTCAGTACAGGATTATTTGACAAGTATGAAGTCGGATTTATTTTTCTTCACTTCGTTATTGCCAATGTATGCTGACGCAACACGTTTGACAAATAATTATACCGGAAATGCAGAACAAGCATATAAGGATTATGTAAATGTGTTTATGGAACAAACAGGAAGATTTGCATATGACCATTATCCGTTGTGGCTGGAACCAGTTAGCGGGGAAACAAGAGTGGATGACACATGGCTTCACAACTTAAGACTAGTTGCAGAAGGTGCAAAGGATAAAGGCAGTTATCCAGGTATCACGATTCAATCCTGTGGTTTTGGCCCGGCTGGACAAGAAAATACAATGGAACACAAGAGAAACATCAAAACGAAAGCAGATGTTTCCTTCCAAGTATATTCATCTCTTGCATATGGAATGAAATATATTACTTATTTTACATATTGGGAACATTGGAACGCAGGCGATGTGGAAGATTTCTATGGAGCAATGGTCTTATATCCGGAAAAGAACGGACAAGAGCCGGTGAAGACAGAAGCTTATTACGCAGTAAAAGCCGTAAATGAAGAAATTAAAAAATTCGACCATGTTTTCTTAAACTTTGATTGGCAAGGAACGATGGCTGTTACGAAAAAAGACGCAGCAAAGAGCCCTCTTTTGGCACAGGCAGGTAAATATACTTCGCCACGTATCAAGTCGGCTACATCTACAGAGGAAACAATCATTGGTTGTATGAAGGATAAAGACGGTTACGATGGATTTATGATTGTAAATGTAACAGACCCTGGAAAGAATATTTCTGATGAAGTGACTGTTACATTTAAAGAAGCATCTAAGGCAATTCTCTACGTACAAGGTGAAGAACAGACCGTTGATTTAAAAGATGGCAGTTATACGTTTAAGCTTACATCAGGCGAAGGCGTATTTGTAATACCAATTAAGTAACAAAGAAAGACTAGCGTGAGAGAAGGAGGAACGTTACATGGAAAAATATGAAACACCCATAATAGAAGTAATTGATTTTGGGAACAGGGTTGACACAATTGTTGAGTCTGCGATTGACAAAGATGATGAAAACAAAGAAATGATATATCCAACGTTTTAGGAGGTGCAGAGATGAAAAACAAAACAATGAAACGAATGATGGCAGGCATGTTAGTTCTCGCAGTAGCAGTGGTAGGGTTTTTCAATATGCCAAAGGAAGCAGAAGCAGAGAACACAGGAGTAGTAAAGTATCAGAAAGTAGCAAATGCAGATTTTGTGACATGCATCGAGGCTAAGGAAGCTCCAGATTGTACTTTGGAGGATGACGGAAATGTAGGTTACTTGTTTGCCGGTTGGTATAAAGATTCGGCATTGACACAACCGATCGCTGAGAAGACTGGGATTACCGGTGACGTATATGCAAAATTTGTGCCTTCTTATTTGGCGGGAATCTCTTGTCAGATTGATACAGGGGAAGGGGACACACGAAATCTACGTGTAGTATCGCTTGTGCATGGTGAATATTACAGTGCAGTTGGCTTTAATGTATATGGTCGTTATGATGCAGATGGTAACGGAACTAATGAAAAAGAATGGTTAATGTATTCACATCTTTCTAATAAGGCTGAAACAACAACTCTTTATAGAGGATTATATGCCGATAAAGATGGTCAGCAAGTAAAGAGAATGCCACAAGATGTATTCGGTGCAGATGCAGAAGGATTCTATTTTACAACAGTAAGTCTTACAGGAATCGGTGTAAAGACTAGTGGAAATAAGACAGTAGATTTTAAAGATGCAACAATGGCAGTGCAACCATACTGGATTACATTGGACGGAACTTATGTAGAAGGCATGGCAGAATTTAACCGCGTAAATGATTATTACAACAAGATTGTAAATGTATCTGTAAACTTAAAGAATGCATCGGATATTGCGGTTGGACTTGTAAATATCACATGTCCGGATGGATTTACGCTTGTAGAGGGTGAAACGGGTCGTGTTTTCGAACAAATGGCTTGTGCACAGAAAGGTACCATTGTTAGTTGCGTAGGTAATGTAGAAAACATCAATGCAAATAGTCAAAATCCAAATGACGTGTATATCAATTTGAGATTCAAGGGGCCGGATACAGTTACCTTAGGAACAAACACTTTTGCAGCATCTATCCCGGACAAAGGGTTCTGCAACAATGTGGAAAACGAGAAAACAGATGTGGATGTATGGAATATCAGATATTAAATAATTAAAGTAAGGCTAGTAAGATTGGAGACTTGAGAATGAAAAAAACTTTAAAAAGAATGATTGCATGTATTTGCATATTAACACTTGGAGCAGGTGCGTTTCAGGTAATGGCTGCACAGGGGGACCACTTTAATAATGAACTCAGTGCGGTAACGCACTCATATGACAACAACAAAGCATTTAATGTAAGCAGTACTGAGACAGATGGCTTACAAATTAGTTGGGATGTTCCGTTATATGCAGATGCCACATTAGAAGCTGACAGCGGTATTTATCTTAACGGAGAACTTATGCCAAATGCTTTGATGAAAAAAATTGATGGAGCTGCATATTATGTAGAATGTTCTGAGGTCGCTAATGTGGGTGACATTGTAACAATTAAAGGAACATTTGGTAAATCAGCATTAGGTGAAACAGTAAGCTTCAAAGCAGTGTCATTCCGATTTGATGGAAGTGCATGGAGCAAATTTACAAAAACAAATTATTATGGAAAGTTATCTTATCAAAATGCAGCTGATTGTAATGCAAGTGCAGTGTACTTGTATTCAGAAGACGCGAAGACTCCTGATTCTTCTTGGGGAACTGCTATAACAGCATTGAATGATACCAGTGGTATTTTTGTGAATGGAGATAAAAAAGAGGGTGCGTATTTAAAGAAACTTAGTGAAACAAACTATTATGTATCTGGTTTCGATACGTTAAAAAGTGGAGACATACTCTCAATCAAAGGTGCGTTTGGAAATGATTCAGAAAACGATATAGTAACTTTTGAACATACAAATTTCCAATGGGATGGCTCGTCATGGAGCAATTATAATAAAACAGTTTATGCTGGTGAATTATATTCTATCAGTATGGCCGACGATAAAAGTTTTGTGAGAATACTGAGCACAGATAAGAAACCGATTGTGGGGGATGATGGTTGGAATATTGTTTTACAACCAGTGAATAATCAGAGTGGTGTTTACATCAATGGTAAAAAACTCGCAAACGCAGAGATGAAAAAAATAAGCACGGGTGAATATTATATAGCTGGTTTTGGTCAAATAAAAGACAATGATATTCTCACAATTCGTGGTATTTTTGGACCTGGCACCAACGATGAATATGTTGCTCTTACTCAGGTTACATTGCAATGGACATCTGAAAATTGGATCATATCAAACAAGGTAAATTATATTGGAGAACTTTCTGCTGACAGTGGAGATGATAATCACATTGAATTGCTTACAACTGATTCTAAACCTAGCGATGGTTGGGATACTCCGTTAATTGCATTAAATGAGAATAGTGGTATTTATGTAAATGGCTCTAGTAAGCCTGATGGAATATTAAAGAAAACGGATTATAACAAATATTTCAGTGAAGGTTTCGGTACTGTGACTACAGGGGATATTCTTACCATTAGTGGTTCATTTGGAAATGCAGATCAAAACGAGATTGTAAGTTTCTCGGAAACATATTTCTTGTGGAATGGTAGTACATGGGAGAATTATACAATTGTAGATTTTGAGGGTGAGTTATCTTATCAAAATGGTCCTGGCGCTGCAACTTTTGCTTATTTAAAGACAACCGACAAAAAGCCAATCGACACATGGGATATTAGGTTCGTTGCACAAGATTCCAATAGTGGGATTTATGTGAATGGTTCAAAGATGTCAGATGCATATTTTCAAAAGGTTGGTGGACGATGCTACTTCACAAATTTTGGAACATTGGAAGAAGGCGATGTGGTATCAATCAAAGGAACTTTTGGTAGCCAAGGTGTAATAGGAACAATTATTTTCTCTGAATCGACGTTCCAATGGATAGATGATCAATGGACAAATTATACAAAAACAAATTATATTGGAGAACTGTCTTGCGCAACGGAGAATGGAAAAGCAAATCATCTTTATGTAGAGACCACAGATGAAAAACCACATGATGAATCGTGGAACACTATATTAACTGCAAAAAATAAAAATAGTGGTATTTATATAAATGATGAAAAAGTGCCAAACGCACAAATGAAAAAATACGCTGCAAATAAATATTATGTGCAAAATTTCACAGCCAACGAGGGCGATGTTTTAACTATTTGTGGCTTGTTTGGTAATGATGCAGAAGGGGACACAGTAACACTTACAAAAGCCAAGTTCCAATTTGAAGGAAATATATGGATTGAAGTCACTGAAGGAATGAGTTATACAGAAGGACAAGTTTGGATAGACACAGAACAATCAAACACAGAAGTCTTTTTATATTTAGGCGGTTCAGCAAATGTACATGAGTCTTATGAAAACGACTTTGGATGGATAAACTCAGTAGGTACAACAGGTGTTTATAAAAATGGAGAACCTTGCACAGCTACAGTGAAAAACATAAATACAAATGCTTGGTTTATCGATTTTAGTGGTGCTGGCATCAAGGCAGGAGACAAGATAACAATTAAAGGTACATTTGGTTATAACGAAAGATATGTGAAAGTTTCTGAATACAATTTATGGTACACAAGCGAGGGCTGGATCGTTATGTATGGCGATGCGACTGGGGACGGCGAATTAAATAGTCTTGACGTTGCACGTTTGAAAAGACATCTTGCAGGGCAAGATGTGGATATTGATCCGACCGGTGCAGATGCGGATGGTGTAAACGGAATCAATGAGGATGACCGTATCACACTGTACGATAAGATAATAAAAAATATGAATTAAGATGATAAACAGTTATATTGGCTGGTTTAAAACTGCGTAGAGATATGACAGTACGATGAATGGCATTTGCAGTATCGGCGATATACACCAAGGAAATTTTGGAGGTGTAGGAATGAAAAAACAAATAAAAAGAATGTTAGCGATGTTATTAACGTTAACACTGGTATTAGCTTCATTTGGTGAATTTTCACACGTGAAGGCTGCGAATAATACAAACGTTAAATTAACAGGTACAGTAACCGAGAATACAAAATTAAATTCTGAGGGAACAATATGGGCTATTTATTTAAAAACGGAAGGGTATACAAGTAATAATTGGGACTTGAAGTACGACGGTTTTACATATGAAATAGATGGCGTGATTGGAACAACAGGAGAGGTATCTTCTACAGAAGCGAATGGATTGTACTGCACTATACCTGTGAGTGAGTTACCAAATGAAAACGGAACAACAGTAACAATCAAAACAGGAGTTTCTGCTTCACGGTCAGGTGCGAATGGAATCCAGATTACAGAAGATTTTACAATGGTTGTACTTGATGGATGTTTAGTCCATACTTCCTATGTGTATGAAGCATGGAGTGCAACAACTTCCCATAATAGTGCTACGAGCTTTTATTTCCGCTTGTACGATAAAAACGGTCAAGAAATTACGACACCATTTGCTTCATGGTATAACTTCTTTTCAGTATCTACGTATGAAGGAACACGACTTGATAATAATAATGGAGAATGGTCGAATGTTTATAGTGGTGTATTTGCTGACGGTGAGCCGATAAATTATTATGATAATGGACCATTTAAAAATCCAGGAGGCGATTTAGGATTTTACGTAGCAGGTTTCAATGCTGTTGAAGGCACAGTTCTTACAATTAGAGGGTTGTTTGTTTCTTCAGATAGTGGTTGGAGTGTTTTAGACATGTGTTATTTCTCTGAAATTAGTTTTACATATGATGGAACAACATGGAACTTTTCAAGACCTACAGACTATACAAAAGTAACTTTGACGGGCGTTATAGAACAGCACACAACATTACATGCTACGAAACCACAGTGGGAATTATATCTTTTAAACGAAGGTTTGAATGATACTGATGATGCAGATGGTTGGAACTATAAATATCAAGGTCTCACTTACGAGTATAATGGTACGAATTATACGACAGGACAGTCATCAACATCTGATGATGGATTGCAACAAGCACTATATTGTTCAATCCCAACCTCAGTATTGCCGGCTAATGCGCCTAATGGTACGCAGATTGTAATTAAAGCCGGTAAGTATGATTGGAATAATGATTACAATAAATATCAGGGTATCGAAATTTTGAATAACATAACATTGGCGGTACAAGATGGTTATCTGGTGAAAGTGATTACTTATACAGAATACACAGGTACACCAACCTATGTTCAGGCAGATCCAAACGGAAGTCAAAACGGATTTTACTTTACAGCAGGAGAAACAGCATTCCCATATTCACCAGACTGGGCATGGGTAACGAATGCAGCAGAAGGTGATGCGAATGGTATTTTCATTAATGGTGAGAAGACAAATGCCTCTTTGAAAAAATATGATGTGGATGGATGGTATGTCGGTTTTGCAGATGCAGGCGTTGTTCCACAGGTAAATGATAAGATTACTATTAAAGGTGCATTTCTCTATGAAACGCATAGGATTAGCTTCGCAGAAACAACATTCGTATATGATGGAACAAATTATAACTTGTATAGTGAAGTAAAAGAATATCAGGGCACACCAGTGTTTAAGGAGAGCGGCAATATTGGAGGCTTTTACTTTACTGCAGGGGAACAGGAATTCCCTTATGATTCGGCAAACTGGAATTACAAAGCTTATGCTGAAAATGGCAATGAAAATGGTGTTTTATTAAATGGAAATAAGACATCAGTATACCTCAAGAAAGTAGGTGCTGACTCATGGTATGTGTGCATGGGTGATGCGAGTGTTGTTCCAGAGGAAGAAGATATAATCACCATTTCAGGTAGTTTCGTTTACGAAGGAGCCGATGCGAAGCACAGGATTACATTTGCTGAAGCTCAATTCACATGGGATGGTAGTGTATATAAAGCATATACACCTTCTCAAAATTATACAGGTACACCTGTGCTTGCTGAAGAAGGGAAATATGGTTCGGCAGCTGGATTCTATTTTACATCTGAAGATGGAGCACCATATGCAGGGGATTGGAGTTTAAAATATTTAGCAACAGATGGTAATTCCAATGGTGTATTCGTGAATGGTGAGAAGACTTCAATTTATTTAAAGAAACTTAGTGAGAAATCGTGGTATGTTTGTCTTGGCGATTCGAGTGTGAATTTAAAGGCAGGCGATATAGTTACAATTACTGGAAGTTTTAAAGCTGAAAATTCAACAGATACAGTAACCTTCACTGAAAAATCATTCCCATTTAACGGAAAACGCTTTGCAGATGGTAATTATGAGGCGACTGAGTTTAATGTTACTGGTCTTGCGTATGATGCAATTACATATGATGTGAATAGCAATTGTTGGAAAATGTACTTTACTTTAAGTACAAATGTTCCTGGAGATGCAGGCTCTACCTTATATCCATACATGTCATATGAGATTGATGGAATAACCTATGAGACACACTGGTATAAGTCCGATGTTGGGAAACAAGTAGGCGAAGAAACTATTTATAATCTGTACTTCGCAATTGAAGGGGATAAGCTTCCACAGACATTTGAGGAAGAACATTATATTACGATAAAGGCTGCCACTTCGCAAGGACGTGTTTTAGGAACAAATGCAGCGCGTGAAGATGGTATCGAGTTAACACAAGATTATACTTTTGTGGTAGGTGGAGATTATGAAGCTTCGGCGCCAATCATTGATTGTAATACGGGGAATGGTGGTAATGCAAATGGAATCTATCTTTTATCGGGAGATGATTTTCCAACACTTGGCTGGGATTATGCCATAACAAAAAATGAAGCAGATAGTGGTATATATATCAACGGTGAAGCCACAGATGTGTTTATTAAAAAGTATGAAGATAATAAGTATTACGTATGTCTTTCAGATGCAGGGAAGAGTGCTGTGGAAGGTACAGTCGTAATGATTAGAGGTACATTTACAATAGCAGGTCTGCATACGGTGTCGTTTAAAACTGCGAAATACATTTTCACAAATGGACAATGGGAAACCGTTTCAACAACAATAGAAAAACCATCCACGAAAGTAGATGGTGACGCCAATGGTGATTATGAGTT
Organism: Faecalimonas sp.; assembly: GCA_045649385.1. GTDB lineage: Bacteria > Bacillota > Clostridia > Lachnospirales > Lachnospiraceae > Faecalimonas. The sequence continues at coordinate 79,876 of JAZRPT010000007.1, read as the reverse complement.
AAATAGTATAGACCTTGTTAGAATACTAAGATATCTAAATGATATGGAAGATGAGATTGGCGTTGTTGATGCGGACCTAAATGGAAACGGATATATTGATGAAAAAGACACTGGGCTTGCAAGAAAATTGTTGGTTGGTCTTATTGACCAAAATGGTGCACATATTAAGGGTGCCCCTACTTATACAAATGAAGATGATGAGATGCGTTTGGCGGCTTATGTGGCGCCAGAATATAATGCAGCTACAATTGCAAGTGCTTTATCAACTTATGCGTCAGCAGGTTTTACTACTATTATTGGTGAAAACCGAGTTATGTATGGAGATGCGAACTTCGATGCATATATGAAGGCAGCTAAAAATGCAGGACTTGATGTACTGGTACAGGCAGGTTCCATTCAACTTATGGCGCAGGGAACTAACTCTGTTAACACGGAGATAATTCAAGCACAGATCAATGCATTAAAAGAATATGATAACTTCCGTGGTTTGTTTATGGGAGATGAACCTAAGATTGCACAATATGACAGTTATAAAAGCGTAACTAATATATTAAAGACTCTGAATAAGGATATGGATTTATTTATTGCAAATCTTCCAATTTATACAACAGATGAAACAAATTTATCATCCGATAACAGTTTGTCATTGAATGAAAAATATGCGGCATATGCATCTGCATATGGAGCAGTATTTAATGAATTCAATTACGATTTCTATCCATTTAAACATAGTTATAAAACATTTTGGGGTTCAAAATACAACGAACAAGATTATATGCAGAGCGGTTGGTTTAATAACTTAGAGATTGCTGCTCAAACGGCACATGGTTTGTATGATACTGGTATTACCGTTCAAAGTTATGCAGAAGCAATAAACCCAAAGGATCATTACCGTGAGGTGACAAAAGAAGATGTATCTTTCCAGGTATATTCTGCACTTGCTTATGGAGTAAAGTCCATTAGTTATTTTACATATGATGAGCATTGGGATGCAGAAGTTGGTACCACGAATTGTATGATTTATGATGGTCAAACAACAGGAATTTATGATGCTGTTAAGGCAATAAATAAAGAAATTAAAGCATTAGACCATATGCTTCTTAAGTTTGCATGGCAGGGAACAATCGGTATTTCAGGTGATAATGAAGACAAGATCATGGATTGCATTATAGAGAAAAAGTACACTTCAAAACGTATCTCAGCATATACAGCATCAAATGATGCGATTATCGGATGCTTGAGAGATGAAAATGGTTATGATGGATTTATGCTTGTCAATGCGACCGACCCAAGTGATGGAAAGGATGTTGATGTTTCCGTTACATTCAATAGTGCAAACCGTGCGAAAGTGTATATAAACGGTGTGGAAAGTGATGTCGCTTTAAATAATGGTACCTATTCAGCTACATTAACTCCGGGACAGGGAATTTTCGTAATTCCATATAACGAATAGAAGAATGCAAGGTGATTGACATGAAAAACTATTTTAAACGTTATAAGAACACAAGAGCAGAGTGGATATGCATCGCTGTATTATGTGCGCCTGCTATCCTTCATTTGCTGGTTTTCTGGTTAGGGGTTCAGATTGAAACCTTCCGTATGGCATTTACGGATGTTTATACCAGACAATTTGATTTAACAAACTTTGAATGGGCTTTAAAGAGCTTATTCGCAGGTGCGGCGTCCAACGACATTGCGTTGGCGCTGCGTAACACCTTAATATTTTTCGTTGTACAGTGTGCAATGATACCGGCGTCCATGTTCTTTGCATATTTGATATTCCGTCGTAGTTTTGGACACTCCTTTATGCGAATTGCATTGTACCTTCCAGGTGCGGTCAGCGGTATTATGATGGCACTCCTTTACAGCAAGCTAATGGAATCTACCAGTCCATTGATGCAATTAATACAACAAATGAGAGCCTCAGATGAGCCGATTATTTTCATGGTTAATCATGGATTGTTGTACATTATTATCTTTGATGTGTTAATCGGTGTGGGTGGTAACTTGGTTATCTGGCTGGGTGGAATGAGCCGTATTCCATATGATTTGATAGAATACGGTAAAATCGAAGGCATCAAACCGGTACGTGAGTTTGTATCGGTAGTTCTTCCACTGATTTGGCCGACCTTTGTAACCATGTTCTCACTGCAAATTATTGGTATATTTGGTTCTAGTGGTTCGGTGTTGATTTTGACTGAAGGTCAGCATGGTACCTATACATTGGCATTCTGGATGTACCAGATGGTACAAAACAACATGACCAGTGAGTATCACCATGTTGCAGCGCTTGGTTTAATCTTTACAGTGTTCACTGTACCATTGGTGATTGTCTGTAGAAAGATTATGAACCGATTCGGAGAGGAGGTTGAATATTAATGAATAAAAAACAGAAAGACTCCTGGTTTAAAAGCCGAATTGGTGAGATAAAACGAAACGGAATTGTTGTGAATTTATTTGCACTTGTTCCGCTTATTTGGAGTATCGCACTGACACTCCTAATTCTATGGGGACTGAATGTGGCATTCTCAGATCCGAATTGGTATCTTGATAATGCAAACAGTTTTGTTACAAAAGATTTTACCTTAAGAAACTTTATAGAAGCAATTCAGAAATTTAAGCAACAGGTAAGTGACGACCAAATGGGAATGAGATGGGTCGGATATTGGGAAATGACTTGGAACACAGTCTGGTACAGCGTTGGATGTACGGTTATGAGAATGCTTTCTACGGTGTGTTTTGCATACGCAGTAGCAAGATTTGAGTTTCCGGGAAGAAAGTTCCTATATGCATTTGTTATTTTACAGATGATGCTTCCAATCTACGGACAAACTTCGGCTAACTACAGTTTGTTGTCTATGTTGGGCTTAGTAGATAATCCTGGTTTTTTGATAGGACAGGGTGCAGGTCATGGTATGTACTTCTTGATTACCTATTCTTTCTTTAGAAATCTCCCAGGTGAATATGTGGAGGCGGCTGAGATGGATGGAGCAGGACCATTTACCATTTTTCTAAAAGTCATGTTGCCGCTTGCACGTTCTATCACATCGGCACTTGCAATTATGTTGTTTATTGGTTGTTGGAATGATTATCAGAACGTTATCATTTATTTAAAATCATATCCAACACTTTCCGCTGCATTATACTACCTGAAATCTCAGGCGTTTAATCTGGGACTTCAGACACCGTCGTATTTTGCGGGAATATTCATATCGATTCTACCAGTAGTTGTTCTGTTTATTGCATTTAATAAACAGATTATGGAAAACGTATCAATCGGTGGTATTAAAGGTTAAAAGGAGAATGAAAATGAGAACGAAATTATGGAAAAGAATTGTCGCATTTGCATGTGTAACTGCTATGGTCGGTGCAACACTTGTAGGATGTGGAAACAAGCAAGATAAAGTAGATAATTCAGGAACAGATACGAAAAATTTAAAGATTATGATGCGTGCAAAAGGTTATGGAGCAGATTGGCTTCGTGCAGTGGCGGACGCATTTGAGAAAAAGCATGAAGGCGTTACTGTTGACATTACTTTAGTGAATTCTATGGAAGTTATTCAGGCAGACATTAAGAATTCAGAATACTGTGATACTGACTTGTATTTTGATATCGTAGAAGCAAGCGGTCACAAGTTGCTTGATGAATACAAATATACATATGAAAATTCACAGGCGATGCGTGATTTAACAGAACTTTATAGCAAAGAAATTCCGGGAGAAGGTATTACATATGGAGAAAAGATGAATGACTCCATCCGTTTTGCTTGTACAGTGGACGGACGTACTACAGAAGATACTTCTGATGATACATACTTCTTTGCACCATACGTTATCGGATCCATGGGAATGTACTACAATGAAACAGTCATTGATAATGCATTGGGTAAAGGGAACTGGAAAGTTCCGAACACAACCGATGAGTTAGTTGCACTTTGTAAACGTTTGCAAGAAAAAGATTGCCAGATTTTATTACCAGGTTCTATGGATCAATGGACTTCTTCTTTGTTCTTATCATGGTGGTCACAATATGAAGGATTTGAAAACTATAAAAAATTCTTTGAAGGTATTGGCTTTGAAAAGAACAGTGGATTGGAAGCAGAATATTCTGCAAGCATTTTAGAACAACCTGGTCGTTTGGCTTCCTTGGAAACATCTTATGATTTGATTTCTTACGAAAAAGGTTTTGCACCGAAAAATGCAGTTGAAATCAATACAAACAACTTAAATGAATATCAGACAAGATTTACTCTTTCTAAATACAACTATGCATTCTATCCATGTGGAGACTGGTTGATGCAAGAGTTGAAAAACAACAGTACGATTGAATCTGACAGTGTAATTAAGATGATGAAAACACCGGTTATCAGTTCAATTATTGACAGTGTAAACAGCTATTCCAGAGGACAGGAAAAGCGTCTTCCAAACATTACATCTGACGAAATGCTTTCAAAAGTTATTGATTACATTGAAGGTGTAGGTGAATTGCCGGCAGGAGTAACAGAAGAGGAAGTTGCAGCTGTGAAAGAAGCTAGAAATACGATTGGAAGCAAAGCATTAGAACACGTTGCATATGCACCTGTATTTTCTAATGCGAAAGAACTTGCAGATGAGTTTTTATTATTCCTTGCTTCAGATGAAGGTATTCAAGTATTTAAAGATAATTGTATCGGTGGTTTCGCACCATTTGATTACAAGTATGACAAATTGACTGACACAGAACAGTCTGTGTATGAAGTAACAAAAGATGCTGTATTTGTAGATGATTTCTATCACCACGAATTGTTCTACCGTGCAGGTGTGAAAGCAACATCAGTAGGTACAAGTGATACCTTGGAAGCATTGCTTTGTAAACCAAATGGTAAAAATGCAAAAGAAGTGTATGACATGATGATGGCAGCTTACGGCGGTTCAAAATGGAGTGTTTATTTAGGAACATTAAATCGATAAGAAGGATGTGAAAGATATGTTGAAAAAATTAACAGCAGTCGTATGTGCGATTACGTTATTAGTTGGTTCTTTGGGTTTGCCGTCGCTTTTAACAAAGGCGGCAAACTATACAGGAAAGCTGACGGTTGCAAATACATCTCAAAATAATCCAACATCGTTTTACATGAAAGGAACAGATGATTATCCCGTAGGTACGAACGGTCCTGACTGGCCAGGGAGTACAATGATGCCGAAAAAGGAAGATGTTGAGAGCGGTATTTTTATTGATGGGGTTAGGATTAACAATTATCATACGGCTCATGCAGGCCAAGAAGGGTTTGTGCGATTAAGAAAACTCAATGATGCTGGAAAAGATTATTATATTGAAAATGTACCAGATATCAAAAATGGCAGTATATTAACTATTAAAGGAACGTTTTATACCGATGATAACTGGACAACGGGACAAGTGTTTGACTCTTCGCCAATAACATTTGAAGAAAGTTCTTTTAAGTGGAATGGAAGCCAATGGGTGGATGAGGTATCTGTGAAAGCATATAGTGGAAGTTTAACTAGAGTTGATGCGGAACCAAATGACCAAAGAACAACTGCAATCTATTTAAAAGGAACAGACGGTTATCTTGCAGACAAGTCTGTAGAAGATTGGGATTCAGCTTCCGCAATCTTAAAGGCAGATGCAAATGATAATAATAGTGGTATTTTTGTAAATAACGTAAAACAATCCGGCGGATTGATGAAAAAATATGTTGGTTCAGCAAATAAATATTATGTAGAAGGTTTTTCGACTATTCCTACAGAAAATGATGTTGTAATGATCAAAGGAACCTTCACTTCAAAAGATGGACTTGCAAAAGTTACATATACAGAAAGTTATTTCAAATGGAATGGAAGTGCTTGGGTAGATCATGTTCCTGTAAATGAATTCAGTGGAAGTTTAACCAGAGTTGATGCGGAACCAAACGACCAAAGAACAACTGCAATCTATTTAAAAGGAACAGACGGTTATCTTGCAGACAAGTTTGTAGAAGATTGGGATTCAGCATCAGCAATCTTAAAAGCAGATGCAAATGATAATAATAGTGGTATTTTTGTAAATAACGTAAAACAATCCGGTGGATTGATGAAAAAATATGTTGGTTCAGCAAATAAATATTATGTAGAAGGTTTTTCAAAAGTACCAACCGGAAACGATGTTGTAACAATTAAAGGTATATTCCATGCACAAGATGGAAATGCGAAAGTTACATTTGAAGAAAGTTCATTCAAGTGGGATGGCGCCAAATGGATTGATTATGTGCTGGTATCCAACTTCAGCGGAACACTTTCGTTAGAAGGTGCAGAAGCAGCAGGGGATGCAACATGTATGTACCTAAAAGGAACAGATGAGATGCCGGCAGGTGGCTGGGAATTGGCTATTTATGCACTTGATGAACTCAGCGGTATTTATTTAAATGATGTGAAACAACAAGATGCCTATGTGAAAAAGTATGATGGTACAAATTGCTGGTACTATGTAAGTGGATTTGCAAGTGCAACAGAAGGCGATAAACTCACAATTAAAGGTAACTTTGGTTATGGCAACTATGTTGTTGCATTAGAGAAGATTACATTTGAGTGGGTAGACGGAGCATGGAATCTTCCAATAGCGTATTCAACATTGGAAGAAAATGTAGTTTTGGATGTAGATTATTCGTCTCAAGTTGGCGATAGTGGAGTTGGATTTTATATTTCCACAACAGACTCTATGCCAGCACCGGGATGGGAGAAAATCGTTGCACCGATGCGTGGTGCATCAAATGGTATATTCTACAATGGAACAAAGAGTAATGCGTTCCTCAAAAAAGTTGCAGATAGTACATATTATGTTTGTCTTTCAGATGTAGGAATCCAGGCACAGGACGGAGATGAAATTACCATCGATGGTAAATTTATTTACGGTGATTATATTGTAGATTTTAACAGAGTAACATTCTATTATAACGGACAGAAGTGGGCAACAACCTATACACCACCGGTTGTAGTAGAGTATGTGGATATTACATTGAAAGATTTGAATGCGGTTTCTGAATTCAACAAAGACCAGAACCGTTGGAAATTCTACGTAAATGTAGACGGAAAGTTACCTGGCTATATTGATGTAACACACTTTGAAAAAGTGATTGTTACGGTAAATGATGGGCAATACGAAGTAACAGGCGCACATTCACATCAGGACAGCTTTTATTTCGAACTTGGACCAGATGTATTACCACAGCTTCCAAGCGAAAATATGAAGGTTACTGTAAAAGCAGGTAAATATTTAACAACAGACGGGACAGAGGGAATCAATATCAAGAAAGATTTCAACATTTATGTCAATGTTTATGGTATATCAAGTGATGATTTCCTTAAACCATATGTTGCTGCAGAAACAAATGTGAAAGTATCGATTGACAGGGATAGCGCGTTTGGCGGAAATGAATCAGGTATTTATTTAACCACATCAGACCATTTCAGAGTGGATAAAACATGGAGCGAACTCATTCGTGCGATTGGGTACGATGAGGAAAGTGGTATATTCTACAATGGTAAGAAAATCGATGCAACGCTTAAGAAATTTGACGACGGTAAGATTTATATTGACTTCATTCCAGCAGGAGTCTCTGCCAAGGATAAAGATGTGGTTGTAATTAAAGGTATGTTCTTCTTGGATGATTACGCAGTTTCATACAAGGAGTACACATTGCATTACAATGGCAAAATGTGGAATGAAACCTATATTGAAGCAAAAGAAAAATATGTTGATATTACAGGTGTTTCTTTAAATAGGGTTAGCGAGTTCTTGACGGATCGAAAGATGTGGGTTGTATATATCAATGTAGAAGGTAAGTTGCCGGGCGAGATTGATAAGCTTTCTTTTGAAGGTTTGGATATCTATGTAGATGGTAAGAAACTGGATACTCTTACATACCACTCATATCAGGATTGTCTGTATTTTGCAATCCCGGAAGAATATTTAAGTGCAGATGCACCGAATGGAAAAGTAATTACAGTTAAGGCTGGAAAAGCATTGTCAGCAAATAGAATTGATGGAATTGTTTGGACGAAGGATTTTACATTCTATACCTTCCTTGGAAAATTAACAATGGATAAACCGACCTCTAACACAAAGTGGCAGGACATTAAGATTGATTGTCTTCCAAATGTAGCGAAGTTCAATAAAGAAGCAAAAGTTTGGGAAGTATTTGCACGTCTGAATGTCCCACTTACAACGGAAGATAATACACAATTCCTGAAATTGCCGATTACCGTTGCAGGTAAGAACATTGAGGTAACGGCAGTCAAGGCGGGAGATAACTTGTACTTTAATTTCCCTGAAGAAGTATTAGCGGGAGATACGAAGGAAGCAACTCTTACCATTAAAAAGGGTGCGAAAGCAATTGCAAATGCGGGACGCGACGGTATACGATTTATGGATGACTATACGATGTATTTGTATAATGGTGTGTGGTCAGATTATAAATATGATAAGACTACTACTACAGAAATCAAATGTGTCGGCATGCAGAATGCAGAACATGTTAAATCAAACGGAAACGACTACTGGAATATGTATTTCTGGGCAGATAAGAAGATAGCAGGCACCGCGTGGTATGAACAATATGATGATTTCACCGCATACTATAACGGTAAAGAATTCAATACCAGATTTTGTAAAGCATATAGTACAAATGGAAGATTATTCTTTTTAATTCTTCAGTCAGATGTAGTTGGTGTCGCAAAAGAAGGTGACATTGTTACTGTGAAGCCACACACCATCAGTTGTGGGGCATATGAAGTTAAGTTTACAGAAGGTTTTGCATTCCAGTATCGTGACGGTGTATGGTCTGAATATGTGGAAACAGATGTACAAGAACCAGCAGATGACAAGATGCTTTGGGAAGTGGCTCGTTTTAACAGTGAGTATATTCCGATTTCTGAAAACGGTACTGTAAACTTCTCAAATAGTGATAAGTATAACTACATTTCTTCTATGGAAGACATGAAGGATTATACAATAAGCTTTACATCTAAGAAGTTGACAGATGACAAAACAACACCGAGTGTATCTGTTGTACTTCGTGGTCAACAGATTGATGAGGAAACAAAGATTTCAACAACTACTTTATATGGTTATGTGGTTGAATTTAAAGCGAATGAGAACAAAATTTCTGATGATGAGTCGATTTGGACAGGAACAATAAACCTGTGGAAGAATGGACGTAAAGTAGGTCTTGTAGACCAATACTGTATTGCTTACCAGCGAGATATGGAAAAACCATTCTTTGCTTTCAATGAGGAATATGAGTATGAATTCTCTATCTACAATGTTACAGAAACCTGTGTATGTATTACTGTTAAGGTGAATGACGAAGTTGTAATGAGACATTATGATCATGCATCAGATGATCCGATGGATCCGGCAGTGAATGCAGGTGCGTTTGCTGTTTATGCAGAAGGCATGACTGGTATCTATGATGGTATTTATGAGGTCGATGGAGTTCTTGCAACAAGCAAAGAATGTAAGACAAATGAGGCTGTTTGGGTAGCGGGAAGTTATCCATATGTAATGAGCAAGACTCAGTTTACTGTTGATAAAGAAGGTGCAACTGTAAATAACGGTGTATTTAAAGCAACAAAAGCAGGTGAATACAAAATTTCTTGTACCTATGATGGCAAGGAGATTGCGCCTGTTACCATTTCCGTTACAGAAGAAGAGGTGGCGGTAGATGAGAACAATGCTGAAGCTGGAACAAACTGGTTCTTAATCGGCACAGGTATGGCTACGATCCTTGTGGTTGCAGTTATCGGAGGCAGTATTGTAGTGACAGCGAAGAGGAGAAAGAAAAATGCATAATACAGGGAGACCGTGTTATCAAGATGACAGGCGCATTGAGATGACAGCATATATGGGTCCGAGACGAGGCGGAAAACGTAATTTTAATGAAAATTACGGCAACCCGCGAGACCCAAAAGAAGGGTATCCAAGTTTTTTGACAGGGCAGGTATTTCAAGATTATAAAGATGCAGGATTTACATTTTTAATTCCGGAAGGAGATGCGTTCTTTGGAACGCGTCTCACTTCGGAAGGTTTTGCAGAAGAAGCAGATTTTAAAAAAAGTGATTTGTATCGTTATTTCAAGGAAGCAGAAAAACAGGGTCTTTTCGTGTATCCTTCCAGCAAGATACTTTTGGATAAAATAGCTCGCAAACCAGGAACGTTGACGGATGAGGAAAAAGAAATCATCGGAAGGTTTGTGACAACAGTGAAATCACATTTCCCAGAACTTTGTAAGGGCGTGCTTCTTACAGATGAACCGGGAATTGAAGCAGCAGATCATATTCGGGAAATTGTAGGTTATATCAAAGAACTGGTGCCTGAGATGGATGTTTTCACATCCATGTTACCGATGTATGGCTGTGTAGGGTCTTATCATTTTAAATATGATGATGAACAATACAAGAACGTTCCGATTACACTGGAAATGCGTGGGGAAGCATATCAGAATTACATCGATACCTATGGTCAGATTCTTGGTGAGTTTGCTTATGATTATTATCCGATGCATACTGGGTCAAAAGATTATTTGCAGCCAACTTTTTATATGAACCTGGAAATGGCGGCAAAGAGTGGTCTTGAAAAAGGATTTCCAATTGCCATTACCTTACAAGCATTTCGTATGGATGCAAACTATCAGCCGGAAGCGGGAAGAGGAGACGAGATTTACCGATTGCCATCTTATGAGGATATTCGTTATCAAGTTTATTCTGCATTGGCATTTGGTGTAAAAAGAATCGGTTATTTCACATTTTGGCAACATTACAATGAAAGTCATGCAGAAGTATTTCCGATGTCTATGGTAGTGTACGATGAGGCAGAGGAATGTGGTTATCGTAAGACTTCTATATATTATGATGTACAAAAGGTGAATCAACAGATTCAAATGTTTGACCACGTATTTTTACGTTTCCAATGGAAAGGCTGCCGCGTGGTTCGCAAAAGCGATGATGAAAACATGAAATATGTTTGCGGTGGATATGAAGAGGGAATGTTAAAAGACGTATCCTCTACACGTGATACCCTTGTGGGATGTTTCGAAAACCCAGAGGATGGACGAGAAGGGTATTGGGTTGTGAATGCACATAATCCTTACTTTTATGAATGGAATGAAGTAAGCGTTCGATTTGAAGGAGCAACTCATATACAATATTACCGTGCAGGTAAAGAATATTGTGTGGAACTAGATAAAGACGGAAACTTTGACATTCGCTTAGGTGTCGGAGAAGGAATCTTTGTAATTCCATATATGGAATAAAAAATGAGGCGGAAAACTTAGATATGTTTCCGCCTTCTTTTGTAAAAAGGAGAATAGACATGGCAAAAATACATTTAATTGGAAACGCACATTTAGATCCTATATGGCTCTGGCGATGGCAAGAAGGTTTTTCCGAGATTTTGGCAACCTATCGCAGTGCATTGGACAGAATGAAGGAATTTCCGGATTTTAAATTCACAAGTGCTTGTGCTGTGTATTACCAGTGGATTGAAAAAGTTGACCCTGATATGTTTCAAGAAATACAGGAACGTGTCAGAGAAGGCCGATGGCATATTGTGGGTGGCTGGTTTTTGCAACCCGATTGTAATATTCCTTCGGGAGAAAGTTTTGCACGTCATGGCATGATTTCTCAGAGATATTTTCAAGAAAAATTTGGTGTAACCGCAAAGGTTGGATATAATGTAGATTCTTTCGGTCACAATGCATCTCTTCCACAGATTTTGAAAAAGAGCGGTATGGAAGGCTATGTGTTCATGCGACCGATGCCGGAGGAACAAGGCAGAGACGAAACCGTGTTTTTATGGCAGAGTGCAGATGGAACAGCAATTCCTACATATCGCATTCCGTATTTTTATAATATCGATACAACGCGTATGGAGGTGTTCGATTGGATACGGGAGAAAGCAGACAAAGAAAACACAGATTTGATGGCATTTTACGGCGTAGGCAATCATGGAGGTGGGCCAACCATTGAACTTCTACACGCCATGAATGAGATGGAAATGGGTGAGAAGGAATATTCTACTCCGGATGAATATTTTAAAGAAATAGATCAAAGCAGACTTCCTGTGATTGCAGATGAACTGCAACATCATGCGAGAGGGTGCTACACTGCATGTACTTCTATCAAAATGGGGAATCGTAAATGTGAAAATAATCTCTATGAAGCTGAAGTGCTTTGTAGCATGGCGAATGAACTGGTCGGAACAAAGTATCCGAAGAAGAAGCTGGATAAAGCATGGAAGAATGTACTAATGAATCAGTTCCACGACACGTTGGGCGGATGTGCGATTAAGCAGGCATATGACGATGCGGCCTACCTGCATGGAGAAGTAATGAGCATTACGGAGCAGGAAATGAATCTTGCAATGCAGACTATCGCTCAAAAAATAAACACATTACATGGAGAAACACTTCCATATTATAAGATTGGAAAGCCGGCACACTGGATGCTTTGGGAAAGCGAAACCATTGGAACTCCGATTGTGGTATTCAATCCATACACTTGGACGGTGAAAATGCCAATAGAGGCAGCAGTCATAGCAACCAAAGTGACGGATGACAGAGACGCAGAAGTCCCATTCCAACTTGTGCGTGGTCACTATGTAGATGGTCCTAATAATCGAATGCAGACGATTTTTACGGCAGAGGTCGAACCGATGGGATATAAAGTATATCGCATCTTTACCGAGCAAGAGAGTCAGGAAGTGTTCGAAAAGAAACTTGTAGCAACGGAGCGTTGCTTAGAGAATGAATTGGTACGAGTGGAATTTAGCCCAATCACCGGTGATGTGAGTCGTATTTATAATAAGCAGGAGCAGTGTGTTGTGAGCGACGGCGTGTGCCGAGCAATTGTTCTGGATGAGACGGCGGCAGATACATGGGCTCATAACAAAGTTTATCTGGGTGAAATGGAGGGTCAGTTTGGCTCGCCGGAATTTTCTGTCATTGAAAATGGCGATGTGCGCGCAGTTCTTCGTGTTACAACCTATTACAATCAATCTGTTTTAAGACGGGATTATATACTGGAATCAGACAGTGATATGATGAAAGTTAAGGTCAAGGTTGATTTTAGGGAAAAACATAAAACACTCAAATTTGCATTTCCGGCAGGTGCCAAGGAGACAATTGCAAAGATACCGTTTGGAACTATTACGAGACAGAATGGTTTGGGAGAAGAACCTTGTGGATCTTGGATTGCAACAGGGAACCTTGGAATTACAAACGATGGCAAATATGGGTATGACACAACGGAAGACGAAATTCGTCTTACCATTCTGAGAAGTGCAATATACGCAGACCATTATGGTGTACGTGATGAATTCTGTGAATACATGGATATGGGAGTGCATGAGTGTGCCTATTCATTATTCCTATATAAAAGTAATGCAAATGCAGAACGCAAGGCAGAAGAATTAAATGGTGGACTGCGTGCAGTGGTTACTAGTTTTCATGATGGTCCACTTCCGGAAAGGAAAAGCTGTTTTTCATGCGATGCAGAACATATCGTAGTCACAGCGGTGAAACGTGCGGAAGATGACAATCAAAAAGTGATTCGTTTCTATGAAGCGGATGGAGTAGAGGAAAATATCGAAATGAACGTTTTCGAAAATAAGATAAAGCATCGCATTGCACATCATGAAATTAAAACTTACAGAACAGATGACATCGAACTTAATTTAATTGAATGGTAGTATAAGGAGGGTGATATTATGTTTTTTACAGAGGAAAAATTGCAAAGTAGAGTAGAAGAACTGAAAATCAAGAGATATTTTGCTCATGAATCAATAGCACCTTTTAAAGCTATGGAAGGACAACTTTCAGAAGATGAGAGTAATATCTGCATGCCGGATAAAATTGAAGGTGGCAGCTTCGACTTAAACGATGTGTTTGAAGGTCGGGACAGATATCTTTGGATTGAAAAAGAAGTGACATTTCCAGAGGCAAAGGAAGGTTGTGAGATCGTAGGTCTGTTTGATTTTGGAAAGACAGGTCATGGTAGCAACAGTGGATTTGAATCTTTGCTTTATGTGGATGGGCATCCATACCAAGGCGTGGACACCAATCATCAAGAAGTTGTTTTTTCCAATATGGAAGGGAAAAAGGCAACATTAACATTCATGCTTTGGACCGGACTTGAAGGGGGCGGAGTACATCGTATATTCCAGCATCGCTGCAAGTCTGCTCATTTAGCATACTTACATAAAAAAACAGATGAATTGTATTATTTTGCAACTGCTATTACGGAGACATTGCTATACTTGGACAAAGCAAGTGAACATTATGTGAATTTGTTGGCTGCATTAGACCGTGCATTGCTTGTGATTGATTGGGATGGTGATTCTTTCTATGAGACCGTTGAGGAAGCACATGCGATTCTTATGGCAGAAATGGATAAATTAGAGAAGCATACGGACATCACTGTTAGTGTGGTCGGACACACACATATTGACGTGGCTTGGCTATGGAGATTAAAACATACCAGAGAAAAGGCACAACGTTCTTTTTCAACCGTGCTTCGTCTGATGGAACAATATGATGAGTATATTTTCCAACAGGCACAGCCACAGTTATATAAATTTATAAAAGAAGATTGTCCGGAACTTTATGAGAAAATCAAAGCGAAAGTAGCAGAAGGAAAATGGGAACCGGATGGAGGTATGTGGGTAGAAGCTGACTGTAACTTATCTTCTGGTGAATCGTTGGTTCGTCAATTTCTTCACGGCACACGTTTCTTTGAACAGGAGTTTGGTAAGAAGTGTGAATATTTATGGCTTCCAGACGTGTTTGGATATAGTTGGGCATTGCCACAGATATTAAAGCAATGTGAATTAGATACTTTCATGACTTCTAAAATTAGTTGGAGTCAATATAACACAATGCCACACGACTTGTTCCAGTGGAAGGGAATCGATGGCACAGAGATTTTGACTTACTTTTTGGAGACGCCAGAAGTGGGACATGAATTTACCCATAGATTTGCAACTTATAATGGCTATGTGACACCAAGAACCGTTGTAGGTAGCTGGACTAAATTCAAGGATAAAGAGTTAACAAAAAATACACTAATCACCTATGGGTTTGGAGATGGTGGCGGCGGTGTGAACCGTGATATGTTGGAAATGCGCCGTGCAACAGATAAGATACCTGGAATACCAAATGTGAAAACAGCCACAGCAGGCGAGTTCTTTAGAAAAATTCACAGTGATGTGGATAACACAGACCGTTATGTACATACATGGGATGGAGAACTTTACTTAGAATTCCACAGAGGTACTTATACAACGCAAGGATATAACAAGAAGATGAATCGTTATCTGGAACACAAGCTGGCACAGGTAGAGTGGTTGTCTTCTGTGGCATATATTCTTGGTGGAGAATATGCGAGAGAGCAGCTTCATGATGCATGGGAATGTGTGGTGTTACATCAATTCCATGATATCATTCCGGGTTCATCCATTCACGAAGTATATGAAGATTCTCACGTGAATTATGAAAGAGCAGAAGCGCAGGCAGATGATGCAAAATCAAAAGCATTTGAAACATTGCTGAACGAGAAAGAACATACATATAGTGTTTATTCGTCAAACAGTTTTGGTGGTAAAGAGTTAGTTTTAATTCCAGAAATGGAAGCAGGCGTATTCACAGATGGTGATGGCAATGTATTAGAAGCACAAAAATGCGCATATGGCTATGAAGTGGCAGTGGAAGTGAAACCATTTGCGGCTGTGACAGTTCAATTTACTCCGGCTAGAGAACAAGTGGAGGAAAGTGCATTTGTGTTAAAAGACCTTATCCTTGAAACACCGATTTATACAATCGAATGGAATGAAAGTGGTGAGATTGTAAAAATTTATGACAAAGAGGCAGAGCGAGATGTCTTGAAAGAGGGCTGTGAAGGAAACGTTCTTGAAATTTACGAAGATAAACCAATGGCAAACGATGCCTGGGATATCGATTTATACCACATTGAAAAGATGTGGAAGGTAAATGCGACTGGGGTTCCGCAGATGGTCGAAAATGGACCACTTAAAGCAGTGATTCGCATGGAATACAAGTACAATCTTTCTACATTTACACAGGATATGGTTGTGTATAAGGATTCTAAACGTATTGATTTCATGACACATGCAGACTGGCATGAAAATCATAAGCTTCTCAAAGTCGCTTTCTATACAGATATTCGTGCAACAAAAGCAACATATGATATCCAGTTCGGTCACGTAGAACGACCGACACATTGGAATAATAGTTGGGATTGGGCGAAGTTTGAAGTATGTGGTCACAAATGGGCAGATATTTCCGAAACGGGATATGGTGTCAGCTTATTGAACGACTGCAAGTATGGATACAGCATCAAAGACAACGCTATGAAACTCAGCTTGCTTCGAAGTCCAAAACATCCGGATACGCAGGCAGATATGGGTGAACATGATTTTACTTATGCATTGTATCCACACAAGGGAGCTGTTACTGAAGGCGGAACCATTGAGGAAGCAAACCGCCTAAACATTCCGGCTCAAGTAATCGACGGTGAGTTTAGTGACAACAGAAGAATCGTAACTGTTTCTTCCGATGCAGTACAGATTGATGTGGTGAAGAAGGCAGAAGATGAGAATTGCTTAATCGTGAGAATGCATGAATGTCGCGGTAGCAAGAGCAAGGTAATGATGCAGTCGGAATATCCGGTAAAACGCATTGTTCCATGTAACTTATTGGAACACGACCAAGGCGAAGCAATTCCTGGCGCTAGTACGGAATTTGTGATAAAACCATTTGAGATTAAAACATTTAAGTTCTATTTCTAAATAACAAAGACGATGATGTGGTTGTTATAACCACGCCATCGTCTTTTTGAGTTCTGACCTATCGTTAAGGCGTTGGATTGGTGGTAGTTGTGTTATCACCAGCCGCACCTTCTGTAGTTCCTGTTTCAGGTGTCTGACCATGTCCAGGACAAGTTTTGCTTGGACCGGTTCCTTCTGCGAAATATTCGCTATATTTTGTGCAGGCATCACTGCTTGCAAGCAGTCCGGTTTCTTTACAGATTGTTTGTCGTTTTACTGATTCCGGCATTTCAAAATTCACAGATTCGTATTTCATTTTGTCGTGAATACGTTGCATAACCTTTTTCCAAATTACTTTGTGATAACTGCTAGAGCCGTCAATTCCCTGATTGTCATCGTATCCACTCCATACAGAAGCTGTCAGATAAGGAGTATATCCGGAGAACCACAGGTCACGGGTATCTGTTGTTGTACCTGTTTTTCCGGCTGCAACATAGCCTGATAATTTAGCTACTTTTCCGGTACCTTTAGTAAGAACGTCCTGCATTGCACTTGTAATCAAGTATGCAGTTGAGTCTTTCATTGCGGTGTGAGTAGCAGGTGTATTCTCAAATAATAAATTTCCAAGGTTGTCGTAAATCTGTGTATAGAGAATAGGTTCTGTATAAGTTCCTGCATTTGCAATGGCTGCGTAAGCTGCCGTTAATTCAATGTTGTATACACCCGTCGTAATACCACCTAGTGAAGTGGCTTCACCGGCATCATTTGAGGAGTGCAAAGTAGTAAAACCAAAGTTCTTTGTTAAATATTGCATTCCAACACTTGGAGTAATTTCTTGATATTTTCTTACGGTACAAACGTTGGCAGATTGTTCAATACAATAGCGGATAGTTAAATTTCCTCTGTATCCACCCCACCAGTTGTTTACAGCCTTTTTCTCACCGGTTGTATAGTTCAGCGGTGCATCCTTAATGGTGGTTGATAATGTATCCCCATTCATATCCAAGGCCGGTACATAGGTGGAAAGCACTTTAAAGGTAGAACCAGGTTGTCTTCCGGATTGGGTTGCTCGGTTTAAACTCATGTTAGAGGTCTTTTCTCCACGGCCACCAACCATTGCCTTTACATATCCGGTATATTGGTCCATGACTACAACTGTTGCCTGTGGTTGTGGAGAGAGTGTAATGTTGGTGAAAACAGTATCGTTCTCATCATTTTTTAGAGTTTCAATATATTGCTCTAACAGGGTGTTTGCTTTTTCTTTTGATGGGAATGTAATTCCCAATGGCCCGTATTTTTCTTCCCCATATAATTTAATTACATATTTACCAAATGTGTTGTGGTCGTAATGCTTTTGTGTGCCATCTTGATGTGCGATAGAGATGGCACCATTGACGGTCCAGTTCACAGTGGAAGGATAGTTGTCCGCACGGTTCAATTCTTCATCACAAATCTTTTGCATTGTCAAATCCTGGGTTGTAATGATTTTTAAACCGCCACTGTATAACGCACTGTACGCCTGGTCTTCGGTGTATCCCAATTTGTCTACCAAGTCTTTTTGCACTTTCTTGGCAACTTCGTCCAGGAAGTAGGAATTTACAGTAATACTTTCCTTATATTCTGCATTTGCTTTCTGGATTCTTTTGTAAATGTCTTCTGTGTCTTCTAAAGCAGTATCAAATTCCTCCTGTGAAATTTTCTCCTGTTCTAACATGTCACGCAAGACCTTGTCACGACGTTTTTGATTGGCTTCCGGGTTTGTGATTGGGTTGTAGCCAGTCGGACTTTTTGTAATGGCAGCAACAGTAGCACATTCTGACAAGGTGAGTTCACTGACATCTTTTCCAAAATAACGCTTCGCCGCAGCTTGTACACCCAGTGTGTTTTGACCAAGATTTATCGTATTTAAGTAGTTTTCAAGAATCTCCGGTTTTTTTACGATTTTTTCTATTTGCACAGCCAGATATAATTCTTGCACTTTACGTTCGATTTTCTGCCAAGTGGTCTCTCTGCTGAAGTTAGGAAAGACACTGTTCTTAATTAATTGCTGGGTAATCGTACTACCACCTTGAGAAAAATGTCCAGATGTAAGACCCTTCACAGCTGCTCTGGTGATACCCTTTACATCAATACCCTTGTGGTCATAAAAACGTGAGTCCTCTACCGCAATAAATGCATCCTGTAAATACTTTGGAATATTTTCAAGAGAAGTATATACGCGGTTAGAACCGGCACTTACAAAGGTGCCTAATACAGTCTCACCATCGTTGGCGTATGCAGTTGTTGTATATGCAGAAGGCTTAATGCTATCTGCCGTAATCTGTGGTGTATCATCAATTATTTTCTTGAACAGAAGACCACCGCCGGCAAGTGCTAAGATTCCTACTCCAAGGAAAAGGAGTAATAATACTTTCAGCCAACGCATCCCTGTTCTTTTTCGCTTCCTAGACGTACGTGATTGTAACTGCGCACGTTGTTTAGAAGTGTTCTTTCTACCATAATTCATGAGAATAACCTCCTTTATTTCGAATGATATTATACCAAACTTGTATATTTAAATAAAGGAAAATAGTAAAAATTTAAGAAAATATTGTGAAAATAGGCGTAATACTGTTATAGTAATAGAAAAGACAAAAAAAGGTGAAACATATGTTGAGTCAATATAAAACGGTGTATTGTGGTGGAGAGGCCGAAATAATAGAAAAAAAATCCAGATTTATAGCAACGGTTCGTCCGGTGAAAAGCGAGGAAGAAGCGATTGCATTTATAGAGAGCATGAAAAAGAAATATTGGAATGCAACCCATAACTGCTCTGCCTATGTAATTGGAGAACGTTTTCAAATTCAACGTTGCAGTGATGATGGAGAGCCAAGCGGGACAGCAGGTAAGCCAATGTTGGATGTGCTACTGGGAGAAGAAATTCATGACGTTGTGGTGGTAGTGACCAGATATTTCGGTGGAACTCTTTTGGGCACAGGCGGGCTGGTAAGAGCATATTCAAGTTCTACAAAAGAAGGGCTTTTAGCAAGTAAAGTTATTACAAAAATGTCGGGACAGAAGTTTTCCATAGAGACCGATTATACAGGACTTGGGAAAATTCAGTACATTTTGGGGCAGAGAGGTCTTACGATTTTAAATTCCATTTATACCGATAAAGTGATACTTGAGGTGCTTCTACCAGAGGATGAGATAAAAGGCGTGCTTGATGAAATCAGAGAAGGAACCAATGGGCAGGCGAAGATGGAGAAACAGCTGGAATGCTATTTTGCTAATATAGATGGAGAGTTTGTGATTTTTTAACAGTTCAGCCACAAAGCTCGAATCCGTTTCACTTCTTAAAGTTGTCTGAAAATTTATTGCATATTCCTTGAATTTTGTGTATAATATACATATAAATTGAATAAAAAGGAGTTGAATTGCATGAATTTTATCATTAGTGGAAAAAACATCGACGTAACAGCTGGTTTACGTTCGGCAATTGAGCAAAAATTAGGAAAGCTGGAAAGGTATTTCACTCCTGACACTGACATTATTGTGACTCTCAGTGTGGAAAAAGGCCGTCAAAAGATTGAGGTTACTATTCCGGTTATGGGAACAATCATTCGTTCGGAACAAGTAAGTGATGACATGTATGTTTCTATTGATTTGGTGGAAGAAGTCATTGAGCGTCAACTTCGAAAATTTAAGAATAAGTTGATTGCAAAGCATCAAGAGGGCGGACATTTTAAAGATGCGTTTTCAGAGATCGAGGAAGATGAAACAGATGACGAGATAAAAATTATCCGCACGAAGCGATTTGGAATCAAGCCTATGTTTCCGGAAGATGCGTGTGTACAAATGGAACTTTTGGGACATAGTTTCTTCGTATTTTGCAATGCGGAGACAGATGAGGTAAATGTAGTATACAAAAGAAGAGATGGAGCTTATGGTCTGATTGAACCTGAGTTTTAAAATTAGGGCGTGCCTATGTGGGCACGCCCGCGTAATTTGTCGAAAAGTTTTTCGTATATATTGTTCTAAATGTGAATCTCCCTTCATACACTGTTTATTGAACGAAAAGTACAAGACAGAGGAAGGGAGATTTTAAATTCATGTCAGATAAGATTATCGAAAACAATCAAGTAACTATTATTGGAGAAGTGGCTTCGGAGTTCACCTTTAGCCATGAAGTGTTTGGAGAGGGCTTTTATATGGTGGATGTTCTGGTGAAACGTTTGAGTAATTCAGACGACCGAATCCCTCTTATGATTTCAGAGCGTTTAATTGATGTTCGTCAGAATTACATAGGTGAATATATTGAGGTGACAGGACAATTTCGCTCGTATAATCAACACGAGGAACATAAGAATCGTTTGATATTATCGGTTTTTGTGAGAGAAGTATCATTTGTGGAAGAAGAAGTGGATGGAGCCAAAACAAACACGATTATGTTGGATGGATATATATGCAAACGTCCAATTTACAGGAAAACTCCGCTGGGTAGAGAAATTGCGGATTTATTATTAGCGGTGAATCGCCCATATGGAAAATCGGATTATATTCCTTGCATTTGCTGGGGGCGTAATGCAAGATTTGCATCTAGTTTTGAAGTGGGGGAACACGTGCAGGTACTTGGAAGAATTCAGAGTCGTGAGTATGTAAAGAAGTTGACGGAGACGGAAACAGAAAAAAGAACGGCATATGAAGTATCTGTTAGTAAACTTGAGTGTGTCATAGATTGACAGAACGAAAGAATGGTGCTAAAATCCTCTAATAGAAAGGTTTTCAATTGGAAACTAAGGAGGTTAAATTATGGCGATTTTTACAGGTTCGGGAGTGGCGATTGTTACACCATTTCATGCAGACGGAAGTATTAATTATAATAAATTAGAGGAAATGATTGATTTCCATTGCAATAACGGAACAGATAGTATTGTGATTTGTGGAACGACAGGTGAGTCTGCGACGATGACAGAAGCAGAACATGTGGAGTGCATCAAGAAAGCAGTAGAGTTTACAAAAGGTCGTATTCCGGTTGTTGCAGGAACCGGCTCAAACTGCACACAGACTGCGATAGAATTATCGAAAGAGGCTGAGGCGGCAGGAGCAGATGGACTTTTGATTGTAACGCCATATTACAACAAATGTACACAGCAAGGTTTGGCACAACATTACACTGCAGTTGCGAAGGAAGTAAAGACACCGATTATTATGTATAGTGTTGCAAGTAGAACAGGAGTGAATATTGCACCTGAAACAGTTGCTTCATTAGTCAAAAATGTAGACAATATTGTGGGTATCAAAGAGGCATCCGGAAATATTGGTCAAGTAGCAAAGATTATGAATCTTACAGATGGAAATATCGATTTATATTCAGGAAATGATGACCAGATTGTACCGCTTATGTCACTTGGCGGTATTGGTGTTATCTCAGTTTTGGCCAATGTTGCACCACAACAAACACATGATATTTGCGCGAAGTATCTTGCAGGAGATGTGAAAGAAAGTGCGAAACTTCAATTGAAAGCGATTCCACTTATAGATGCATTGTTTAGTGAAGTGAATCCGATTCCGGTTAAGAAGGCATTGAACTTGATAGGAATGGAAGTTGGCCCATTACGCATGCCTTTGACAGAGATGACGGATGCAAATGCAGAGAAACTTGCGAAAGCAATGAAAGACTTTGGAATATTATAATAAGATTTATGAAAAAGACCTCGATGCAGTAAGCTCGAGGTCTTTTTTAGCGTCTCTGACAGGAGTCGAACCTGCGCACCCGCCTCCGGAGGGCGGCGCTCTATCCACTGAGCTACAGAGACATTTAATGGTATAAAAACATCTTGTTCATCGTAACATATTTATTTTCAAATGTAAAGAAGTTGCTTTTTGTTTTCTAATACGTTATAATCAAAAAACCATAATATTTATCAATTCATTTTCTTGACATTTCTGTCGATTTTCACAAACTTACAACTTACTCAATATGCTCTGTTTATTGAAAGGAGTATTTATGAATTATCAACAATTTGTCTCGACACTCAGGGAAAAAGCAGCCTCTATCATGGGGGAAGGCACAGATGTTCAACTTCATACAGCTCTAAAAAACAATGGAAATGAGCGTGTTGGGTTAACTTTCTCTGATAAAAGTGTCAATTTATCCCCTACAATTTATTTAGAGGAATTTTACAAACATTATCAGGACGGTGAAACCATCGAAGATATTGTAGAATGTATTTTGGAAGTATATCACGAAGTAAAGTTTGAACATTCCTGGGATGTTCATAGCATTTCGGATTTTCAGGCCATCAAGGAAAAAATCGTATACAAAGTGATACATAAAAACCAAAATGAAACTCTTCTGAAGGAACTTCCATTTGTTCCATATTTGGATTTTGCAATTGTTTTCTACATTCTATTTGAAATAGATGAAAATGGTACGGCAACCATTCCTGTCACAAATGATTTGGTTCGTCTTTGGGAAACCACTTTAACCGAAATTCATCAGATTGCAAAACAAAACACACCTCAATTACTTCCGGCAGTTTTCAAACCTATGCGTATTGTAATTGAAGAATTATTAGGAAACCCTTGTGACAACATCGTTCGGGCAGACGATATCATGTTTGTCCTTACCAATTCTTTACGGAATCTTGGTGCTGCATGCATCTTATATGACAACATTCTATTTCATATCTGCAATTTCCTAAAGGATAGTTTTTACATCCTTCCAAGCAGTATTCACGAAGTAATTATTATTCCGGAATCTCACGCACCCGATAAAGATACTTTAAATGAAATGGTATTAGAGGTAAATGAAACCCAAGTCGGCCCGGAAGATGTTTTATCCAATCATGTGTATTATTACGATTGCGAACAACACACATTGTTGCAATAATTGTGGAGCGATGGATGATTGTTAAAATCATCCATCCTGATTATTGAATTTTGAACTCTTTCGTGCTAAAATGTCGCCTAGATGTTAGAAAAGAGGAACAAAGATGTCGGAATACAAACAGGCGTTTAAGAAAGCATTTCCGTATACCATTCCTGTTCTCACAGGTTATCTGTTTATTGGAATTGCTTTTGGAGTAATGTATGCAGAAAAAGGATATTCTTTCTTATGGGCGATACTCATGAGTGTCATGGTGTACGCAGGTTCGGGACAATATCTGGCAGTCAATTTTTTTGTGCCGGGTATTTCTTTTATTCAGATTATTTTCCTGACCTTCATGGTAAATGTGCGTCATGTTTTTTACGGAATATCGCTTTTGGAGAGATTTAATAAAATAGGAAAAAAGAGATGGTATATGATTTTTGCATTGACAGACGAGACCTATTCTCTGCTGTGCACAACCAAGGTGCCAAAGGGAGTCAATGAAGCTAAGTTCTTATTTGCAATTTCAGTACTTGACCATTTATATTGGATATTAGGTTCTGCCATAGGTGCAATAGCAAAAACTTTGCTTCCAATCAGCTCAGAAGGCATTGAATTTGCCATGACAGCATTGTTCGTAGTTATTTTTATTGAACAATGGATGGAGAGAAAGAACCGAATGCCGGAATTAATTGGAGTATCTGTGGCAGTTATTAGTCTGCTGATATTTGGTGCAAATAATTTCGTATTGCCGGCAATGCTTGCTATTGTAGCATTGTTGTTTGTGGGAAGAAAACAATTAGATAAGGAGGAAGTGGTATGCCGTTAAGTGCAGGAATGTCATTTTTGATTATTTTGATTGTAGGGGTTACCACATTTGCGACGCGTGTGATTCCCTTTCTTGTCTTTCCAAAGGGAAAGGAAATCCCTAAGACAGTGCAGTATTTAGGAAAGGTTTTAACGCCGGCGGTTATCGGTATGCTGGTGGTGTATTGCCTGAAAAGTACAACCATACTTTCTAAGCCGTATGGAATACCGGAGGCGGTTTCCGTGCTGGTTGTAGCGTTGTTACATATTTGGAAACGCAACAATTTACTTAGTATTGGAGTAGGAACTGTACTATATATGTTTTTAATCCAAGTAGTTTTTTAACTTGTTGAGAAGAAAAACTTATGCTAGAATGATTAGATAAAGGATTTTAGGAGGAAGTATGAAGAAATTAGTTGACTTACTAACATTCGAATTGGAAAATGCGTTTGAAAAGGCTGGTTATGACAAACAGTATGCAAAAGTGACTTTGTCAAATAGACCAGATTTATGTGAATATCAATGTAATGGCGCAATGGCTGCTGTGAAGGTTTATAGAAAAGCACCAATTATGATTGCAAATGATGTAGTTGCTGCTTTGGAGGGCTGTGCTTGTATTGAAAAAGTAGAAGCAGTAAATCCTGGATTTATTAATATTACATTGGATGCAGCATTTGTTGCAGAATATTTGAAAAATATGAATGCCGAGGAGAAGCTTGGTATGCCGGAGCCTGAAAAGGTAAAAACCCTTATGGTTGATTACGGCGGAGCCAATGTAGCTAAGCCGTTACATGTAGGACATCTTCGTTCAGCAGTTATTGGTGAATGTGTGAAACGAATTGGTAAGTTCGCAGGACACAAGGTAATCGGTGATGTTCATTTGGGAGACTGGGGCTACCAAATGGGGCTTATTATTACTGAATTAAAGAAAAGAAAACCGGAACTTTCTTATTTTGATGAAACATTTGAAGGTGCATATCCGGAGGAAGCACCTTTTACGATTAGTGAATTAGAAGAAATTTACCCGACAGCAAGTGCCTATGCAAAAGAGCATGATGATTATAAAGAAGAAGCACTTCAGGCAACTTATTTATTGCAGAATGGACATAGAGGATACACAGCAATTTGGAAACATATCATGAATGTTTCTGTTGCGGATTTAAAGAAGAATTATGGCGCGCTGAATGTAGAATTTGACCTCTGGAAAGGGGAGGCAGACGCCCAACCTTATATTCCGGATATGGTACAGTATTTGAAGGATGAAGGATATGCACACATGGACCAGGGCGCTTTGGTTGTAGATGTGAAGGAAGAAACGGATACCAAAGAAATCCCGCCATGTATGATTTTAAAATCAGACGGAGCTGCATTGTATCCAACCACAGACCTTGCTACTTTGGTGGAACGTGAGAAATTGTACCAGCCGGACGAGGTGGTGTATATTACCGACAAACGCCAGGAATTACATTTTGTACAAGTGTTCCGCTGTGCAAAGAAGGCAAAGATTGTGCGTGAAGAAACAGCACTGAAACATATTGGCTTTGGTACTATGAACGGAAAAGACGGAAAGCCTTTTAAAACAAGAGATGGCGGCGTTATGCGTTTGGAATATTTGATTGCGGATATCAATGATAAGATGTATGAGAAAATTATTGAAAATCGTTCTATCGATGAGGCAGAAGCAAGAGAAACTGCGAAAAAGGTTGGTTTGGCAGCGTTAAAATACGGTGATTTGTCAAATCAGGCAGCAAAGGATTACGTATTTGATATTGACCGTTTCATTTCCTTTGAAGGAAATACAGGCCCGTATATCTTATATACCATTGTTCGTATTAAATCCATTTTGGCAAAATATGCAGAAAGCGGAAAAACAGTTGAAACTTGTGAGATTCAAAAGGCGGAGTCGGCAAGTGCGAAGGCGTTGATGTTGGAAGTTGCAAAATTCAATTCCGTAATGGAAGGTGCCTATGAAGAACTTGCACCGCACAAAATTTGTGCATATATTTATGATTTGTCAAATGCGTTTAACCGTTTTTATCATGAGACAAAGATTTTGTCAGAAGAAAATGAAGAAAGAAAAGCAGGTTATATTGCACTACTTTCTATTACAAAACGTGTGTTAGAAACATGTATCGATGTGCTTGGTTTTGAAGCACCGGAAAGGATGTAACAACCGATGACAGAAAAGTTATTTTATGAAGACAGCCATATGATAACCTTCTCTGCAGTTGTAGAAGCTTGTGAAAAAGTGGGAGAATATTATGAGGCGGTTCTTAATAGAACTGCCTTTTTTCCTGAGGGTGGCGGACAATTTGCAGATACAGGTGAAATTGATGGCGTAAAAGTATTGGATGCCCAAGAAAAAGAGGGGATTATCTATCATAAGATGGAGGCGCCTTTAGAAGTTGGAAAACAAGTGGAGGGTGCTATTGACTGGGAAGAACGTTTTTCTAAAATGCAACAACATTCAGGGGAACATATTGTATCAGGGCTTGTGCACGCTGCTTATGGATATGACAATGTGGGTTTCCACATGGGAACAGACGCAATTACCATTGATTTTAACGGAGTGCTCACCAAAGAACAGTTGAAAGAGATTGAGAAAAAAGCCAATGAAGCAGTGGTTGCAAATTTAGATGTGCAGGTACAATATCCGACAAAGGAAGAATTGGTCAATATCAAGTACCGCAGCAAAATCGAAATCGAAGGTCAGGTGCGACTTGTGACTGTGCCGGGGCATGATGCCTGTGCTTGCTGTGCACCTCATGTAAAGAAGACCGGGGAAATCGGTTTGATTAAGTTGATTGGTCTACAGAACTACAAGGGCGGAGTGCGTGTGTCCATGTTATGCGGGACGCGTGCCATTGCAGATTATGATGAAAAGTCGGAAAGCATGAAACAGTTATCCGTGATGCTTTCTGCACCGGAGACGGAAGTTGTACAGGAAGTGGAGCGATTGAAAGAAGAAATTTCCGGATACAAATATGAGGTGGCAAAACTGCAGCAGAAACTCCTGGGGTATAAAGTGGATGCAATGGAAGAAGGACAGGACTTAGTTGTTCTGTTTGAATCAGAATTGGAAGGAAATGCTCCGCGAGAATTGGTTAATTTGATATTAGAGAAAAATGTGAAGGTTGCAGCAGTTTTCGCACAGACAGATGTGAATCAATATCGTTATGTGATCGGTAGTAGAGTGATGGATGTCAGACCATTTGCAAAAATCTTGAATGAAAAATTTCAAGGTAGAGGTGGCGGGAAGCCGGAGATGGTACAAGGTTCTGTGACGGGTGTCCACAATCTGGATGTTACAAAAATGTTAAAAATATATTGCAAACAGATAGACGATGATATATAATTTTGTTTGTGAAGTAGAAAAAAAGTCTGTTTGGTCAGACTTTTTTTGCGGAAAGAAACAAAACATAAAAGGTGTTATAAATGAAAAGATTATATAGAACATTGTTACTACTTGTTATGGCGTTTGTAATGCTTGGAACGACTGTATTTGCTACGCCGGCAAGTGATAAGGAAAAAGCAGAAAAAGAATTAAAACAAGCTAAGAGCAAAATGACCAGTCTGATGAAGAAAATCAATCAGGCTGAGAAGGACTTGGTAGAGGTCGGTGCAGCTATTATTGAGGCTGAAGAAGATTTGGAAGAAACGGAAGAGAAGGAAAAAGAGCAATATGAGGCAATGAAGCATCGTATCGTAGTAATGTACGAAAGTGGAAATGGCTCCATGCTCGCAAAAGTTCTTGAATCCGGAAACTTCGCTGAGATGTTGAAGCAGATTGAAAATGTGCAGACGATTCATGAGTATGACAGAGCGCAGTTGGAAGAATTTGTAAAGACAAAAGAAAAAATTGAAAAGTTAAAAGCATCCTTGGAAGAAGACATGGCAATCATTAAAAAGAAGCAGAAGCAGTACAAGGCAGATAAGGATGATTTGGATAGAACAATTTCCAATTTGAAAGGCAAGATTGATGATTTGGAAGACCAGATTGCAAGAGCTGCACAAAATGCCTCAAGCTCTAGTTCTTCAAATAATTACGTTCCACCAGTTGGAACAGGTGGTGGCGGAGCCATTGTTTCGGCAGCTTATAAATACATGGGTGTTCCATACAGATGGGGTGGGACAAGCATGAAAGGTATTGACTGTTCCGGCCTTGTAATGAGAGCCCATGAAGCAATTGGTGTTAGATTGGCTCATTATTCAGGTTCTATTGGAAGTGGCGGACGAAAAGTTTCGAAGGCTGACAGACAGCCGGGAGATGTTGTTTGCTATTCCGGTCATGTTGGTATATATGTTGGTAACGGCATGATGATTCATGCACCACAGACGGGGGATGTTGTAAGAGTTGTGAAAGTTTACGGCTCACCTTGGTATCGTAGATATTGGTAGAAATAAAAAGAATCCTGCGAGTTTTCGTAGGATTCTTCTTTTATGTTCAGTTAAATAAATTCTTCAATCTGATGATAAATAATATCCATCAAGTTCGTACGTGCTTCCACACTTGCCCACGCGATGTGAGGAGTAATTAACAGACGCTTGCTGTCCTTGAATGGAAGGAATGGGCTGTTTGGACTCATCGGTTCTTCACATAGTACATCTAAACCGGCGGCAGCAATTGTTTTGTTAGCCAAAGCGCTGGCAAGGTCTTGTTCTACCACAATGGCTCCGCGACCTAGATTTAGGAAAATGGCGGTTTCCTTCATTTTTGCAAAGGCTTCAGCATTCATTAACCCCTCTGTTTCAGGAGTGAGTGGTGCGTGTACAGAAATAATATCTGAAGTTTTTAGTAAGGTGTCAAAATCAACACGGGCATAATTATCTTGAATATTCTTACCTGTTGTTGAATAATAAATCACATTAGCTCCAAACAGTTTTGCAATATCTGCAACTCGGCGGCCTATGGCACCAAGACCGATAATACCCCAGGTTTTTCCATTTATCTCGTGAAAATGTTCTGCAAAGTGCGTAAATAAGGTATCGTTTGCATATTTTCCGTCTTTGACATAAGCATCATAGTAACTTAATTTTTCCAAGAGATAAAACAACATTGCAAAGGTATGTTGGGCAACCGATTCTGTGGAGTATCCAGCCACGTTTCGCCAAGCAATATTTCTCTTTGCTAAATAATCTTTGTCTAGGTTGTTTGTTCCTGTTGCAGTAACACAGACTAACTTTAAATTTTGTGCGTTTCCGATGCTTTCTTCATTCATCACACATTTATTTGTAATAATCACATCTGCATCGAAGCAACGTTCGGGAATCTGTTCCGAGGTGGAAAAATCATAGGTTACAAATTCACCTAATTTATTGTATTTTGATAAGTCAATGTCTTCACCGACACTCTTGGCATCTAAGAATACTAATTTCATGAAAAACCTCCGTAATTCTTGTTTTATATCATTATAGGGAGTCCGTGTAAGTATGTCAAATGTTGACTTGCATAGGATGAAACTATATAATTCATGTATATGTATTATGAGCGAAAAAGAGAGGATAAAAAGTGATGCTAAATAAGCTGAAAGAAAATATTGAAAAAGTAATTATTGGAAAAGGTGAAGTGATTGACTTGGTTCTTACGGCACTTATTGCCGATGGTCACGTACTGTTGGAGGATATGCCTGGCACCGGTAAAACGATGCTTGCCAAAGCCTTGGCACGCTCGCTGAATGTTCCGTTTTCGAGGGTACAAATGACACCGGATTTACTGCCTTCAGATGTAACAGGTCTTTCTATATATAATGTAAAGAGTGGAGAATTTGAATTTCACAAAGGT
Organism: Faecalimonas sp.; assembly: GCA_045649385.1. Classification (GTDB taxonomy): domain Bacteria; phylum Bacillota; class Clostridia; order Lachnospirales; family Lachnospiraceae; genus Faecalimonas. The sequence continues at coordinate 49,621 of JAZRPT010000007.1, read as the reverse complement.
CCTGTGTTCACGAATGTTTTGCTGGCAGATGAAATTAATCGTGCAACGCCAAGAACACAGGCGAGTTTGTTGGAGTGTATGGAGGAGAAGCAGGTTACGATTGATGGAGTGACAAGAAAATTAGAGAAGCCATTTTTTGTGATCGCAACTCAAAATCCGTTAGAGACATCCGGAACTTTTCCTTTGCCGGAGGCTCAATTGGACCGTTTTACGATGTTACTTAGCATGGGACCAATGGAAGCCTTGCAAGAACGAATGATTTTGGAGCAGTATAGACTGAAAAATCCGATTGATGAGATTACTGCTGTAGCAGGTGTGGATGAAATTATAGAGTTACAAAAGTCTTGCAGAGAGATATATATCCATCCGGAACTTTTGGAGTATTTGCAGAACATCTGTATAGCAACCAGAAAACGCAAAGAAATCCGAGTTGGTGTCAGCGTACGTGGTGCCTTGGCATTTATGCGTACTGCACAGGCTTATGCTTGCCTGAAGGGAAGAACCTATGTTGTGCCGGAAGACATCCAGAAATTGGCGATTCCTGTGTTGGCACACCGCTTGGTACTGGAAGGAAGTTTTTATCTCCAGGATGCGGCAAGAACGCAAATGGAAATGATTTTAAAGGAGATACCGGTGCCTACTGAGGAATGGGGTAACGCGAAAGGATAGATATGACACTTGTTTATTTGGGGATTGTAGCGGCAGTTTGCATTTTTGCTACGCTTTCTGTCTATAGTAAATTTTGGGATTACGGACTTACGGCAGATGTTTCATTTTCGCAGAATGAAGTGGAAGAAGGGCAGGCGCTGCTTATAAAAGAAAAAGTTGAAAATCGAAAAATGTTGCCACTTCCGATGTTGATGGTGAAGTTTGAGATGGACCGCAATATCAAATGTGTAGATTCGGTCATTACTAGTGTCACTGATAAGCAATATCGAAACGATTGGGTATCCATCATGCCGTATAAAAGGGTGACCAGGAAGATTGAAGTAATTGGTACCAAACGTGGATTTTACAGTATTGATGATTTGCGACTTGTTACTTCTGATATTCTATTTCACGGCTTGCACAGCGAAACCATTCAGAATTACTCTTGGCTTTATGTATATCCTGCAAGGTCGCGCTTTATGCAGTTGCCGGAGATTTTCTGCCGCATGTATGGAGAATATCTTACCAATCGACAACTTCAAGAAGATTCTATGGAATTTAAAGGAATTCGTGATTATGTGCAGAGTGACCCTATGCGAAAAGTGAATTGGAAGGCATCGGCGAGAACAGGAAATTTAAAGGTGAATCAATATTTTGACAGTTCAAGTCAGAGAATCACCGTATTTCTAAATATCACTCAGAGTGGTATTTTGCGATATTATGATTTGATAGAGGAATCGATACGTATTGCCCGTAATTTTATTGAAGAATTCGTACATAAAGGGATACCTGTGCGCATTATTAGCAATTGCGTGGATAAATTGACGGGGCAAGAGATTTCTTTAAGAGAAGGCGCGGGACTTTCTCATATAGATGCATGTCTGAAACAATTGGCTAAAATGGATATATATGCACCGGCACGCAGTATGGAGGCGGTAATCAGGGAGCAGAATTTAAAAGAAAAGACGGCTTCCTACAAAGGAGAGGTTTCCTTGCTGATTTCAGCAGAACAGACACCGGGGCTTGCAGAGGCATACCTGGACTATGCCGGGGAAGAAGGAAGTGCGAACTGGCTGATACCGATTCATGACTCGATGAAGAGTTATTTAAACGAGCATGTAAGCGATAAGAAGCTTCGTGGAACTAGTGGAAATTATATTCATACAGAGTACCTAGTTATGGAGGAACTGGAAAAATGAAACAGGTAATAAAAATAGGTACGCATGTGATAATAGGCGGGGCATGTATGCTTGCCTTGGCAAATGCATTTGACAGTGTGTGGGAGCTTTTGGCTTATAGTTTGGCAAGCATGATTTTGGGTGCTGTCTGCTGTGTGATACGCCAGAAGGAGTTGTCTTTTTGGATGTTCATCGGTAGTCATTTGCTTCTGATTTCCGGAGGTTTTTTTGGCATATCAATAGCAGGGCTTAGAGAGTGGTATCTGTTAATATGGATAACGCTAATATTATACTCTGCCATTATACGATTGGTGCCACAGGCTCACTGGCTGGACGAACCAGGATTGGTTTATGTGGTAATACTCATTCTTAATTACATGCTCGTTTGTGCGTTTGATGGAAGCGTTCCGGTACAGAGGGTAAGCATGTTGACTGTTATGCTTGGTTTTTTAATGAGTTTGTTATATAGAAATTTGGATTGCATGGATGAGTTTATTGTGCTGCAAGGTTTTTCTACGAAAGTGGACGAACAAGGTGTTCGCAGGTTAAATAATCGTCTGTCGGTTCTGTATACAGCTGTGCTGGGCATGATTCTTGGATTGTTTAGTTTGTTTCGTGGGGAAAAGTTGTGGCAGGTCTTTGCCGACTGGCTTAAGAAAGTAATTCGTTATTTGTTGAGTTTCCTTCCAATAACAGAACAGGTGCAGCCGGAAGAAAAAGAGGAAATAACAAACAACGTGACCAATATGCTTCAGGAAATGCCGGAGGAACAAGATCCATCCATGTTTATGAAGATATTAGGGGAAATCATGGTCGTGGTGTTTACGATTTTGATTGTGGCAGGTGTTATTGCAGCAATCGTTTATGCCGCAGTGTACATTTACCGAAATTTCTACAATAAACAGAGTGGCAGAGATGAAAACAAAGTGGTAGAAGATCTTTCGTATGGTGATAAGGTTACGAAAGAAAAGAAAACCAGATTTTTTGCAAGAGGGGAACAAACTCCCGCCAGAAGGATTCGAAAGATATACAAGAAGAATATGAAACGACTGGGGGCAAAACGTATTTCGGGATTTTCTTATATGGCGCCTGAAGAACAGGTGAAACTTCTGCGGGAACAGGGGACTGACGCGGACACTGTTAGAAAGATTAGAATGTTGTATGAGAAAGCGCGTTACAGCTCGGATTTTGTAACAGATGTCGAAGTGGACTATATGCGACGGAACATGTAAAAAAATGTCAATTTGGTATGCGTATCCAATTGACAATTTGTGTAACTTTTTTGTATAATAAGTAATAATGCTGTAACAAAGGGGAAGTTACATTATTAAGGGGAGAAACGAATGAAAATTTTGGGGAGAAATGTAAGTAGAACTTGTCTTAGTATACTATTGATTATAGTATGCCTCGGGACAAGTTTACTTTTTTTAGGTATAAATGCGGATGCGAAGACAGTGATTCGGACAGGGACTGTCGAGGTAAGCAGTAGTTTGAATCTTCGAAGTGGTCCGGGGACAGAATATAGTGTGGTTGGTTACCTTAAAAATGGTGATTCGGGAGAAATCATTGAGGAGAAGGCTGCTACTAACGGTAAGATATGGTATAAAATGAACATCAATGGAAAGACGGGGTGGGCATCATCTACTTATGTAAAGGTGACGGAAACAATCGTAGAAGAAGATAAAGACTTTGATGCATATTTAGCAGCGCAAGGATTTCCGGAGAACTACAGAGCGCAGCTCCAGGCATTGCATGCAAAGTATCCGAATTGGAAATTTGAAGCACAGATTACGAATTTGACTTGGGAAGAGGTTATTAAAGGTGAAAGTGCCCTAGGTAAAAACCTGGTACATAACAGTGCGGATAATTCATGGAAATCCACCCAGACAGGAGCGTATGATTGGGAAAAGAATGAATGGAAAGAATTTGATTCCGGCGGATGGGTAGCAGCATCAACTGAGATTATCCAATATTACATGGACCCAAGGAATTTTTTAGATAGTACAAATATTTTTCAATTTATTAAACAAAGCTATAATGCTTCAGCATTAAATGCAACACAACTGGCGCAAAAAAAGGCTGACCTGACAAACATGGTTAAAGGTACATATCTTGCAGGTGCGTGTGATAACAGTACTTACGTAGATGTAATTATGAATGTGGCAGCAAACACAAAAGTATGCCCCTTTACTTTGGCTTCCATGATGATTCAGGAACAAGGAATTAATGGTGACGGTAGAAGTATTTCGGGTAAGGTGCCGGGATATGAAGGATATTATAATTATCTGAATATCGGAGCATACAAGACAAGCAGTTTCGCTTCTGCTGTAGAGCGTGGATTGTGGTATGCGAAAGGTGGAGACAGTGGTTCCACATCATATGGAAGACCATGGAATACGAGAACCAAGGCAATTACAGGTGGCGCTTTGTATTATGGTGAGAATTTTGTGAATGTAGGACAAGATACTTTGTATCTGAAAAAATTTAATGTACAAGGGTCAAATCTATATGGTCACCAATATATGACAAATGTTGGTGGTGCAGCCAGTGAAGGCATTCATATGTCAAAAGCATATGATGAAAAAGCAAGAGAAGCAGCATTGATATTCAAGATACCGGTATACAAAAACATGCCTGCTACAGTGAGCAAAAAACCATCAGGTGATGATAATCCAAACTATATGTTGAAATCATTGTCAGTGAGTGGATATAATTTAACACCAACCTTCAGTATGTATGAGACATCTTATTCGTTAATTGTACCGAATAATGTTTCGAGTATTACAATAAGTGCTCAGGCAGCATCTTCAACGACTACAGTTTCAGGAACAGGTACAAAAAATTTGATTGTAGGAACAAATGCAATTACGGTGACAACAAAGGCACAGAATGGTAGTACCAGAACCTATACTATTAGCGTTGTTCGTCAGGCTGCAAGTAGCACAGGCGGCGGAAATGGTAATGGTGGGACAAGCAGTGGCGGAAACAATGGAGGAACCACTGTTGCAACTCCAAGTGTTAGCAGTTCCGCGTATAAGGTGAATAATAATAGCACCATTACCGGTATTACAAGTTTTCCGATCAAAGCAACAGATTTTACTAAGAAATTTGCTGTTACAAATGGAAGTGTGAAGATTACGAATTCCAATGGTACAGCGGAAACAGGAAATGTTGGAACGGGAGACCAGGTGAGAGTGTATGACTCGACAGGGGCGTTGAAGTTTACCTATAATGTTGTAATTTATGGAGATACCAATGGTGATGGAAGAATAAACGCTCAAGATCTACTGCTTATACAAAAGAATAATATTCGTGTTAGTACATTGAATGGGGTATTTTCTTCGGCAGCAGATGTGAATAAGGATGGAAAGGTAAATGCACAAGATTTACTCTTGGTGCAAAAACACAATATCAAGATATATACAATTACACAATAGGGGAGAAATAAATGAATAGTTTAAAAAAAATAGGGGGATTTTTCTTAAGTATATGCTTACTATTTATTCTACTTTCAGGGAAGGCGTATGCAGCATCGGCAAAAGTAAGTGTATCCAGTGCAAGTGGTAACGTTGGTAATACGGTTACAGTAACATGTTCAGCGACTACATCGGGGACTGCGATTGGTGGTGCAGATATTACTTTGAAATATGATCCTGCCGCACTAACAGTAGTAAACTGTTCCAGTGGAGCAAATGGTAGTTCGGGAAGTGTATATTATAGTGGCTATGCTACTAGTGGTGGATTGAGCAAACTTAGTTTTACAGTAAGTTTTAAAATCTTGAAATCAGGAACACATAGCATAAGTGTAACATCTGCAGACGTATATGATTATGAAGCGGCAAGTTCTGTTTCCACAAGTTCAAGCGGTGGTAAGATTACTGGAAAAGTTCCTACAACTAGCAATAATAATACTACTAACAACAATACAAATAATAACAAACCACAAAACAACAAAGATACGAACAACAAGTTAAGTGCACTTCAGGTATATCCAGGAACCTTAAGCCCAGCCTTTAGTGGGGATATTACTTCTTATACTGTCAGTGTTCCGGGAGATACAACAGAAGTGACAATTTCTGCGACACCGGCTAGCAGTAAGGCTACGGTAAGTGTTTCCGGTGGAAAGGATTTGAAACTGGGACCAAATGAGGCGAAGGTTATTGTTGTTTCTGAAAGTGGCTCATCCAGAGCGTACACCATTACAATCATGTGTGGAGAAGCAGAAAAGATTCAGATTGGTAATGCAGAGCACACCATCAATGAGAATTTTAAAGACGACCAGATACCGACAGGATTTAGCAGAAAACAAGTGACATACAACAACAGACAATATGAAGCAGTAACGAATGCGAATGGCAGTCTGGTGCTTATGAATTTAAAATCGGGTGAAAATACAAGTTTTTATATTTATAACCAAGAAGCAAAGGAATTTTATGATTTTGTGCAAATTAAATTCGCAGAAGGAAAATATATTATTCCCTTGCCATTAAATAAAGATGTAGCAGAGTTTGCAGAATATCAAACTTGTACTCTTGAGGTTCAAGGAAAGCGTGTGGATGCTTGGAAATTGGATGAAGAATTTAGTGTTGCTTATGTGATGAATCAAGATGGAACAGAAGTTTTATACAAATATGACAGTGTAGATGGAACTTTCCAAAGATACAACGATATAAAAGTTGAAGATGTGGAACAGGCTCCAATCGAAAAGACTTGGTTCCCGAATGAGTATTATATGTATGCAATCGTAGGACTTGGTGCACTTTCACTTATTCTTTTAATTGCCATGATTTACTTTATTGCAAGTAGAAAAGCAAGGCATGAAGGAAGAAAGAAAAAAGCAATTAAACGCCAAGAAAAGCAGAGAGCTAAAGAAGAAAGACAACGGGAAAAAGAAGCACGTGAACTTGAAAAACATAGACAGATTTTAGAAGAGGAACGTGAAAAACAACGCCAGATAGAAGAAAAGAAAATGGCGAAACAAAGGGCTAAAGATGAAAGGAAATTAGCAAAACAGAAAAAGAGAGAAGAATAAAAATGAGTGCGGCTTAGGCCGCACTTATTTACATTCTACTTAAAAAACTATTATGATATAACTTGCTAAAGGTTACATCTTCTGCAAACCAATCAGGAGCAACGAATGCGTTTGCTTCTTCTTCGGACGAAAATTCAACCTCGGCAAGTGTAAGTGGAGCTAAGTCGCCTTCAAAAATGTCTAATTCAATGGTATATTTTTCGAAAGGAATCATATAACGCTTCTTGGTAATGAGTCTGCCATCGATTTTGTCTTTTAGATGTTCATAAGCTTCTTTTGTGAGCGGAAGGTTATATTCCTCGCGTATCATCATGCCTTTTGCCTTATATGTAAGTTCGTATTTGTCATTATCTTTTCTGATGCGAACCACCGGACCTGTACAAAGGTAACCTTGTTCTAAGTGGCGAACAGGATATTTTTCTAAATCACTTGGTAGTTCTTTTAATAAGAATTTACGTTCAATTTCCATATTTTTATCCTCCAAACATATTTATAGTAATATGAAATGCGAAAAAAGTAAACAGATTTGCATTTTGTCTATACATTTGTTACAATCAAAAGAGTTAACAAAGGAGGACTTCGTATGAAAAAGGTAAGTGTTTTTCTTGCAGATGGATTTGAAGAAATTGAAGGATTAACCGTAGTGGACTTGCTTCGAAGAGCAGGTGTGGAGGTTACGACTGTATCAATTACAGGAGATTATATTATTCACGGTGCACACGGTATTGATGTACAAGCAGATAAATTATTTGAAGAAATGAATTTCGATGGACAGGATATGCTGGTGCTTCCGGGCGGAATGCCGGGAACCTTAAATCTTGGTGTACATAAGGGATTAGAAGAAGTACTGAACAAATTTTATGATGAGAAAAAATATCTTGCGGCAATCTGCGCGGCGCCAAGTGTTTTTGGAAAGTATGGGTTTTTAAAAGGAAGAAAAGCTACTTCATACCCAGGATTTGAAGCACAATTACTGGGAGCAGAATGTGTAGAAGATGCTGTCGTGGTAGACGAGTTTGTTATCACAAGTAGGGGAATGGGCACAGCGATTCCGTTTTCTTTAACTTTAATTGAGTTATTAATAAGTTCTGAAAAAGCAGATGAAATTGGGAAATCCATTATTTATTACGAATAGAAGGGGTGTAGTATGGAGAGAAAAAAGAAAAACGTCGTGCTCGGCGTAGTTATTAGCGTGGCAGCTGTGCTGTTTATTGTATTTGGAACATTAGCGTGTCTTGGTGTGTTTCGAGGATTCAATGCGCAAGGTTATGTATCTGCTATTTTAGACCAAACCTTTAAAGGAGATGTAGAATATGCAGCCGAAATCATGGAAGGAGCTACAGAAGAAACACTGTATGCGCAGTATGAAGGGGGCATAGAATCATTTGCGAAAAATACAATTCTTCAAGGGGAAGAGATTGATAAGGAATTAGAGAAACAATATATTGATTTATGTAAAAAAATATTTGATAAAATGAAATATACTGTGCAGGAAGCTGAAAAGATTAGTGATAATGAATTCCATGTTCCTGTAACCTATCAACCATCCAATGTGCTTCAACTATTTGTGCCTTTGGCGAAAAGCGAAGTAGAACGCATAGAAGCAAAGAAGGAAAAGGGCGAGTACAGAGGTAATTATGATGAGATTGAGGCAAAGATGAAAGCAGAATGCCTAACAAACTGGTGTGAGATGCTGGAAGAAGCCTATAATAATATGGAATATGGCAAAGAACAAACCGTTGTTTTTAAGGTTATTAAGGGCGAAGATGGATTATATAAGCTGGAAGAATCGGCAATCACTGATTTTTTAGTAAAAATACTGAGTTTAGATGAAAAAGAAGACTAGATATTTTAAAAAAACTGTGATATAATCAAGCGATGAGCGTCATGTAAAGATAAGTCGAAAGACTTTTCGTATATATAAGGAGGAGAAAGTAATGAGCTTACAAGTAGAAAAATTAGAAAAAAACATGGCAAAACTTACAATTGAAGTTTCTGCTGAAGAATTAGAAAAAGCAATTCAAGCTGCTTATCTGAAACAAAGAAAACACATCAGCGTACCTGGATTCCGTAAAGGAAAAGTTCCACGTCAAATGATTGAAAAAATGTATGGAGTAGAAATTTTCTACGAAGATGCAGCTAATGCATTGATTCCGGATGCATATGCAAAAGCATATGATGAAAGTGAATTGGCAATCGTTTCACAACCAAGCATTGATGTTGTGCAATTAGAAAAAGGGAAACCATTTATCTTTACAGCAGAAGTGGCTCTGAAACCAGAAGTAACACTTGGTGAGTACAAAGGCTTAAAAGTAGACAAAGTTTCTACAAGAGTAACTGCAAAAGAAGTAGATGCTAAATTAGAAGAAGAACAAAAGAAAAACGCTAGAACAATTACAGTAGAAGACCGTGCAGTACAGGACGGAGATGAAGTTGTTTTAGACTTTGAAGGATATGTAAACGGTGTTGCACTCGAAGGTGGTAAAGGTGAAAACTATCCATTGACAATCGGATCAGGAGCATTCATTCCAGGATTCGAAGAACAATTAATCGGTGTGGAAGCTGAAAAAGAAGTGGAAGTAAATGTGACTTTCCCAGCAGAATACCATTCAGAGGATTTAGCTGGTAAAGAAGCTACATTCAAATGTACTGTACATGAAATCAAAGTAAAGGAACTTCCGGAATTAGATGATGATTTTGCTGCAGAAGTTTCTGAATTTGATACATTGGAAGAATACAAAGCTGATATCAAAGCTAAGATTAAAGAACAAAAAATTGCAGAAGGTAACAGACAAAAAGAAGACCAAGCTGTAGAAAAAGCAGTGGCAAATGCTACAATGGAGATTCCAGAAGCAATGATTGACACTCAAGTTGGACAGATGGTACAAGAGTTTGCACAAAGATTGCAGTCACAAGGTCTTTCTATGGAACAATACTTCCAGTTTACAGGTTTAACTGCTGATAAGATGAAAGAAGAAATGAGACCACAAGCTGTGAAACGCATTGAGACAAGATTAGTTCTTGAAGCAATCGCAAAAGCTGAAAATATCGAAATTTCTGAAGAAAAATTAGATGCAGAATTAGCAAAAATGGCTGAAATGTATCAAATGGAAGTTGATAAACTGAAAGAATACATGGGTGAAAGCGAAAAAGAACAAATGAAGGCTGATATGGCTGTTCAAGAAGCAGTAACATTGTTAGTTGACAGTGCTGTAGAAGAATAGAACTTAAGGGAGGCATTTCATGAGCGTAATACCTTATGTCATTGAACAAACAAGTCGTGGAGAACGTTCTTATGACATTTATTCAAGACTATTAAAAGAGAGAATCATTTTCTTGGGAGAAGAAGTCAGTGATGCTTCTGCAAGTGTAATCATTGCACAATTGTTATTCTTAGAAGGTGAAGATCCAGAAAAAGATATTCATTTGTATATTAACAGTCCGGGTGGATCTGTTACGGCAGGTATGGCTATTTATGATACAATGCAATACATTAAATGCGATGTATCTACAATCTGTATCGGAATGGCAGCAAGTATGGGTTCATTCTTGTTGGCAGGTGGTGCGAAGGGTAAGCGTTATGCACTTCCAAATTCTGAGATTATGATTCATCAGCCATCTGGCGGAGCAAAAGGACAGGCAACAGAGATTAAGATAGTTGCTGAACATATCTTAAAAACAAGAAATAAATTGAACCAAATCCTTGCAGAAAATACAGGACAAAGTTTAGAAAGAATTGAAATTGATACAGAACGAGACAATTTCATGTCTGCACAGGAAGCAAAAGAATACGGTTTGGTAGATGAAGTAATTACCAGCCATTAATGAAAAAACAAGGGGGATGTTCTGGAATAAAGAACAGCCCCTTTACGCTTGAAAATGAGGAGAGAGTATGGCAGGAAGAAAAGGTGAAGATATCGTTAGATGTTCATTTTGTGGCAAGACACAGGCACAAGTACGTAAACTGATTGCGGGACCGAATAATACATTTATCTGCGATGAATGTGTGGAGGTTTGTGCAGAGATTATTGACGAAGAACTGGAACAGGATGAAATTAATCCTGTGGCAGAGGATATTAACCTCTTAAAGCCGGAAGAAATCAAAGCATTCTTGGATGATTATGTAATTGGACAAGATGAGGCGAAAAAAGTTCTTTCCGTTGCAGTTTACAATCATTACAAAAGAATCCTTGCTGGAAAAGACTTGGGAGTAGAGTTACAAAAGAGTAATATTTTAATGTTGGGACCAACCGGCTGCGGTAAGACTTTATTAGCACAGACATTGGCGAAAATCTTAAATGTGCCATTTGCAATTGCAGATGCAACAGCACTGACAGAGGCTGGTTATGTTGGCGAAGACGTGGAAAATATTTTGTTAAAGGTAATCCAGGCGGCAGACGGTGATGTAAAACGTGCTGAATATGGAATTATCTATATAGATGAAATTGATAAGATTACAAGAAAATCTGAAAATCCATCCATCACGCGTGATGTATCGGGAGAAGGTGTGCAACAGGCGCTTCTTAAGATTATCGAAGGAACTGTGGCATCTGTACCACCACAGGGCGGTAGAAAGCACCCACACCAAGAATTGATTCAGATTGACACTACAAATATTTTGTTTATTTGCGGTGGAGCATTTGAAGGTATTGAAAAAATTATTGAGACTCGTTTGGACCGTAAGTCTATGGGATTCAATTCCGAGATTATGGGAAAAGCCCAAAAGAGAAATGGTCAGTTGTTAAAGCAAATCCTGCCACAAGATTTAATCAAGTTTGGAATTATTCCAGAGTTGGTAGGGCGTGTTCCAATTAATGTAACTTTAGATACACTTGACCGTGATGCGTTGATACGTATCTTAACAGAACCAAAGAGTGCAATTGTAAAACAATATAAAAAGTTATTGGAACTTGATGGTGTTGAATTGGAGTTTGACAAGGAAGCACTGGAACAGATTGCAGATATTACCTTAGCAAGAAAGACAGGAGCTAGAGGACTTCGTGCAATTATGGAAAATATCATGCTGGATACCATGTATCATGTGCCATCCGATGATACCATCAAATCTTGTTTAATTACAAAGGAAGCGGTATTAGGAAATGAAAAACCGCTTTATAATTCCAATACAATGGCAACACAGAGTGCGTAAATAGGGAGCGGGTACAGACAATGTATTCGCTCTTTGCTGTGTGAGAGTTTGGGGGAGAACTCGATAAAAAAGGAGAAGAAAACATGGAAAAACAAACGATTAGCATACCAATGGTTGCCCTGCGTGGAATGACGATTCTGCCAGAAATGGTTGCACATTTTGATGTAAGCAGAACACGTTCCGTTCAGGCAGTACAGAAGGCCATGCAGGGAAAAGAACAGAAAGTATTTCTCGTTGCACAGCGAGAATTAAGTATAGAAGAACCAACACAAAAAGATGTTTACGAAATAGGTACCATCGCTACAATTAAGCAGATTGCAAAAATGCCAAAGGACATGTACAGGGTGTTGGTGACCGGTCAACAACGAGCAAAACTTGTACAAATCTCAGAGTCAAATCCATTTCTACAGGCTGAGGTGGAAATCGTGGAGGACTACAACGACTATGAGCCAGAGCATTTAAATGAAATGCCGGAGGCGAGAGCTTTGCAGGAGATTTTCTTTGAATATTCGTTGAAAAGTGGAAAGATTCCAAAAGAGATAACAGCACAAATTGCAGATATCAAAGAGTTTAAAGCATTAGTCAATAAAATAGCAGCTGTTTTACCATTTGATTATCTCAATTTGCAGGATATTCTGGAAGAAAATGATTTGTATAAGCGTTGTGCACTTTTAAGTTTCAAAATAGCAAACGAAATTGCCGTGCTATTGATGAAAGATACGATTCAAAGCAAGGTAAAAGAGCGCATGGATAAACATCAAAAAGAGTTTATATTAAGAGAACAGATGAAAGTCATTCGCGAGGAATTGGGCGAAGAAAATCTGATCTCTGATGCAGAGGAATTTTCAGATGCAACTAATAAATTAAAGGCATCTCAAGAAGTAAAAGATAAATTAATGAAGGAAATTCATCGTTTCAAGAGCGCGATGCAAAATTCCGCAGAAAATGGGGTGTCTCGTACCTATATTGAAACCATGCTGGAGATGCCGTGGGATAAAATGGTGGAGGACCAGGTGAATATTGCAGAGGCAAAGAGAATTCTGGATGAAGACCATTATGGACTTGAGAAGGTGAAGGAGCGAATTTTAGAATTTCTTGCTGTACGCACGTTAACGAGCAAAGGGGAGAGCCCGATTCTTTGTTTGGTAGGACCACCGGGAACAGGGAAAACCTCCATTGCAAAGTCGCTTTCAAAAGCATTGCACAAGCCATATGCCAGAATTTCACTGGGTGGAGTGAGAGACGAAGCGGAGATACGAGGACATCGTAAAACATACGTAGGGGCTATGCCGGGACGTATTGCAAATGCATTGAAATCAACAGGTGCGAAAAATTCTCTCATTCTGTTAGATGAGATTGATAAAGTAAGCAATGATTATAAAGGGGACACATTTTCGGCACTTTTGGAGGTGCTTGACAGTGAGCAGAATATCAAATTCCGAGACCATTATCTAGAGGTGCCACTGGATTTATCGGAAGTTCTGTTCGTTACTACAGCGAACAGTTTACAGACAATTCCAAGACCACTTTTAGACCGTATGGAAGTGATAGAAATTAGCAGTTATACGGAAAATGAAAAATTGCATATTGCCACCAGACATTTGGTTCCAAAACAGCTTCAAAAGCATGGCTTGACAGAGGAACAATTAAAAATCACAAAGGGTGCTATTTGGAAAATGGTGAGTGGTTATACGAAGGAAGCCGGTGTGAGACAATTGGAGCGTACCATTGGTGAAATTTGCAGAAAGACAGCAAGAGAAATCTTGGAGGATGGAAGGACAACCATTCGTGTAACGGAACGAAATCTTGAAAAATATTTGGGGAAAGAGAAGTTCCACTACCATTTGATTAATCAGACAGATGAAATAGGAATTGTACGAGGACTTGCGTGGACCAGCGTGGGTGGAGACACTTTGGAAATAGAAGTGAATATTATGCCGGGAAAAGGCGAAATTCTATTGACAGGACAGCTGGGAGATGTTATGAAAGAATCAGCAAGAGCTGGAATTAGTTATATTCGTTCTGTGGGAGAAGTATATCATATCTCGGAAGATTTCTTTGAAAAACATGATATTCATATCCATATTCCGGAAGGCGCAACACCGAAGGATGGTCCATCTGCAGGCATTACAATGGCAACTGCCATGCTTTCTGCAATCACGGAAAGAAAGGTGCGTGCTGATGTGGCAATGACAGGTGAAATTACCTTGCGCGGGCGAGTGCTTCCAATTGGTGGGCTGAAGGAAAAATTACTGGCTGCAAAAAATGCAGGAGTAAAGACGGTACTAGTTCCGGAGAAAAATATGCGAGACGTGGAAGATATTTCCATTGAGATTACAAAGGGATTGGAAATTATACCAGTAGGTTATATGACAGAGGTTTTAGAAAAAGCCCTGGTATGTGAGGACTAGAGTATGAAGATTAAAAATGTAGAATTAGAAATTGTTTGTGGAATTACAAGTAAATTGCCGGAGACAGATAAAGTAGAAATTGCGTTTGCGGGAAAATCAAATGTGGGAAAATCTTCTTTGATTAATGCCCTGATGAATCGTAAGGCACTTGCAAGAACATCTGCAACTCCGGGGAAAACCCAGACCATTAATTTTTATAATGTAAATGATGTAATGTATCTGGTGGATTTGCCGGGATATGGGTATGCCAAGGTGTCTGAACAAGAGAAAATCAAATGGGGACAGTTGATTGAACGTTATTTGAATACATCTAAGCAGTTGAAAGCTGTTTTCTTATTGATTGATATTCGACACGACCCATCTGCAAATGATAAGATGATGTATGAATGGATTGTTTCACAGGGCTATCATCCAATCATCATTGCGACAAAACTGGATAAATTGAAACGAAGCCAAGTGGCAAAACATGTGAAAATGATTAAGGAAGGATTGAAACTTCTTCCGGGAACAACGGTCATTCCTTTCTCGGCGGAGACAAAACAAGGACGAGAAGAAATTTGGGAACTCATGGAAACTTACCTGCAAGAAGAAACTGAGGTGGAGTAGATGGAAAACACACGTCCATATTGGAAAGTGATAGTCAGTTTAATATTTAGCCTGCTTGCAACGGCTTTTGTTGTGGGAGTGGGCGTAGGATTGATTCGACTCCTAATGCCATTTGTGATTGGTTGGATTGTTTCTTGTATCGCCAATCCGGTGGTATGCTGGTTGGACAAAAAGGTGAAGCTTCAAAAGAAATTCGGCTCAGCAATCATGATTGTTGTGGTAATTGGAGTAGTTGTGGGACTCTTATATTTATTAGGAAGTCTGATTGTAAAGGAACTTGGAGGTCTCATCACGAATCTTCCGGAAATGTATGGAGAAATCGAGCTTCAACTAAAAGAAATCGCAAGCAATCTGGCAGGTTTCTTTGACATATTGCCGAAAGGCGTTCAAAATAGTTGGACTGCAATTGTATCCGGTGTGGGAAATGCGGCAGGAGGTTGGATTGAAAAGATAAGTAATCCGACGGTATCTTTAGTAGGAGATATTGCCAAATCCATTCCAACAATTATTATTGGAACTTTTGTTGCTATTCTTTCGGCCTACTTTTTTGTGGCAGACAGAGAGACCGTGGTTGCATGGTTTAAGAAAGTGATTCCGCAATCGGTATATCAGAGACTGATCATGGTAGTAACTAACTTTAAATTTTCTGTAGGTGGATACTTTAAAGCACAGTTTAAGATTATGGGAGTTGTGGGTGCCATTTTATTGGTTGGCCTAAGCATTCTAAGAATCAAATACGTGATTGTTCTTTCGATTATTATTGCTTTTTTGGATTTCTTGCCATTCTTGGGGACAGGTACTGCATTCGTACCTTGGTGTGTTTATACCTTCCTTGTTGGCGACTATAAGCGATTGATTTTCTTGATTGTTTTGTATGCGACAACGCAGATTGTTCGTCAGTTGATTCAACCGAAATTGGTGGGAGATGAAGTGGGATTAAAACCGCTTCCGACCTTGCTGTTCATCTACATTGGTTACCGATTAGGTGGTGTCATTTGGATGATTCTTGCCGTGCCAATCGGTATGATTATGATTAACATGGTGAAGGCCGGAGCCTTTGATTATATTATTAATGATGTAAAGATATTGGCAAAAGGGATTAAGAGTTTAAGGGAATAGTTAAAGTTGTAATTGTAATATTTTGGTTCTTATGTTACAATATGCCAAGAAAGTTTAATGTGTATCATATATACGCAAAAGAAGAAGCGAGGAATTCACAATGAATGGTAAATACGATGGTATGGCAATTGGTGTGTTTGAATTAGATAGCGAATGTGCATGCTTTGTTGCGTTGGATGCAGCCGCAAAAACAGCAGATGTTAAGATTCAATCCGTAGAAAGAAACCGTCTTGGTGCGGGGGCCTGCGTGAAGATGCGTGGGAGAATTTCAGATGTAAATGCGGCAATGGAAGCAGCTTTGGCAAAGGCGGCGCCAATTTCTAAAATTATTTCGCATACAGTAATTGCTGCTCCTGATAAAGGAACAGAACTTGCAGCAGCAATGACAATCAATAAGTAAGGTCGAAAGCAGAGGTAGATATTATGACATTCGGAGCATATGGATTAGTGGAAGTTCTCGGAGAGGCAAATGCAGTGATTGTATTAGACCAGATGTTGAAGACTTCGGAAGTGGAATATGAAACAAAGGATACGAAATGCGGAGGGCATGTATTAATTTTTGTCAGTGGAGGAGTAGCAGCTGTCAGTGCGGCAGTAGAACGTGTGACAACGAATCCTCTATGCAAAATTTTTGCATCTGCAGTAGTTTCTAATCCGTCGGAAGAAATGATTGCGATTGTGGAAGAATTTAAGGTAAGAGCAAAGAAGTAATTTGTTTATATTGATATCACCAAGTACAGAACAAAAGTTCGATTTGTTCTGTACTTTTCTTTTATATTCTGATATAATCTAGTAGAATAAGTAGATAATAGTAGTATTAGTAGTTGAAGGAGCAATAAGGAGTATCTCATGGATCAATTTGTTTTGAAGTCAGAATACAAGCCAACCGGAGACCAGCCGCAAGCAATCGAAACCCTTGTGAAAGGTTTCGAGGAGGGCAATCAATGCCAGACATTACTTGGTGTAACAGGTTCCGGCAAGACATTTACAATGGCAAATATTATTGAGAAACTGAATAAACCAACCTTGGTGATTGCGCATAACAAGACGTTGGCAGCACAGCTCTATGGAGAGTTCAAGGAATTCTTCCCAGATAACGCAGTGGAGTATTTTGTTAGTTATTACGATTACTACCAACCGGAAGCCTACGTGCCATCATCAGATACTTATATTGCCAAGGACTCCGCAATTAATGATGAGATAGATAAATTGCGTCATTCTGCAACAGCAGCCCTTTCTGAACGCCGCGATGTAATCATTGTAGCCAGCGTGTCCTGTATCTACGGACTGGGTTCACCGATAGATTATAAAAAAATGGTAATTTCCCTTCGTCCAGGTATGATAAAAGACCGCGACGAAGTCATTCGTAAGCTTATCGATATTCAGTATGACCGCAATGAGATGGACTTTAAGCGTGGAACCTTTCGAGTACATGGGGATGTGCTAGAAATTTTCCCGGCATATTCCGAGAAAGTGGCTTATCGTGTGGAATTTTTCGGAGATGAAGTGGACAGAATTACAGAGATAGATGTGCTGACAGGAGAGATAAAAACAGTGTTGGACCATATGGTGATTTTTCCTGCATCTCATTACGTAGTTTCCCCAGAAAACATGAATCGTGCCATTCACGAAATTGAAGAAGAATTAGAAGAACGGGTGCGCTATTTTAAGAGTGAAGATAAATTATTAGAAGCCCAGCGTATTGCTGAACGTACCAATTTTGATATAGAAATGATGCGAGAGACTGGATTTTGTTCCGGAATTGAGAATTATTCCAGACATTTGACTGGGCTTGAACCGGGGCAACCGCCACATACACTTATCGATTATTTTCCTGATGATTTTCTGATTATGATTGATGAGTCTCACATGACCATTCCGCAATTGGGGGCTATGTACAATGGTGACCAGTCGAGAAAATCTACGTTGGTGGATTACGGTTTTCGTCTGCCGTCAGCAAAGGATAATCGTCCATTAAATTTTGGTGAGTTTGAAGGAAAAGTCAATCAGATGCTTTTCGTTTCGGCTACACCTGGAAAATACGAGGAGCAAAATGAGCTCCTTCGTGCAGAGCAGATTATTCGTCCGACAGGACTTTTAGACCCAGTGGTAGAAGTGCGTCCAATTGAAGGTCAGATTGATGATTTAATTGGTGAAGTGAATAAGGAAGTGGCGAACAAGAACAAGGTGTTGATTACGACGCTTACGAAGCGTATGGCAGAGGATTTGACAGATTATATGCGTGAATTGGGGATTCGTGTGAAGTATCTCCATTCCGACATTGATACTTTGGAACGGACCGAGATTATCCGAGATATGCGTCTCGATGTATTTGACGTTCTTGTGGGTATTAACCTTTTGCGAGAAGGTCTGGATATTCCGGAGATTACTTTGATTGCCATTTTGGATGCGGATAAGGAGGGATTTCTTCGTTCGGAGACATCCCTGATTCAGACCATTGGTCGCGCAGCCCGTAACTCAGAGGGGCATGTTATTATGTATGCGGATGCAATTACCGATTCTATGCGACGTGCAATGGAAGAAACTGAGCGTAGACGGAAACTGCAGATGGAGTATAATATAGAGCATGGTATTACACCACAGACCATAAAAAAAGCAGTGCGTGACTTGATTAGCATTTCTAAGAAGGTTGCAGCGGAAGAACTTCGCATGGAAAAGGATCCGGAATCTATGAGTAAGACGGAACTGGAAAAATTGATTAAAGATGTTTCAAAACAAATGCGAAAGGCGGCAGCAGAACTCAACTTTGAGGCGGCGGCAGGTCTGCGTGATAAGATGGTTGAATTAAAGCAAATTTATCAAGAGATGGATTAGTAGTAATAGGAGTACAATAGAAAGTATGGATAACAAAAAATATATCAAAATACGTGGTGCCAATGAGCACAACTTAAAAAATATAGATATTGATATTCCACGTAATGAATTAGTTGTTTTGACGGGATTAAGTGGTTCGGGGAAATCCTCCCTTGCGTTTGATACCATTTATGCAGAGGGACAAAGAAGATACATGGAATCTTTGTCTTCTTATGCAAGACAGTTCTTGGGACAGATGGAGAAACCGAATGTGGAGAGTATTGAAGGATTGTCACCGGCTATTTCCATTGACCAGAAAACTACCAACCGAAATCCACGTTCTACTGTTGGAACAGTGACAGAAATATATGATTATTTCCGTTTGCTTTATGCAAGAATCGGGATTGTGCATTGCCCGAAATGTGGCAAAGAGATTAAGAAGCAGACGGTAGATCAGATGGTAGACCAGATTATGGAATTACCGGAAGGGACAAAGATTCAACTTTTAGCACCGGTTGTACGTGGCAAGAAAGGTCGACATGAGAAACTGCTTGAACGCGCAAAGAAAAGCGGATATGTGCGTGTGCGCGTGGATGGAAATCTCTATGAATTGACCGAAGAAATTAACTTAGATAAGAATATCAAACATAATATTGAGATTATCGTGGACCGACTTGTGGTGCGTTCCGGTATTGAAAAACGTATGACAGATTCCATTGAAAATGTACTGGAGCTTGCGGAAGGGCTATTGGTAGTAGATGTAATTGGCGGGGAACCGATTCAATTTAGTCAGAGCTTTTCTTGCCCGGACTGCGGAATCAGTATTGACGAGATTGAGCCGAGAACTTTCTCATTTAACAATCCGTTTGGAGCATGTCCGGTTTGCTTTGGACTTGGCTACAAGATGGAATTTGATATTGATTTGATGATTCCCGACCAAAGTCTTAGCATTGATGAAGGTGCAATCGCTGTGTTGGGATGGCAATCCAGTACGGATGAAAAAAGTTTTACAAGAGCCATATTAAATGCCTTAAGTGAAGAATATGGGTTCTCTCTAAGTACGCCGTTTCAAGAATATCCAGAGAATATCAAAAATATTCTAATTAATGGTACAAATGGGAAAACGGTAAAGGTACACTACGTGGGACAACGTGGAGAAGGATATTATGATATTGCCTTTGATGGTCTTGTTCGCAGTGTGGAACGTCGTTATAGGGAAACAGCATCGGAGACTATGAAGGCCGAGTACGAGTCTTTCATGTGCATTACACCGTGCCACGAATGTGGCGGACAACGTTTGAAACAGGGTGCACTTGCTGTGACTGTGGGTGGAAAGAATATTTCCGAGATTACCAACTTTTCTATAGAAAAGCTTGTGCAATTCTTAGATGACTTACAGTTAACAACAACTCAAGCATTTATCGGTGAGCAGATTTTAAAAGAAATTAAAGCCCGTCTTCGTTTCTTGATGAATGTAGGCCTGGATTATCTGACACTGTCTCGTGCAACCGGCAGTTTGTCCGGCGGAGAAGCACAGCGAATCCGTCTTGCAACCCAGATAGGTTCGGGATTGGTAGGGGTTGCATATATTTTAGATGAGCCAAGTATTGGTCTTCACCAAAGAGATAATGATAAACTTTTGGATACATTGAAGCATCTTAGAGATTTGGGGAATACGCTTATTGTGGTAGAACATGATGAGGATACCATGATGGAAGCGGATTGTATTGTGGATATCGGACCGGGTGCAGGAGAACATGGCGGCGAAGTGGTTGCTGTGGGAAATGCAAAAGAGATTATGGCTTGTGAAAATTCTATCACCGGTGCATATTTGAGCGGAAAGATTAAGATTCCTGTGCCGAACGTTCGAAAAGAGCCTAAGGGATGGCTGACTGTGAAAGGGGCAGCAGAAAACAATTTAAAGAATATAGATGTGGATTTCCCGTTGGGTGTGCTGACATGTGTAACAGGTGTATCAGGCTCAGGAAAAAGTTCCCTTGTAAATGAGATACTGTATAAAGCTCTTGCAAAGAAGCTGAATCGTGCAAGAACTATCCCCGGAAAACATAACTGCATTGAGGGTGTGGAACAATTAGATAAGGTGATTAATATCGACCAGTCACCGATTGGAAGAACACCAAGGTCAAACCCTGCTACGTATACGGGAGTGTTTGATATGATTCGTGATTTATTTGCTGCCACACCGGATGCAAAGGCGAAAGGATATAAAAAAGGTAGATTTAGCTTTAATGTAAAGGGTGGACGATGTGAAGCCTGTTCCGGTGATGGTATCTTGAAGATTGAAATGCATTTCCTTCCGGATGTGTATGTGCCGTGTGAAGTGTGTGGCGGAAAGCGTTATAATCGCGAAACCTTAGAGGTGAAATATAAAGGGAAAAGCATTTATGATGTGCTGAATATGACGGTAGAAGAAGCCTTGACATTTTTTGAAAATGTGCCTAGTATTCGAAGAAAGATTGAGACGTTATATGATGTGGGGCTCTCTTATATTCGTCTGGGACAGCCTTCTACGACTCTGTCCGGTGGAGAGGCGCAACGTATCAAATTAGCAACGGAACTCAGTAGAAGAAGTACAGGAAAGACTATTTATATTTTGGATGAGCCTACAACGGGACTTCATTTTGCTGACGTGCATAAGTTGACTGAGATTTTGAAGCGGTTGACGGAGGATGGAAACACAGTGATTGTCATTGAACACAATCTAGATGTCATAAAAACAGCGGATTATATTATTGATATTGGACCAGAAGGCGGAGACAAAGGTGGAACCATTATTGCGAAGGGTACGCCGGAGGAAATAGCTGAACATCCAAAATCATATACCGGATATTATGTAAAACGTGAACTGTCTCTTAAGAAAAGTGAAAAATAATAAAAAACTCTTTCCATTTATTAGAAATTCCATTATAATGTTAAGGACATTATGAGTGAAAACGAAAGATAGCAGAATAGATAAGAGTTGTGAAAGGAGAAATCAGATGTCAGTCACAGATATCGGAATCGATTTAGGAACCGCCAGTGTGTTGGTGTATGTAAAAGGAAAAGGTGTTGTATTAAAAGAGCCTTCCGTAGTTGCATTTGACAGAGATACGAATGAAATCAAAGCAATTGGGGAAGATGCCAGACTTATGCTCGGTAGAACACCAGGTAACATTGTTGCGATTAGACCATTGAGACAAGGTGTTATCTCAGATTATACCGTAACAGAAAAGATGATTAAATATTTTGTACAGAAGGCAGTAGGAATTCGTCTGTTTAAAAAACCACGTATTAGCATTTGTGTGCCAAGTGGCGTTACAGAAGTAGAAAAGAAGGCCGTTACAGAAGCAGGATATGCAGCAGGTGCAAGAGATGTGCATTTGATTGAAGAACCGGTAGCAGCAGCTATTGGGGCAGGCATTGATATTGCAAAACCATGTGGAAATATGATTGTAGATATCGGTGGTGGTACAACGGATGTTGCAGTTATTTCTCTTGGCGGTACGGTTGTAAATACGTCCCTTAAAGTCGCGGGTGATGACTTCGACGAAGCGATTGTGCGTTATATGCGTAAAAAGCACAACCTATTGATTGGTGAACGTACTGCAGAAGATATCAAGATTAAAATTGGTACAACCTATCCGTTAGTTGAAGATATGGTAATGGAAGTGCGCGGACGTAATCTTGTAACTGGACTTCCGAAGACAGTTACAGTTTCTTCTTCAGAAACAGAAGAAGCACTTCGCGAAACAACAGCACAGATTGTAGAAGCAGTAATTGCTGTGTTGGAGAGAACTCCACCAGAATTATCAGCAGATATTTTGGATAGAGGTATTGTTCTAACAGGTGGTGGAGCATTGCTTCGTGGTTTAGAGGAATTGATTGAAGAAAAAACCGGAATTAATACAATGACGGCAGAAGATCCAATGAAGGTAGTTGCGATTGGAACCGGTCAGTTTGTAGAATTTATGGGTAAATAGGTATGTGGGGGCTGTCTTTTGAAAAAGGAGCCCCTCTTTGTTTAAAGGAGGAAATGTTTTGGAGACAGCAAAAGGTTATGTAGAGCACATTGTTTTTCGAAATGGAGATAATGGCTATACGGTATTCCATTTAACAACTGAAGATGGAGAGTTAACATGTGTCGGGACATTTCCATATATCAACGAAGGTGAATTGATGCAGGTGTCCGGAGAATACATTATGCACAATGTTTATGGTTTGCAACTGCAGGTGTCCGAACATGAAGTTCTTGAACCGGAAGACTTAATCTCTATTGAACGCTATCTGGGTTCGGGAGCCATCAAAGGTTTAGGAGCAGTTCTTGCAGGTAGAATTGTGCGTAGATTTAAGGGGGATACCTTTCGAATTATTGAAGAAGAACCAGAAAGATTGGCAGAGGTAAGTGGCATCAGTGAACGTAAAGCCCGTGAGATTGCCGTGCAGGTATATGAAAAGAAAGATATGCGCAAGGCCATGATTTATTTACAAAAGTTTGGAATCACCTTGGCACTGGCAGCAAAGATTTATGCCCAGTATGGACAAGAGGTCTATCGGGTAATGGAAGAAAATCCATATCAGATAGCCGACCGTATCCCAGGTGTCGGATTCAAAACTGCCGATGAGATAGCTAGAAGAATCGGCATACATACGGACTCGGATTATCGAATACGTAGTGGCTTGTTTTATGTACTTTTGCAGGCAACAGCAGATGGTCACATCTATTTGCCGGAACCAGAGCTTTTGTATCGGACAAAAGAGCTTTTGGAAATTGAGATTGGTGATATTTCCAAGTATTTAATGGATTTGTCTATGGAGAGAAAAATTATCGTAAAAGATAAAGAGGATGGAAGGCGAATTTATCCGGCGCAATATTATTATATGGAATTGACTACCGCTAAAATGTTACATGATTTGAATGTTAACTATGAGATCGCAGATGTGGTGCTTGAAAAACGCCTGAGTCAGATTGAAAAAAACGCGAATTTAGAGCTGGACGACATGCAAAGACAAGCTGTGATAGCGGCAGTGCGACATGGCGTACTGGTATTAACCGGTGGTCCGGGAACAGGAAAAACAACCACAATTAACGCTATGATTCATTTTTTTGAGAGTGAAGGAATGGATATTTATTTGGCAGCACCGACTGGCAGAGCGGCGAAAAGAATGACAGAAGCCACCGGCTATGAGGCAAGAACTATTCACCGAATGTTAGAACTTGGCTATGTTCCGGAGGGGGATGATAATCGCATGCATTATGGGAGAAACGAGGAGAACCCATTGGAAGCGGATGTGATTATTGTTGATGAGATGTCCATGGTTGACCTTCCACTGATGAACGTGTTACTACGAGCCGTTGTAGTTGGAACTAAATTGATTCTTGTAGGCGATAAAGACCAACTCCCGTCAGTTGGACCGGGAAGTGTATTGAAGGATTTAATTGAATCACACTGTTTCCCTGTTATCACATTGAATAAGATTTTTAGACAGGCAGAAGAAAGCGATATTGTTGTAAATGCTCATAAAATTAATCGTGGAGAAGAAGTGATTTTAGATAATAAAAGTAATGATTTTTTCTTTTTGAAGCGAAATGATGCCAATACCATTATTAGTGTGGTTTTAACCTTGATTCAAAAGAAGTTACCAAAGTATGTGGATGCACAGCCTTTTGATATTCAAGTATTAACCCCAATGCGTAAGGGAATGTTGGGAGTGGAACGTCTGAATTCCATTCTGCAGCAATATTTAAATCCTGCGGACACGAAAAAAGCCGAGAAGGAATATGGTGACAAAGTGTTCCGCGTTGGCGATAAAGTTATGCAGATAAAGAACAACTATCAGTTGGAGTGGGAAATCACCACAAAGTATGGGCTGGTGGTTGACAATGGAGTAGGTGTGTTCAATGGGGATATTGGAAGGATTACGGAAATCAACACATATACAGAGACGCTAGAAGTTGAATTTGAAGAAAAGAAAAAAGTGCGATATCCATTTGAATTGTTAGAAGAGTTGGAACTCGCCTATGCGGTGACAATTCACAAGTCTCAGGGAAGTGAATACCCAGCAGTTGTGATTCCGCTTCTACAAGGACCACGCCAACTGTATCACCGAAATTTGATATATACGGCTGTGACCAGAGCAAGGAAATGTGTAACGCTGGTAGGAAGTGATGTCACATTCCAAGAAATGATTTGCAATGTAAATGAGCAAAATCGATATACGAGTCTGGCAGAGCAACTTTTGGAATTGCGATAGAGAGTCTATAAAATAAAAAATGAATATAATAGAAAAGTGTTTGGGGGTATTGTATCCCCAAACATGTTGTTTTTGTGGAAAAATAAGCAAAGAACATATATGCAAAGAGTGTATTGAAAAAATTACATATATCGAAGAACCGGTTTGCAAGAAATGTGGAAAACCCATTCGGTATGAAGAAATGGAATACTGTGGTGATTGTGAAAAAACGGTATTTCCCTATGAACAGGGTAAAAGCGTATGGTTGCATACGGATGTGGTTCGTTGGTCGATTTACCAGTTTAAATATCATAATCGAAGGATTTACGGGAAGTTCTATGCACAGGAACTCTTTCGCATATACGGAAGGTGGGTCAGGCAAAATAAAATAGATGTCATTATCCCCATCCCCTTGCATAAAAAAAGACAGAGAAAAAGGGGGTATAATCAGTCGGAACTTGTTGCGCGGCAGTTGGGGAAACTCATGCATCTCCCTGTAAATACGAAGGCGGTCGTACGCACCCGGAATACAAAGCCACAAAAGGAGTTGAGCCACAAAGAAAGGCACCATAATCTAAAAGAAGCATTCCGCGTTACAAAACATTGGAAGGGTGAGGGGAATGTGCTTTTAATTGATGATATTTATACAACCGGAAATACGATTGATTCTGTGGCAAAATTATTGCGACAAAAAGGTGCTGACAAAGTATGGTTTTTGACCATAAGTATTGGACAAGGTTTTTAGAAATATGTTATACTAAGAATGTTATATTGGGATTAGTATGTAATATATAGAGGTGAAATTTATGTTGAACGAAGAACGTGTGAAACATATGATTAAGCTTGCTGATTATGAAACAAAAGGTGGCAAGGAAGAATTAAAAATCAGTTCTTACTTCAAAAAAGATTATATAGGCATGAATACCATGTGGACGCTACTATGGATGACAGTTGCATATGGGCTTGTAGTGTTGACAGTATGGCTGGCACTGAGAGAACTTGTGACAGTAGAACTTAATCAGATTCAAGTACTGTCTTTGATAATTTTAATTGCAAGCATATATCTTGCACTGTTTATCACATACCTGGTTACGGCAAGAAGATATTACAAGAGAAAACATGCTCGTGCATATCATCGTGTGAAAAAGTTTAAGGAAAACCTGATGGTCTTAGAGAAAATGTACGAGAAGGAGGACCAAGATGCAGAGACTATTTGAAATTAAGGGATATCTGACAAAGTATTATGGGAAATATTCTAAAATTGTGGACAAAACGATTCAATTCGTTCTGGCATTGTTGACATTTACGTTTATTAATCAAAATGTTGGATTTTCAGAAATTATAGCAAATCCGATTATGACGATTGTATTGTCATTGATTTGTATGTTACTGCCAAGGGCTATGATTGTGGTTCTGGCTACCATTGTTGCCACAATTCAAGTAGTAACAGTATCAGTTGGAATGGCCATTGTATTTTTGATTCTGTTTATTGTGTTGTATGCATTTTATTTCCGATTTGCAGCAGGAAAATCGTTAATTTTATTGTTGACGCCGATTGCATTTATGCTTCGGATACCGGTTGTAATTCCAATTGTTTTCGGATTGGTTGGCAGTCCAATCTGCATTTTGCCGGTTACTGCAGGTGCCATGATTTATTACATGATTGACTATGTAAGGCTGAACGGAAGTTTGTTTGCATCTGTTGGTGAAATGGATTTGTTAACCCAGATAGGTACATATGTGCAGGCTATTTTTGCAAACCGCGAAATGTGGTGCGTGATTATTGCGTTTGCAGTGTGTTTGCTTTTGGTGTACAGCGTGAGAAGACTGTCGGTTGACTATGCGTGGGAAATTGCCATTGTTGCAGGTATTCTTGGCAACATTAATGTAATGGCATACGGATATATTGTAATGGATATACAACTTTCATATGTGTCTTTGATTGTAGGAAGTTTGGTGGCAATTCTCATTGCACTCCTTCTAAAATTCCTTGTGTTTTCAGTGGATTATACAAGAACGGAGTATTTGCAGTTTGAAGATGATGAATACTACTATTATGTGAAGGCTGTACCAAAGGCGGCAGTCGCTATTCCTGAAAAGACAGTAAAACGCATTCATGAACGTCAAAAAACGGGTGTGATTGATGCAGAACAGGTTGTAGAGTTAGAAAAAATGTCAAAGAATAATGACGATGATTCGGAAATTCAGAGAATCATTGATGAAGAATTAAAACATTAGAAAACAGTTGGAGGTGACAGGATGGGAGAGAGTATTCGCCATCTTTTGAATACGTATCTTGATGATTGGTATTGGCCGGATATGAGAATCACAGATGTAATTGAGATTCTGATTATTGCATTTTTGGTGTATTATATCATCGTGTGGATTAAAAATACAAAAGCTTGGATGCTATTAAAAGGAATTGCTGTTTTGGCAGTCTTTATCCTGCTTGCAGCTATCTTTAAGATGAACACTATTTTGTGGTTGGCGAAGAATTCCATTAGTGTCTTAGCCACAGCGGCGGTAATTGTATTCCAACCTGAGCTTCGTAGGGCATTAGAAAAACTGGGGCAGAAGGATTTTCTAAATGCAATTACGCTTTTTGAAAAAAATAGAGAGCCGGAACGTTTTAGTGAAAAAACTGTAGATGCCATAGTGGCAGCTTGCTGTGAGATGAGCAAGGTGAAGACAGGGGCATTGATTGTTGTGGAACGAGATATCATGTTAACTGAGTATCAGCATACAGGTATTGAATTGGATAGTATTGTTTCAGAACAGATTTTAATAAATATTTTTGAGCATAATACACCACTCCATGATGGTGCTGTTATTGTGCGTGGAGACCGAATTGTAGCAGCGACTTGTTATCTGCCATTATCTGAAAATATGGGGTTAAGTAAGCAACTTGGCACAAGACATCGTGCAGCAGTTGGCATGAGCGAAGTGAGTGACGCCATGGTTATCTGTGTTTCAGAGGAATCTGGAAAAGTGTCCTATGCAATTGGAGGACATATTGCACGTGATGTATCAGAAGAACAGCTTAGAGAGCAGTTGATACAATTGAAAAGCAGAGTGAGAACTGAGGAAGTAAGTAAAAAGTTCATATTGAAGAAAGGAAAACGCAAAGATGGCAATGAAGGACAAATGGAAGAATAATCTGGGTCTTAAAATACTGGCGGTATTATTTGCGATTTTCCTATGGTGGATGGTTGTAAATATAGATGACCCGATGGATAAGAAGACATTTGTGGTTGATGTTTCCGTTACAAATCCGGAAGTTATTACAAACGCAGGAAAAAGTTATCAGATTATGGATGATACAAAAAATATTTCGGTAACGGTAACCGCAAGACGAAAAGTGTTGGATGAAATTAAAAAGAGACATATTGTTGCGACGGCAGATTTGCGCGAAATGCAGGATACGTCTGTGCCAATCCGTGTAAGTGTAATGGGATTTGAAGGTGATTATGAAGAAATTACAGCAAATCCAAGAAACATCCAAGTGAAAGTGGAAAATACTCAAAAGAAAACCTTTCCAATCACTACAGTTGCTTTAGGTGTTCCGCGTGATGGTTATGTGGTAGGTAGCATGACTGCATCTCCAAAGACGGTTGATATCAGTGGACCGGAATCATCGATTGCAAAGATCAGCAAGGTTGTTGCAAAAGTGGATGTAAGTGAAATGGCAGCAGATGCTTCCGTACAGGCACAACTAATATACTACGATGCAGCAGATAATCTGATTGATCAAACTTTATTAACCAGCAACTGCGATAAGAATGGTGTATCTGTCACGGTTGACATATGGAAAACAAAAGAATTAACTTTAAAATTTGATACGTCAGGAATTCAGGCTGCAGAGGGTTATGTATTTACAGGTATAGAGGTGGAACCACAAGCTATTGAGGTGGCGGGGAATCCGGATATATTGCGAGGAATGACAGAACTGGCAGTTGATAAAAAAGCACTTGAAAAATCAGAAATGACAGAAAGCGAAGAAGTAATTGTAGATATCAAAGCATACTTGCCAGAAGGAATTTCTTTGGTAGATGCGGATGCGGCAGGTGTTGTAGTACGTATCATTTTGGAAAAAGCCGGAACCAAAACATTGCGTTTGCCAACTGGATCTATTGCTGTAATGAATCCTTCGGAAGACCTCCAACTTACTTATGAAGGATTAGAAGTGGAACTGACATTCTCAGGTTCAAAAGAGAATTTGGAAAAACTGACGAGTGAGACGATTATTGCAACCATTGATTTGAAAGAATGCACAGAAGAAGGCGTATATACAGTACCAGTTAAGGTGACGGAACTGCCAAGTGGATGTACGTATGTGGAAGAAATAGAAGTGAAGATTGAATTAATAAAGAAATAGGAGGTTACTACTTTTGGTAACACAAAGAATAACGATAAAAAATCCTACAGGGTTGCATTTGCGCCCTGCAGGTTTGTTCTGCAAAACAGCAGTGCAGTTTAAAAGCAAAATTACATTTCAACATAAAGATATAACAGCGAACGCAAAAAGTGTTTTGAGTGTGCTGGGGGCTTGTATAAAGGCAGGAGATGAGATTGAACTCATCTGTGAAGGTGAAGACGAGGGAAAGGCACTTGTAGCCATGTTGGAGATTATAGAAGACGGATTAGGAGAGTGACATAGGATGCTGAATTATCAAAAATATAAAAGAGTGCCGGTTATAAGTTATCCGGAGAGAGAATGGCCAAACAAACAAATCCAAAAAGCACCGATGTGGTGTAGTGTGGATTTGCGTGATGGCAATCAGGCTTTAATTGAACCGATGACGGTGGAAGAAAAAGTGGAAATGTTCAATTTACTCGTAAAATTAGGGTTTAAAGAAATTGAAGTAGGATTTCCATCAGCTTCGCAAATCGAGTTTGATTTTATGCGTGAACTGGTTGAAAGGAATTTGATTCCGGATGATGTGACAATTCAGGTGTTAGTACAATGTCGTGAGCATTTGATTAAAAGAACCTTTGAGGCATTAGATGGTGTGAAAAGAGCAATTGTACATATTTATAATTCCACATCCACACTCCAAAGAGACGTAGTGTTCAACAAAGGAAAAGAAGAAATCAAACAGATTGCAATTGAAGGAACCAAACTGGTGAAGTCATTTGTAAAAGATTTTCCAGGACATATTACTTTAGAGTATTCTCCTGAAAGTTTTACAGGAACAGAATTAGATTATGCGTTAGAGATTTGTACTGTGGTACAAGAAACTTGGGGCGCTACAAAAGCGGAACCAATTATTATCAATCTGCCTGCAACGGTTGAAATGACAACGCCAAATGTTTATGCAGACCAGATTGAGTGGATGCACAAGAACTTCAAAAACAGAGAAAGCATTATCTTAAGTATTCATCCGCACAATGACCGTGGAACCGGTGTAGCAGCAACAGAACTCGCACTTTTGGCAGGGGCTGATCGTGTGGAAGGAACCTTGTTTGGTAATGGGGAACGTACAGGAAATCTTGATATTTTAACAGTGGCGTACAATATGTTCTCTCAGGGAATCAATCCGGAATTGGATTTGACAAATATTGTGGAGATTCAGGAAGTATATGAAAGATGCTGTAAAATGGATGTTCCAATGCGTCATCCGTATGCAGGAAAACTTGTATTTACTGCGTTTTCAGGTTCGCACCAGGATGCAATTAATAAAGGCGTCAGAGCAATGAAAGAACGTAAGCAAGAGTGGTGGGAGGTGCCGTACCTTCCAATTGACCCATCGGATGTGGGACGTGAATATGAACCAATCGTGCGTATTAATAGTCAATCCGGTAAGGGAGGCGTAGCCTTCGTTATGGATAGCGAATTTGGATTTAAACTTCCAAAAACGATGCATAAAGAGTTCGCAGATGTCATTCAGAAGCTTGCTGAAAAGCAAGGTGAAGTTGCCCCTGCAACCATTATGGAAGTGTTTGAAAAAGAATATCTGACGCTTAAGGCACCGTATGAATTTCTGCGTGCAAGAGCAGAAGACCATGGTGACCGTGATACAAAGGTAGAATTAAGCTTCAACTACGAAGGTGAAACAAAGGCAGTAGAAGCGGTTGGGAATGGACCGCTGGATGCTGTAAAACAAGCAGTGCAAGATACAACGGGTGCAAGCGTGAAAATTATGGATTATACCCAGCATGCACTTGGCGAAGGCTCCCATGCAAAAGCTGCAGCGTATATCTGTATGCAGGATGAAGTAACAGGGGATGTTACCTTTGGTGTAGGTGTAAGTTCCAATATTACAAGAGCCGGTATCCGAGCTGTGTTTAGTGCATTGAATCGATTGGCACGTTAAAAAAGTGAATTCATAGAAGAGGGGAAAATGAGATGGCGAAAGCAGCACTTGTTATTATGGCGGCGGGAATTGGAAGTCGCTTTGGAGGCGGAATCAAACAATTAGAACCTGTTGGACCAAATGGGGAAATCATTATGGATTATTCCATCTATGACGCAATGGAAGCAGGGTTTGATAAAGTCGTATTTGTAATCCGCAAGGATTTGGAAAAAGATTTCAAAGAGGTAATTGGAAATCGCATTGAAAAGATTGTGGAAGTAAAATATGCTTTCCAAGAGAAAACAGATATTCCGGAACCGTATAAGACCAATTATGCAGAACGCGTAAAGCCTTGGGGCACCGGACAGGCGATTTTATGTTGCAAAGACGTTGTAAATGAGCCATTCTTGGTCATTAATGCAGATGACTACTATGGAAAAGAAGCTTATTCAGTAGCTTATAACCATTTAATGAAAGAGCAGAAGCAAGGGGATAAAGTACAAATCAGTATGGTTGGATTTGTGCTTGGAAATACCTTGAGTGAAAATGGCGGTGTAACACGAGGGATTTGCAAGGTGGATGAAAACAAGATACTTACTGATGTTGTGGAAACCAGCAATATCATTAAAACGGAAACAGGTGCCGCAGTTCAAACTGAGGAGGGTGATGTTACTGTGGATGTAAATTCACTCGTATCCATGAATATGTGGGGATTAACACCGGAATTTTTTGATGTCTTGGACACCGGATTTACTACGTTTTTAAATGAACATGCAGACAATTATATGAAAGCAGAATACTTGCTTCCTACGATTGTGGGGGGATTGCTCCGCAAGAATGCAGCAGAGGTTACCGTGCTTCAATCGAACGATAAATGGTTTGGTGTAACTTATAAAGAAGATAAGGACTATGTGGTCGCTTCTGTCAGAAGTCTGATTGATGCAGGCGTATATCCAAGCAAGTTATTTGGATAATTTGTTATTTGGGTTAAAAAAAATGGGGATAAAAAGAATAAGAAGAGGGAATACAGATGAAAAAGAGTTTATTTGTGGTACTTGTAATTTGCTTAATGATGGTTGGCTGTAAGAAGCAGGAAAACACAGATGGAAGCGGGAAGGTAAGTGGTAAGGCTGTCAGCCTGTTTCAAATGCCAAAATTAGAAGAAATTGCGGAACCTGCGAACCAGAATTTGCTTACCGGGTGGGCAAATTTATCAGAAAAAGCCATTGGGAAAAGACCGGTTGCGGTTATGGTTAACAATGTAGAACCAGCACTACCACAATATGGGATTTCACAGGCAGATGTTATTTTTGAACTTCCGGTGGAAGGTGATTTGACAAGACTTATGGCTATGTATGCTGATTACACGAAAGTGCCGGATGTTTGTGCGATAAGAAGCTGCAGATATTACTATCCTGCAATAGCAAAAGGCTTTGATGCTTTTTATATACACTGGGGAAGTGACCAGTCTATTGTGAGTTATTTAAAGTCAATACAGCCTGACAAATATGATGGTTTATCAAATGACGGCGGTCTGTTTGGAAGAGACAGTGCAAGAAGAAGTGCCGGATACTCATTGGAGCATACCGGATATTTTAAGGGTACGAAATTTGCTTCTGTGGTAGAGAGTAAGGGAGAGAGAGTCGATTTAAAGGATGCGAAGAAGGGAACGGCATTCCAATTTGCTGACTATGGTACACTCGTGACACCTATAGGTGGAGCATGTAATACAGTAGCAATTCGCTTTGGTGCATGTAATTCAAAGCTTACATATAATGCAGAAACCAAAACCTACTTAAAATCAATGAATGGTCATAAGCATATAGACGGGAAAACAGGGGAACAGTTGGCATTTACTAACGTATTTGTTCTTGAAACAAGTATCTCAGTGCGCGATAAAGTTGGACATAAGAATATCAATTGGCAAGGTTCGAGCAGTTCTAAGGGATACTATATCTCCAATGGTGCAGTGCAGCAAATCCGTTGGTCACAAAGTAGTGAAAGTTCTTATCTGAAGTTCTATGATGAGAATGGAAATGAGTTAGAAATCAACCGAGGAAAAAGTTATATCGCGTATACATATAGCGGAAGGACAACAATCGAATAGGGAATATAAGGGCAAGACAGTGAGTCTTGCCCTTGTTTTTTAATGACCATCTGTTATAAAAGGATGTTCTGGTGTAGGTACATTGAATTGTAGTAAGTTATGTGTTAAAATATACTTTGATTAACTTAAGGTGGGTGAATGTATGAGAAAAATAATTAATGGAATTTTTCTGTGTATTATAGTTCTTTTTCTTTTGGTGGGTTTGGTAAATACACTTTTTTTCCCGGACGATATTAATTTATTAGAGAATCGTTATGCTAACAAGGTTGGAAAACTAAGTATAGAAAGTTATCAAGATGGTTCTTTTCAAAAACAGTTTAGAGATGCTCTTAATGATCAAGTTTTGTTGCAAGGAACGATGAAGAAAACGTATAACACATTAACATCATCATTCGAAAAGGCAATTTTGTTAAAGGCATTGAGCGGAATCGATGATAGATATATTTCGTTCAAAGGAGGCAGGCTGTTTGGTGATTATATCGTGTATTCGCCATCTAACCTCGATAAAATAGAAAAATCACTTGATAACAAAGTAAAAAATATTTCTTCTCAGGTGAAAGCACATAAAGACATTGATTTTTATGTTTATTACATAGAGAAGGATACAGATATTAATTTGGAAACAAATCAGAAAACTGGTGTATACGAATATTTGGAACAAGAGTTTGCCCAACAAGGAATAACGTTTTCGGGATATAAAGTTAATGATTTTTCTGAATTTGCAAAGAATTTTTATAAGACAGACCATCATTGGAATTGTCGAGGAGCGTATCAAGGATACGTTGGCGTTTTGGAATTGTTAGAAGTAAAAGCAGATGCTTTGCAAGTAAAAGGGGAATTGTTGTTAGATTACTCATTTAGCGGATCAAAAGCCAAAACGATGGGAGCTACGGAACTTTTTAAAGAAAAGTTTCCAGTGTATGAGTTTGAGTATCCTTTGATGGGAATAAAAATAGATGGACAGAACGCTGATGATTATGGGAAACAGCTATTATATATAACAGAAACACAACCTAGCATTAGTTATGGTGATTATTATGGTTGGGATAATGGAGAAATTATTTTTGATACATATGATTCGACAAAAGAAAACCTGTTAGTAATAGGTGAATCATATGACAATGCTATTTTAAAACTGTTAGCGAGTCATTTTTCAAAAACATATTCCATTGATTTGCGAAACTACGAGAGCCTTTTGGGAGAAAAGTTTTCTTTTTCGCAGTATGTGAAAGAACATAAAATAGATAAAGTTTTACTGATAGGAAATGTTGATTATTTCACAATGGAAGAATTTATGTTGGAGGATTAATGTATGGTTTTTAGTGAAGTTACTTTTTTGTATGCAATTCTTCCCATGACGTTTTTGGTGTATTATTTGTTCGGGAACTTGCAATTTAGAAACACAATTTTATTATTAGTTTCATTGTTGTTTTACTCATGGGGGGAACCTAAATATTTAGGGCTGATGTTATTGGCTTCTTTTGTTGCATACCTCGGAGGGTTGTTTATAGAACGCTATAAAAATAATAGTAAAAAGAAAAAGGCTGTATTTATTGTTACGACAGTCTTGTTAGTATCTAATTTACTTGTTTTTAAATATCTCAATTTTTTATGTGATAATTTAGAAACTATTTTTAAAGTCCAGTTACCGATAAAAGAGATTGCTTTACCTATAGGTATCAGTTTTTATACATTTCAAATATTGTCATATGTAATCGATTTATATAAGGGTGAAATTAAAGTTCAAAAGAATTTCTTCTATTTGACATTATATGTGAGTTTCTTTCCACAATTAATAGCAGGGCCAATCGTAAGATATCAAACGATAGAAGACGAAATAAATAACAGAAATGAAACATTGGAAGACGTTGTCGAGGGATTAAAACGCTTTATACAGGGACTTGCAAAAAAAGTCATTATAGCTAATAATGTAGCGCTGATTGCAGAAACTATCTATAATGGTGATGCTAAGGTTTATGGAACTCTTTTTTATTGGATAGCGGCAATAGCATACGCATTACAGATATATTTTGACTTTTCTGGATATAGTGATATGGCAATTGGTTTAGGAAGAATGTTTGGCTTCCATTTCCTCGAAAACTTTAATTATCCGTATATATCGAAAACAATAACAGAGTTTTGGAGACGTTGGCACATATCCCTTTCATCATGGTTCAGAGATTATGTATATATTCCTTTGGGAGGAAACAGAATTGAAAAGCGCAGATGGATATTCAACATCTTGATAGTATGGAGTTTGACGGGATTTTGGCATGGAGCACAGTGGAATTTTGTGCTATGGGGATTGTATTATTGTGCATTGCTTTTATTGGAGAAACTTGTTCTGCATAAATGGTTAAAAAAGCTCCCGACTGCTCTTGGGTGGTGCTATACCATGATACTTGTAATTGTGGGGTGGGTGATTTTTAACCTCACTGATTTTGAACAAATGCTTCATGCTTTGAAAATGATGTTCACATATCAAAGGACTGATTTAATAGGGGCGCTTGTGAGTAGTAGTTCTATTTGGTATGGATTGATTTATCTTCCGTTGGGAATCTTGTTTTCTTTCCCATGGCTCAAGCATAAGCGTAAGACAGGGAATATGATGTTAATCATGGAAAATATTATATATTTATTATTGTTTTTTATATGTGTTACATAT
Source organism: Faecalimonas sp. (assembly GCA_045649385.1). Classification (GTDB taxonomy): domain Bacteria; phylum Bacillota; class Clostridia; order Lachnospirales; family Lachnospiraceae; genus Faecalimonas. The sequence goes on along the minus strand of JAZRPT010000007.1, from coordinate 13,368 downwards.
ATTATCAGTTCCTCATATAATCCATTTATTTATTTTAGGTTTTAAACAATAAAAGTAGTAATTGGCTTGTGAAGAACAAAGAAAAATGATATAATACTGAGTTGGTATAAAAGAAGACTATTGAGGTGCTTACTATGGATAAAAAGAAATTTGAACAATACAAGAAGATGATGCGTTTTCTGGCAACAGTGCTTGTTGTGGTGTTTACAACTGCTACATTTATATGGTTTTGGAAGGATAATTATAATTCAGGTATTGTATTTCCTTTTCACTATAAAGGATATTGGCTGATGTCAGCATTTTATGTGTTCTTTTTTGTTTTATTTATTTATATTTATGGTGGTATGAGTTATGGATATTTGAAGAATAAGAATATTATTTTCTCGCAAATTTTATCCTTGCTTTGCGCCAATATACTAATTTATTTGGAAACAGTGCTTTTGTCAGCAGAGTTTGTGAGTATACTCCCTATGATAGAGATGACGTTGATACAAGGTGTAATCATTGCGGTATATTCTTTTTGCATGGACAAGCTTTTTAAGAAAATGTTTCCACCGCATAAGATAACGGTATTATATCAGGAATATGATCCGTCAGATATGTTACGTAAGGTAAAGGCAAGAAAAGACAGATATCTCATTAAAGATGTTGTGAGTGTTGATAGAGAGTGGAATGAAATAGTTGGTATTATAGATCAAAGTGAAGCAATTATGATATATGACGTTCATTCGGAACTTCGTAACAAGATTGTGAAATATTGCTATGAAAAGGATGTAAGATTATATATTACACCTAAGATTTCAGATGTGTTGATTCGCAGTTCTGAAAATATTCACTTATTTGATTCACCATTATTGTTACTTAGAAATAATGGATTAAGTTTTGAAGAAAAGTTAATAAAGCGATTGATAGATATTATTGTATCCTTAGTTGTCATTGTTGTGACATCACCAATTATGCTCATTATTGCGATTGCAATCAAAGCTTATGATAGAGGTCCTGTATTCTTTAAACAGAAAAGGTGCACTTTGAATGGGAAAGTATTTGAGATTCACAAGTTCAGAAGCATGATAGTGGATGCAGAGAAGGAAGGCTTGTCTGTGCCGGCTTCGGAAAAAGATCCGCGAATTACTCCAATTGGAAATATAATTCGTGCCACAAGACTGGACGAGCTTCCACAGATATTTGATATTTTATCTGGTAATATGAGCCTTGTAGGACCAAGACCGGAGAGAATTGAGCATGTGGAAAAATACACAAAGGATATTCCGGAATTTGCATACCGACTGAAAGTGAAAGGTGGACTTACCGGATATGCTCAGATTTTCGGGAAATACAATACAACGGCATATGACAAATTGAAGTTGGATTTAATGTATGTGCAAAATTATTCTATTCTTTTGGATATAAAATTAATCTTGATGACAATTAAAATTATCTTCATGAAAGAAAGTACCGAAGGATTTGACGAAAAACAGATTAGCGAAATTCAGTCAAGAGAAAAATAATCTATAGAGAGGGAATTATAGAAAATAATGCGAAAATACTTTGAGAAGATATATCAGAATGGTTTTGAACAATTTGTAAATGTTCTGGAAACCAAAATGAACAATGGAGAAAAAACCTTTGTAATAACAGCAAATCCAGAGACGTTGATGATTGGCGCGGATACTCCTTCATTTGATGAGATATTAAAATCAGAAAAAACAATCATTGTCCCAGATGGAATAGGAGTTGTAAAGGCAGCTCATATGCTCGATATTCCTGTGAAAGAAAGAGTTACAGGAGTTGAGATTGTTCAAAAACTATTTGAATTGTTAAATGAAAAAAGCAGAAGTTTGTATTTATTGGGAGCGAAGCAGGAAGTTCTTCAAAAGTTGGTTGAACGTATCAAAGTAGAATATCCGCATATTACACTTTTGGGATATCAGGATGGATATATAAAAAACAAGGATGAAGTGTTTGAACAGATGGCAGAACTAAAGCCGGACGTAGTATTGGTAGCACTTGGTATTCCGGCACAAGAACAATTAATTTATAAGCATTATGATAAATTTGATAAAGGTATTTTTGTGGGAGTAGGTGGCTCCTTTGATGTGCTTAGCGGAACAAAGAAAAGAGCACCACAAATTTTTATCAAATTGAATTTGGAATGGTTATATAGAATCACAAAAGAACCAAAGAGAATCAAGAGATTCTATGTAAGTAATGTAAAGTTTATTTCAAAGATACAGAAAATGAAGAGGCAAGCAAATGAAAATTAAAGTAATGACCGTTTTCGGAACTAGACCGGAAACAATCAAAATGGCACCATTGGTGAAAGAATTGAAAAGCAGAGACGAGATTGAAACAATTGTTTGTGTTACAGCACAACATAGACAAATGTTAGACCAGGTGTTAAATGCGTTTAAGATTATTCCGGATTATGATTTGGATATTATGAGACAAGGACAGACGTTGTCTGATATTACTACCAGAGTGTTACAGGGTCTTGAAGGAGTCATAAAGGAAACTCGACCGGATATTGTTTTAGTACATGGTGATACAACAACTACGTTTGCAGGAGCATTGGCTGCATTTTACAACCAAGTGGCAATTGGGCATGTAGAAGCCGGATTGCGGACATATAATAAATACTCTCCGTTTCCGGAAGAAGCCAATCGTCAGTTTGTAGGCGTGATTTCTGATATGAATTTTGCTCCGACGGAACAAAGCAAAGAGAATCTGTTGAAAGAAGGCAAAAAACCGGAAAGCATTATTGTGACAGGTAATACAGCAATTGATGCACTGCAGACGACGGTAAGAGATGATTATGAACACGAAATCATTGATTGGGTTGGCGATTCGAGAATGATTATGCTGACTGCGCACAGACGGGAAAATCTTGGGGAACCAATGCGTAATATGTTTCGTGCGATTAAGCGGATTATTGAAAAGTATGATGATATTAAGGTAGTCTATCCAGTACATTTGAATCCAATCGTTGTACAGACAGCAGAGGAGATCTTTGGTGATTGTGACCGCGTGAAGTTAATTAAACCATTAGAAGTATTGGATTTTCATAATTTACTGAATAAGTCTTACCTAATTTTGACTGATAGCGGTGGTATTCAAGAAGAAGCCCCGTCCCTTGGGAAACCGGTTATCGTGCTTCGTGACACTACAGAACGTCCAGAAGGAATTGCGGCAGGAACATTAAAATTGGCAGGAACCAATGAAGAAGTGATTTATAATTTAATTGATGAATTACTATCAGATGAAGGAGAATATGCACGTATGAGCAAAGCATCCAATCCATATGGAGATGGATTGGCTAGTAAGCGTATTGTGGATGCGATTATAGAGAAATTCAAAGAATAACTCGTATGTGTAATGACAAAAGATAAATGAGAGAATTTGATTTAAGAACTTTGCAAAATTGCGAGTTGGATGTGTTAAAAGAGTTTATTAGAATATGTGACAAATATGACTTGAAGTATTATGCCGCATGGGGAACAATGCTTGGAGCAGTACGGCATCAAGGCTTTATCCCATGGGATGATGATATTGATGTTTGCATGCCATATGATGATTATAAACAATTTAAAGAGATATGTAAAACCGAACTGGGAACAGAATATTTTTATGAGGATTGGTATGCACATCACGATTATTTTCTACATTGGGCAAAACTCAGAAAAAACAATACAACTTGTATGACAAGAAAAGAATCAGATTTAAAAATACATTGGGGTGTCGGAATTGATATATTTCCATTGATTAAAATGGACAAACCAAAGCTCGGGCTATCTAAGAAGATAGCAAAAGCGTTTTTAAAACTGATTCTTCAGAGGGCATATTATCCTTATGGAGCAGATAACATGTCTAAAAAGATGAAACGTGTACTTTATGCAATAATCCCTAAATATTTGGACGAAAAAATTATTAACATTTGTTTTCGCATAATGAACAAAGCAAAAATAGATGCGGCTTATGTATATGAATTTTCAGGTCCGATAAGACGCTCGTGCAATTTACAAGCAGTATTTGGAGAAGGGAAAATGTATCAGTTTGAGGACATAATGATTAATGGTCCGGCAGATTCAGATACCTTTTTAAGAAGGGCATATGGTGATGACTATATGGTTATTCCTGAAGTAGGAAAGCGAATTGATCATGGTGATATAATTGTAGATGTAAATATGAATTATACATATTATCAAACATAGGAAGGTTTTAGGAATGCGAATTTTATTTTTGCAGAAAGTTGATAATGCAAATGGTGGAATTACAAATGTTAACATAAACTTGATTTCATATTTTCTGTCGTTGAATTATCAGGTGGAGTTATTGTCAATTCGGCATGGAGACACATGGGAGAATGTCAGTTATCCACAAGGTGTGAACAAACATCTTATTAATGAAAATGATGTCTGGGGATGCCCAAGATTAAATAACTTACTGAGTGAACTGAAGCGAGGGAATTTAATCAAGGGCACTAAATTGTTGGCAGAACGTTTTGCATATAAAAGGCAGATAGCAGATGATTATAAGAAATGCAAAAAAATAATCGAGAAGTTGATGCCGGATGTTATTATAAACTCTCACTATGAGTTGTTAGCAGGAATAGGGCAGCAGTATTTACAAAAAACAATTATGCATTTCCACACCAGTTTTGATCAGGTGTTGGCAAATAGAAGTTATTTAAAGACTTTTAAAAAATTTGCCCCTCGGATATATACGTTCGTGTGGCTGAGTGAAGCCACAAAAAACGAAGCTGTATCACATGGATTTGAAAATAGCAAATGTATTTATAATCCATTATCGTTTTCAGAACAACGTTGCGCTGATATGTCAAATAAAAAAATGATTTTTGTAGGACGACTTTCAAAGGAAAAGAGAGTGCATTTAGCGATAGAATATTTTAAAGAAGTAGTACGTGAGAATGGATTTGATGAGTGGAAGTTTGAAATTTATGGTTCAGGAGAGCTTGTTGACGAAATCAAAAGTGCTATTGAGGATAACCATCAAATTATTTACAAGGGGCAAACAGAGCAGGTGAATGAAGTTATGCTTGGTAGTAGCCTGCTTGTTTTAACATCAAGCTTTGAGGGTATGCCACTTGTGGTGATGGAAGCAAATGAATGTGGGGTGCCTGCACTGGTATATGATTTTGGTGAATCCAGTCGCGAGGTTATTTTGGATGAGATAACAGGGATAATTGTTCCACAGAATGACAAGAAGATGTTTGAGGCAATGATGAAAAGATTCTTTAAGGACGAAGATTATCGACTTAAATTAAGTTGCGAATGTAAGAAGTTTGCAAAACACTTTGCCTTGGAAAACATAGGAAGTCAATGGGTGAAGCTTTTTGAAGAAATGAAATAAGGAAGAGGTTTATATGAGAACAAAGAGAGTTTTGATAAATTTAATAACAGATGTTTTTCCAATGCTTCTAATTTCATTTTTGGGAATATTCAAGTTTAAGCTTTTTGTGCAAGTATTAGGGCAAGAAATACAAGGAATGTACCAACTTTTTACTCAAATTATGTTTTATATATCCATTGTTGATGGGGGATTAGGCAGTGCAGTTCTCCATGCATTGTACCGTCCAAATACTACAAACAACCAGGAACAGATGAACGAAATACTATCAGGTGCCAAGCGGATTTTTTCACTTCTTGGAATATTGGTTTATGGAATAGCGTTTATTGTTTCTTTTTTAGTGCCTTTTTTCATTAAAGATAATCCATTTGAGTATCGTTATGTTGTTACTACTTTTCTGTTGTTTGCATTAAGCAGCGTGATAAGCTACTTTTTTGTTCCGTATCAGTGTTTGCTTGAAGTGAAAGAAGAACGATACGTTTATAATTTAATATATCAAATAGGACAAATTATGCAAAGTGTTTTGGAAATCACATTGCTTCTTATGGGTGTTGATTTCCTTCTGATTCTGTTAATGCATAGTGTAGTAAAGGTTGTTACCTATTCAATAGTTGCAATTGCAGCGAAGAAAAAATTTCCAGAGTATAATTATCATAATAAAAAGAAAGATTACACTTTTAAACATCAGGTAAAGCATCTTATGTTTCATAAGATTAACGGGCTCGTTGGTTCAAATATTGATGTTTTGATTATTACTCGATTTTTAGGTTTAACAGCCACAAATATTTATTCTACTTACAATTACATCATTAATATGATGAAGCAAATTATAGAAAAAATATATTCATCAACTTTAGCAATATTGGGTAATATTCTCAGTGTTGATAAAGAGCAGGCATACAAGTTGTTTCGAGAATTAAATTCTATGATGTTCTACATTGCAACAGCAGTGTGCGTACCACTTGTATTAGCGATTGATTCGTTTATAGAAATTTGGTATGAGAATATGATACAAACAGATACATTGATAGCATTTGCATTTTCGGGAATTCTTTTTTTGGCTATTATAAAAATTGCTATTACGGTTTTTGTAAATGCAGGCGGTCTATTTGAACAGACAAAAAAATGCGCAATGGTAGACACTATTGTCAATTTTACACTATCCTTTATATTAGTTCATGTTTTAGGAATTTCAGGTGTTCTCTTGGCAACGTGCATTTCAGTTTTTATTGCAGAGTATGTCATGAAAACGGTAGTTATACACAAAGAAATATTTAAATGTTCTAGTATGACATATTTTGTCAGTAATGTTAAATTCTGGATTGTTGTGGTAATAGATATTATAATTGGCTATAAAGTGGTGTCATTCTTTACATTAAGCAATATTTTTGTTTGGTTTATAACATTTGCGATTTATACATTAATAAATGGGGTAGTTGTTTTGGTGATTTATAAATTGTTTAATGAAACAGCCTTTTTGCAAAGATTTGGCAGGCTGGTGAGACATAAAGGGGAAGCAGATGAAAATTAAGGTAAGTGTGGTTGTTCCGGTTTATAAAACAGAGCAATATTTAAAAAAGTGTTTGGATAGTCTTGTTGGACAAACATTAAAAGAAATTGAGATTATAGTGGTTAACGATGGTTCGCCAGATAACAGTCAGAAAACTATTGAAGAATATGAAAGCAAGTATCCACAAGTGCACGGTATAAAAAAAGAAAATGGTGGATTAAGTGATGCTAGAAATTGCGGAATACAATATGCAACAGGGGAGTTTATTGCTTTTGTAGATAGTGATGATTATGTAGAAGCTTACATGTATGAACGCATGTATGAAAAAGCAATCAAAGACAACCTAGACATTGTTGTATGCGATACCTTTATGGATTATCCAACGCATTCATATGTTTTGAAAGCGGATTTGGATTATACAAAGGAACCAGAGAAAGCTTATATTTTTTCTTATCCAAATGCACCGGCAAGGTTAGTACGTGCAACATTAATGAAAGAGCATATGTTTAGAAAAGGTATTTGGTATGAAGATTTGGATTTGATGCCGACTTTGGCTGTTTATACGACAAAAATAGGGTTTGTTAATGAAGCGTTTTATCATTATTTGCAACGGGATGCAAGCATCATGAATCAGACAGCTTTTCATTCTAAATTTGAAGATATTTTTACTGTGTTGCAGGATGTTTTAGATGTATTTGAGTCAAATGGCAAATATGAAATGTATTATAAGGAATTGGAATATCTTTATATTATTCAACTTCAACGAAGTGCCATTCTACGATTTGCTGATTTGACAGGTGCAGAACAATGCAGAGAAAGGGTACATCAAATTATGAGAGGTAAATTTCCAAATTGGTCTAAAAATCCTTATTTAAAACAGTCAAGTTGGAAGTTTAAATTAATTTGTTTGTTGGGAGCATGGAAGCAATATTGGGCAATAGCCTTGTTAAAAAAATTTGTTTAGGAGGAGCAAAAGTGGAATTAAGCATTATTGTGCCTGTTTATAATGTGGAAAAATATTTGGAGAAGTGCATACGTAGTTTGGTAGAACAGACACTTGATGATAATTACTATGAAATTATTCTTGTTAACGATGGAAGTCCGGATGAGAGTCAAGAAATTATTAATAAATATGCAAGTGAATACTCAAATATTATTGCATTAGAAAAAGAAAATGGCGGATTGAGTGATGCCAGAAATTATGGTTTGGACAGAGCAAGAGGAAAATATGTGGCCTTTGTAGATAGTGACGATTATGTGGATGCTGATATGTATGAAGCAATGCTTGCGAAGGCAAAAGAGCAAGACTTCGATGTTGTTGTATGTGATTTCAGAGAAATATATGAAGAACATGAATTTAGAGGCACTTCAAGAGTAAACGACGACCTACTGAGCAAAGAAGAGGTTAAAAAGGCAATGATGGATTTTTATCCTTCTGCATGGAACAAAATATACAAACGGGAATTATTTGAAGAAGTTCGATTTAAAAAGGGTGTTTGGTTTGAGGATGTGGAGTTTTTGCACCGGCTTTTCCCAATCATAAATAATGTTGGGGTCGTAAAAAAAGCATTTTATTATTACATTCAACGCTCTGGAAGCATATCAAAATCTACAGATCCGCGCATTTTCAATTGTGTGGAAAATTGGAATGGGATTGTGGAGTATTACAAACAAAAGGGATATATGGATGATTATGGTAAAGAGATCGAGTATTGTTATGTGAGATATCTTTATGCAACTTTTCTCAAAGCTTCTCTAAAATATGATAGAAAAACCTATCAAAAAGCGTTGGATGATGCAATAAAAGAAGTGCAACGACATTTTCCGAACTATCGTCGAAATCGATATTTTTATCATTCCCTGAAAGGTATATATTGCATTATATTTTGCAATATCATTGGTAAGTTGTTATATACAATCAAAGGAAGCAGACATAAGGAGGACGACTAATGAACAAAAAAATAAATAAGATTAATCATACGCTAATAGGGCTCTTAATCATTGCACAGATATTTATTGTAATATTTCAGGCAACCATTGTACGCGATGTACAATTATTTGGGTTGTCTGTATTTGAAGGCTTTAATATAGTAATTTCTCTTATTAGTATGTGTCTTACAATATATGCCTATTCAGAAAAAAAGAAGTTTTTGAAATATATTCCATATGCAATTATTTTAGGAGCGTATTTCATATTGCATGGTTATCATATTTACCAATTTAATGAGGCGGTTTATGCATCTCAAGAGCCTAGTTTCTTAGTTGAATCTTATTATATTTTCAGGACATTTATTGTACCTTTGTTATTGATATTCAATATATATTATTCAGAAATGAAAAAAGAGCAATTAATTAAGATACTAGAGATTTTTGTTTTTATTATTGCGATTGTTATGGTAGCGACTAATCTTTTTGGAATTGCACAGCGCAACTATTCTGAAGAAACAGTATATGCGACATTGAATTTATTTGACTGGTTTTCGTTTGAAAATATATCAAAATATAGTTATTACCAATTAACAACTAAAGGGTGGTTCTTGTCTGGCAATCAAATGGCTGCAATTTTATTTATGTCATTTCCTATCATTGTGTATCGCGTATATAAAGTGAGGGATTGGTTTCATTATGTTTTAATGTGTATGCAAATGTTAGCAATGTTTATGCTTGGAACCAAGGTGGCAAATATAGGATGTCTCTTGATAGTGTTAATGTTTGTGTGTTTTTGGATGTTTTTCAAATTGATAAAACACAAGGAAACAGGAATTATTGCTATCCTAATAATTAGTATGGTATTTTGCATGTTATTTCCAGTTTCACCAGTTGGTTATATGATCAGATATAAAAACAAGCATCAAGGAACTGGTTCAGAAGGCCGTGCAGAGCTGATGTTGGATCGTGCTTTAGAGGTTGACCTAGAAGACGATGCTGAGATGGATGAAGAAGAAAAGTTGTATTATGAAAACCTAAAAAAAGACTCTAAGATTTTCAAGAAATTGAATCCGGATGAATTGAGTGATGACGAGAAAAAATTTGTTTTAAAATATATGAACGACTATTGCGGATACTTTGGCATTTCACCATTTATTATAGAAAATTATGATGACTTGGAGCACAGTGTCTTCTGGGCGCGCTATATGCAGGAGACACCTAATAATGATTATCGTGTTTTGAAAAACATGATTCTAGAGGATATATATAACAACAATGATAATTCTTTAGATAAATACTTGGGTATGGGATATACACTAAATTATATTTACACAGAAGCAGATTACACCTACCAGTTATATATTTATGGAATAATGGGAGTAGTATTGCTGATTGGTCCTTATTTCTGTTTGTTGGCTTATGTTATCCTTCAGGGATTGCGTAATTTCAAAAAAATGTTTACGTTGGAAAGTGCTATGTATTTTTCAGCACCTTTATTAGGAATTTGTGTAGCCAAGTTCTCGGGGCATGTTTTAGAGCGCCCGTTCCCATTAATTGTTTTAAGTATGATGATGGGAATTATCTTGCTTCATACATGTAATTGTGTGAAATATTCAGAAGACTAGGTGAAAATGCATAAATAAAAATATATGTTTAAATGAGGAGAGTAACTCATGGCAGAAAGCAAACTTATGACAAAATTAACACCAGATGTTCTGGAAAAATTACAAGCGACGCAGATAGAAATCTTAGAAGAGATTGCACGCATTTGCAAAAAACACCAACTTCGGTATTTCATGATATATGGTACTTTAATCGGTGCAATTAGACACAAAGGCTTTATTCCTTGGGATGATGATTTGGATATAGGAATGCCGCGTGATGATTATGAGAAGTTTATGCAGGTGGCAAGAACAGAATTAAGTTCGAAATATTGTCTTCAAAACACACAGACAGAATCACAATATTGGTTGTCTTTTGGAAAGGTAAGAAAAAACAATACTATTTTTGAAGAAGCATCAGTTGTGGGATTGCCTGACAAAATTCATAAAGGAATCTTTGTTGATATTTTTCCTTTTGACTATGTGAGGAAGAACAAGGGTATTCTTGTACATTTGCAATTTATATTATCCAAGGCTATTAATGAAACGATGTATTACAAGGCTGGAGTTTATAGCAACAAATCATCTTTGAAATATGGGGGGCTTGATATGTTGCTAAAAATGTTGCCAATGAAAAGTCTATGTAGGATACAGAGCAGAATTGCAAGTATGCAAAACAAAAAGAATTCCAGGTATCTGGCTGACTTTAATTCCTCAAGAAAATATTTGAATGCAATATATCCGGTGGAATACTTTTTGCCTGTCAAAGATAGTGAATTTGCAGGAAAGTATTTTAAAATTCCGAACAAATATGACGAATACTTAAGAATGGTTTACGGGGATTATATGAAAATGCCGAAAGAGGATGAACGTGTTAATCATCGAACATTAAGAATTGTATTTGATACAACAAAAGAATATTAAAAAATAGAGAGAGAGAAATGTTAAATGAAAGTAGCAGTATTAGGAAGTGGAAATATAGGGACGTTAATTAGTGCTCAGATGACTTTAAAAGGACATGATGTCCGTTTGTATTCAAGGAAACCGCATATGTTTGAACCATTTGTTGTTTATGAAGATGTGGATTATGGAACAGAACAAGAAGTAAGAATTTGTTTAGTGACAGATGATTTAAAAGCAGTGGTGTCAGGAGCAGATTTAGTTATTGTAACCGTTCCTGCATTTGCAATAAGAGAGTTGATGGAAAGAGTATTTCCTATGATTGATGTTCAGACACGTGTTTTGTTTTATCCGGGCACGGGCGGTGTGGAATTTTATTGTAAGGATTTTATTGCTGCCGGTGGTGTTGTATTTGGTACGCAACGAGTTTGTTCAGTTGCTCGATTGAAAGAGTATGGAAAACATGTTATTTCAAGCGGCAAGCGTAGTGAAATGTTTGTGGCAGCCATTCCAAGTTCTTATAGTGATGAGGCGGCGGAAATGTTTTCATCTTTATTTGATATTAAAACAATTGCTTTGCCAAACTATTTATCGGTTACTTTCACACCGAGCAATCCTATTTTGCATACGTCAAGGCTGTTTGCACTGTTTCAAGATTATAATAAGGCAGAAGGGTATAAAAGAATTCCGTTATTTTATGAGGAGTGGGATTTGAAATCAAGTGAGGTTTTGATTGCATTGGATCATGAGGTGCAGGAAATGTGTGAATTACTTCCAATGGATTTGAGCAATGTGCGGTCATTATTGGCACATTACGAATCATCAAATGCACAGACCCTGAAAGAAAAAATTTGTAGTATTAGAAGTTTTAAAGGGTTAAAAACTCCGCAAATTGAGATTAATGGAGAGTTTCACCCAGATTTGGAGTCACGATACTTTACCGCCGATTTCCCGTATGGTCTTCTGATATTAAAGGCATTTGCAAAAATATGTAATATTCAAACGCCAATGATGGACGAGGTAATCGGATGGTATCAGAAATTAATAGATAAGGAATATTTAACTGATGATATGAGATTGGGAAAAGATTCTGAAGATATTACATTGCCACAACATTATGGAATTAAAACGGTGGAAGATATTGTGGCATATTATAGATAACAGAGGAGATAACAAGATATGAGACATGCTTTTTTAATTATTGCGCATAATAATTGGCCATTGCTTGTTCGATTAGTGAAGAAGTTAGACCATCCCGATAATGATATATATCTTCATATTGATAAGAAATCTAAGTTACAACAAGAAGTGGTTTCTCGGATAGAAAAAGTATGCAAGTATTCTAAAGTTAAATTTATTAAGAGATATAAAATAGCTTGGGGTGGATACAGCCAGATTAATGGAGAAATGCGGCTTTTTGAGGAGGCTAAAAAAGGCAACTATGATTATTATCACATTATGAGTGGCATAGACTTTCCAATCAAATCGATGGAATACATTCACAAATTCTTTATAGAAAATCAAGGATTTGAATTTGTACATTTTTGTGATGAGGAAATCACGAAAGCCAGTGTAGTCCGTTTTGCTCAATTTCGCTTTTTGCAAGAAATGATAGGGAAGAAGAATAGGGGAGTTTTATGTCTGGCGGAGCGTATATCATTAAAAATTCAAAGGAAATTATTGAAAGTTAATCGACAAAAAAAGTATCAAAATATTAACTTTAAATGTGGAAGCAACTGGTGTAGTGTGACAGATGAATTTGTTTCTTATTTATTATCACAAGAACATAACATCAAAAAAATGTTTGCATTTTCTGTTTGTTGTGATGAATGCTTTTTACAAACGATGTTATATAATTCGGCCTTTAAGAAAAATATATATTATGGAAATGGAACTTTAGATAGCGGAATGCAGTGTTTGCGTTCTGTAGATTGGAAAAGAGGAAATCCTTATACCTATCAGGAAAGTGATTATGAGGAATTGGTTAATTCTGGAAATCTTTTCTGTAGAAAAGTGAGTGTCAGTACTCCGGAATGTGAAGGTTTAATTTCAAAATTAGAATTA
>JAZRPT010000006.1:0-12901 GCA_045649385.1 Faecalimonas sp. | reverse complement strand
AGAAGATTTATTCTTTGGACAAATTGACATAGGTTACACCTCCTTAAAATTCTTAAACACATCGCGGATAACTGACATTCTAGGGTCAAGACTTGTATCTTCGCAGTTACAAGTTCCCTTATTTAGGTTTTGACCACATGTATTGCAAATTCCTTTGCAAGTTTCACTACATAGAATTTTCATCGGCCATCCTATCAACATCTCATTATAGAGCAACTTGTCTACGTCAAGATTATATCCGTCAATATAATTTTTTTCATCCAACTCATCTATCTGATTTTCATCTGCTGCCAAATCTACAGCCTTTGAGAAATTCAATTCAAACACTGTCTTAACCGGTTCTAAGCAACGGTCACACGGAAGTTCGAGTGTTAATCTGCAAGTACCGTCGATTGTGAGTTGCTTTTGCTTCACATGTTTTACAACAATATGTGCATCTTCCTTCTCAACAATTGGCATACTTCCAAGCGATGTTTCAATCGACTCCATCTCAACCGGAATTATCAGGTCAATCGGCTTATGAAGTTCAGATAATACGTCTGATAGGTTAATAAACATACAGTTCTCCTTATCACACCTAAATTATTATACCATGTAAATTTTGTTTGTCAACAAATATTTACAAAAATTGTATTAAACTAATGCTACTGTTTCACGTGCAATTGCAAGCTCTTCATTTGTTGGAACAACAAGCACTTTCACTTTGGAATCCGGTGTAGAAATCATCACTTCTTCACCACGGGCTTTATTTGCCTCAGCATCAATTTCGATTCCCAAGTATCCGAGATATTTACATACACGTTCTCTTACACCGCCATCATTTTCACCGATACCAGCTGTAAACGCAATTGCATCTACACCATTCATAGCTGCCACATAGCTTCCAACATATTTTGCTACGCGATAACAGAATACATCTAATGCAGTCTGTGCATGTTTATTGCCTGCTTCAGCGCCTGCCCACAAATCACGGAAGTCGCTTGTCAGACCAGACATTCCTTGTACACCGGATTTTTTATTTAACATGTTCATAAGTGCTGTGATATCCATATCTTCTTTCTTAGCAAGAAATTCTAAGATAGCTGGGTCAATGTCACCAGAACGTGTTCCCATTACAAGACCTTCAAGTGGTGTAAGACCCATTGATGTATCAACAGATTTTCCATTTTCCACCGCACAGATACTTGCACCGTTGCCCAAGTGACAAACGATCGTTTTTAGGTTGTCATAGGATGCTCCTAAAATCTCTGCTGTTCTTTTAGAAACAAAGCTATGGCTTGTACCATGGAAACCATAACGTCTTACTTTGTATTTGTCATAATATTCAGATGGCAATCCATACATATATGCTTTTTCCGGCATTGTCTGATGAAATGCGGTATCAAACACACCAACCATTGGAGTATTTGGCATCAACTTCTTACAAGCATCAACGCCAATTAAGTTTGCCGGATTGTGAAGTGGTGCTAAATCATTACATTCTTCTACTGCCTTCAACATTTCGTCTGTGATAACAGCTGAGCTTGCAAATTTTTCTCCACCGTGAACAAGTCTATGTCCTACAGCACCGATTTCTTCCAAGCTTCCAACAACACCTCTTTTTGCATCTGTCAAAGCATCAATTACAAATTGAATTGCTTCTGTATGTGTTGGCATTGCTTTATCTTCTGTCGTTTTTTCTCCACCTGCTGGTTGATAGGTCAATCTTCCGTCAATGCCGATTCTTTCGCAAAGTCCTTTTGCCAAAACAGCCTCTGTATCTGAGTTAATTAATTGGAATTTCAATGATGAACTTCCACAGTTGATTACTAAAACATTCATTGTCTCTGTCCTCCGTATTAGTTATTTTCTTCTGCTTGTGCCTGTACAGCAGTAATTGCTACAACACCTTCGATATCAGCCGCACTACATCCGCGAGACAAATCGTTATCCGGTTTTGCAATACCTTGTGTTAATGGGCCATAAGCTTCTGCTTTTGCAAGTCTTTGTACTAATTTATATCCGATGTTTCCGGCATCTAAGTCAGGGAATACAAGAACGTTAGCATGTCCCGCAACCTTGCTTCCCGGAGCTTTTGATTCACCGATTTCCGGAACAATAGCTGCATCCAATTGCATTTCTCCATCTAACATCAGTTCCGGAGCTAATTCTTTTGCAATGCGTGTAGCTTCAACCACTTTATCAACGTCTGCATGCTTTGCGCTTCCCATTGTAGAATGTGAAAGCATGGCAACCTTTGGTTCCACACCAACTAAGGTCTTAAATGATTCTGCGGATGAAATAGCAATGTTTGCAAGTTTTTCTGAATCTGGATTTTGTTCCAAACCTGAATCTGCAAAAATAAAGGTTCCGTTTGCACCCATATCACAGTCAGGTACTACCATAACAAAGAATGCGGAAACTAATTTTGTACCCGGTTTTGTTTTTAAGATTTGCAAACATGGTCTTAATGTATCAGCGGTTGAGTGACAAGCGCCTGAAACCATACCATCAGCATCTCCCATTTTTACCATCATTACACCATAGTACAAATAGTTCTTAAGCAATAATTCTCTTGCCTGTTCTTCTGTCATACCTTTTTTTGAACGAAGTTCTACTAATTTTGCAATATAACTTTCTGTTTTTTCATAAGTTGCAGGGTCAACGATAGTTGCTCCTGAAATATCAAATCCAGCACCGTTCTTTTCAATTTCTTCTTTGCTACCAACAAGAATTAATTTTGCTGTGCCATCACGTAAAACTGCTTCAGCGGCTTCATATGTTCTTTTGTCTTCTGTTTCCGGAAGAACAATGGTTTTCACATTTTGTTTAGCCTTTTCTTTAATTACATCAATAAATCCCATGACTTAATGACTCCTTTCATTTTTTCTCACATAGTCTAATTATACCCTATTCGTATTTTGTATACAAGAGCACAGATTGTCTCTTTTTAAGAACAATCCTTTATATTCCAAAAATTTTCGTAGCGATTGTAAAATAAATTAGAATTGTTCCTGTATCAACTAATGTAGTAATAAGCGGTGCTGCCATAAGTGCCGGGTCAAGTCCACACTTCTTTGCAACAAGAGGCAATGTACATCCGATTGTTTTTGCCAGCACAACCGTACACAATAGAGTAATTCCTAGTGTGAACGCCAGCATCGGGTCATGATACATCATTACAACACGAATGCCGTTTACAATTGCAAGCATGGCACCTACTAATGCCGCAACACGCAGTTCCTTAAAGATAACCTTTAGGATATCTCGAAACTCAATTTCATCTGTGGCAAGACCACGAATAATCAATGTAGAACTTTGAGAACCACAATTACCACCTGTTCCGGTAAGCATTGGTACAAAGGTGTTTAATATTGGCATGGTAATAAGTGCCGCTTCGAAATGGCCTAACACCAATCCACTTAATGTTGCAGATAACATCAAGAACAACAGCCACGGAAAACGGCTTTTTGCATGTTCCCAAGTGGTTGTGACAAAATAATCGTCTTCACTTGGAGCAACGATACCGGCCATCATACTCATATCTTCTGTTGTTTCTTCTTCAATGACATCAATCGCATCATCTACGGTTACAATACCAACCATGCGCATTTCTTTATCTACAACAGGGATTGCAATGAGACCATATTTATTAATCATGGCTGCTGCTTCTTCCTGGTCATCATGGGTGTACACATAAAGAAGGTTAGTTTCCATAATATCCTCAATCATACGGTTGTCACCGCTTACCAGCAACTCTTTTAGAGAAACTACACCAATTAGTTTGCGCTTTTCTGTTACATAACATGTATATATTGTTTCACGATTCAGACCGACCTGTCGTATTTTTAAAATCGCATCCTCCACAGTCATGTCCTTTTGGAAAGCAATATATTCCACATTCATGATGCTTCCGGCACTATCTTCCGGATAATTAAGCAATGTATTAATTTGCTGACGAGTTTCTTCATCCGTGACCATGAGAAGTCTGTCTACAACATTCGCCGGCATTTCTTCTAATACGTCAACGGTATCATCTAAATACATTTCATCCATGACTTCTTTAATTTCAGAATCGGTCAAGGCATTGATTAGCATTTCCTGCATATCACTGTTCATTTCCGTAAATGTCTCAGCTGCTTCATCCTTGCCTAAAAGTCTAAAAATAAGAAGAACCTGTTTCTCATCAAATTCTTCTAACATCTCCGCTATATCAACGGGGTGCATATTTTCCAATTCTGTTTTTAATTCTTTATATTGCCTATTTTCAAGCAATTCCAGTATCAATTCCATACTCGTAAATACCTCCCCATTTTTATTTCTAACATATATCTTATTAATTTTAACTCTTTTTTATGTAGATTGTCAAATAGAATGGGCACTTGAAGACAATTTTTGAAAAATTACGGGGTTTGTATGCTTTTTTTGAATTGACACCGTAAAATCAAATAAAAGTGCAGTATCAATTTCTTATATAAATTATTTTGCGTATTTCATTATCTTATATTATAATAATTGAAACAAATTCCTTGGAGGCAACCAATGAAAACTGTAGGATTAATTGCAGAATACAATCCATTTCACAATGGTCATCAATATCATATAGAAAAGGCGAAAGAACTAACAGGTGCGGATGCTGCGATTGTTGTTATGAGCGGAAACTTCGTGCAACGCGGTGCACCTGCAATCATGCCAAAACATCTACGCGCAGAAATGGCTTTAAAGGCCGGGGCTTCACTTGTGCTTGAACTACCTGTCTGCTATGCAACCGGTACAGCAGAGCAATTTGCTTATGGTGCCGTCTCTGTTTTGAATAGTTTGGGTTGTGTGGATGCTATTTGCTTTGGTAGTGAGTGTGGGGATATCACTGTTTTAAAAGAATTAGCAGAGATTTTATGCAAGGAACCTTTGCAATATAAAGATAATTTACAGAAGCATTTACGAAGTGGACTTTCATTTCCACTCGCAAGGCAAAAAGCAATTGAAGAAATTTATCCATCGCAAGATTTTTCAGATATATTAGAACAGCCTAACAATATTCTTGGAATCGAATATTTAAAAGCTTTATATCGTCTCAACAGCAATATTAAACCATATACCATTCAGCGCATATCCTCTCAATATCATGACGTGGATTTACAAGAAGAATTTAGTTCTGCAACCGCTTTACGACAAACAATATTAAATGGTGATTTTACAAACCTTAACAGACAAATTCCGTCAGATTGTGCGACACTATTAGAAGCGTATTATCAAACCAGATACCCAATATTCACAAATGATTTTTCATTGTTGTTGAAATATAGATTACTGAATGAGACAAAATTATCGTTAACACAATATGCTGATGTTTCTGAAGAACTGGCTAACCGCGTATACAATCAATTAAACAATTTTGTTTCATATGAACAATTTTGTGAGTTGCTAAAGACCAAAGAAGTGACTTATTCAAGAATCAGTCGTGCTCTGCTTCATATTTTACTTGGAATTAAAAAAACAGATTACACAGATGTTGCATATGCGAGGATACTTGGATTTAGAAAAGATGATTCCGATGTTTTGACAGTAATTAAAAATGCTTCTACCATTCCACTATTAACAAAATTGACTACAATAAAAGATTTGTCAGATTCAACTGTTCAAATGCTAAACCAAGATATTTACGCATCAAACCTTTATGAATCTGTCGTGACTGACAAATTCAAAACTTCTTTTATAAATGAATACGAGCATGCAATTATACGAGTATAGTTGCATGCTCATTATTTTGTTAATTCTTAAAACTATGAATCGGTGCAGGAATTCTTCCTTTACGGTTTACAAATGCACTACAATCGAATTCATTAACCGGAATAATTGGTGCATAACCAAGAAGTCCACCAAATTCAGCAATTTCTCCTACATCCTTTCCAATGACAGGAATTAAACGTACAGCGGTTGTCTTTTGGTTCACCATACCAATTGCCATCTCGTCTGCTATTATGCCGGAAATGGTTGTTGCCTTTGTTTTTCCAGGAATAGCTATCATATCAAGACCAACGGAACATACACAGGTCATTGCTTCAAGTTTTTCAAGAGATAATGCTCCAACCGTTACTGCATCAATCATGCCTTGATCTTCACTAACCGGAATAAACGCACCGCTAAGACCGCCCACGTAAGAAGATGCCATAACGCCGCCTTTTTTCACTTGGTCATTTAACATAGCAAGCGCAGCAGTTGTTCCCGGTGCACCAACTCTTTCCAAACCAATTTCCTCTAAAATCTCAGCAATACTGTCTCCTACTGCAGGTGTTGGGGCTAAGGATAAGTCAATGATTCCAAACGGAATGTTCAGACGTTTGGAAGCTTCTCCGGCTACCAACTGACCTACACGTGTTATCTTGAACGCTGTTTTCTTAATTGTTTCACAAAGTTCTTCGAATCCTTGTCCTCGAACTTGTTCGATTGCGTGTTTTACAACACCAGGTCCGCTGACGCCTACATTAATCACGGCATCTCCCTCTGTTACTCCCAAGAATGCACCAGCCATAAATGGATTGTCATCCGGGGCGTTACAAAAGATTACTAATTTTGCACAACCGAGAGAATCTCTGTCTTTCGTTGCTTCTGCTGTATCCTTAATGATTTCTCCACAAAGTTTTACAGCATCCATATTGATACCTGTCTTTGTTGAGCCCACGTTAACTGAACTACAAACACGTTCTGTTTCTGCAAGGGCCTGTGGAATGGAACGAATCAACAATTCCTCTGACTTTGTCATAGCCTTTGAAACAAGTGACGAAAATCCACCTATAAAGTTCACACCAACGGTATGCGCAGCACGATCTAATGTTTTTGCAATTGTGACAAAATCTTCACTGGTTTTGCACGCCGCCGCACCAATCAATGAAATTGGTGTGATTGAGATACGTTTATTAACGATTGGAATTCCAAATTCATGTTCAATTGCCTGACCAGTCGAAACTAGATCCTTTGCAATACTTGTAATTTTGTTATAAATCTTTTCATTAAGTTTTTCCAAATCAGAATCGATACAATCCGTGAGACTAATACCCAAGGTAATTGTACGAACATCCAGATTTTCCTGTGAAATCATCTGATTCGTTTCTGTGACTTCATAAATATTAATCATGGTTTTCCAGTCTCCTACTATTAAAGTCTATGCATTTTTTCAAAAATCTCTGCTCTCTGGCAACGAATGGTTACACCAATATCTTCGCCAATCTTTTCCAGCTCTTCGAATACGGTGCCGAATTCTTTTTCTGTGGCTGCCATGTCAGTAATCATCATCATGTTAAAATACCCTTGTACAATTGTCTGAGAAATGTCCAAAATATTAATTTGGTTCTCTGCCAAATATGTACAAACCTTTGCAATAATTCCTACTGTGTCTTTTCCTACAACAGTAATAATACATTTTTTCATATCCTGCCTCCTCGTGTTAGATATTAAAAATTTTTGACATTTTGTCTCTATCAGCAACCATAAGCGGAATGTCATTTCCGTTATATGGTATCTTGCTCATTGTTACTTCTAGTTTTACAGTTTCGTACGCAAGTTCCGCATAATTATTATCCTTGCTCAAATGGCCAAGCAAAACACACTTTAAGTTATCATGTAGAATATCACAAAGTAATCTTCCTGACAACTCATTTGATAAATGACCCTTATTTCCTAACACGCGCTGTTTTAACGGATATGGATATGGACCGACCTCTACCATATGGGTATCATGGTTTGCTTCCAGAAGTACTGCATTTAAATTTTTAAGATTTTCTACAATATACTCGTCATAGGTACCTAGGTCTGTTGCAACAGCAATCGCCTTATCTTCACTCTCAATGCGAAATCCCGTTGGTTCATTTGCATCATGCGAAATGTTAAATGGTCTTACCTTTAAATCACCGATTTTAAATTGTTCATCAATCGGAATCTCATGCAAAAGTCCCTCTGGCATCTTCCCGATTGTTTTACAATTTTGAATCCCTACGATTGTACCCTGAGTTGCATAAATCGGCACATTATATTTTCTACAGAAAACGCCCAAGCCTTGTATGTGGTCGATATGTTCATGGGTAATAAATATCCCATTGATATTTTCACCTGTTAGCCCTATTTCAGCAAGCCCGTCCTCTATTCTTTTTTTGCTAATGCCTGTATCTACAAGTATATGCGTGTTGTCACTTCCTACATAAATACAGTTTCCACTGCTGCCACTTGCAATGCTACATAATCTCATTTAGTTTCTCCTAACGTTTCATTGCTTTCTCAATCTGATAACAAGTATCATCAAAATCTCCGCTGTTGTCAATCACAATTTGACATTCATTTCTAAAAATTTCCTCAGATAATTGTGAAGCAATGATTGCATCTATTTTTTCATCCGTATACCCACGGCTTAACTTCAATCGTTCTCTACGAATGCTCTCATCACAGTAAATATACCACATTTCATCACAAATCAGATTGTAATCTTCTTCCAAAAGTAAAGCTGCTTCAATCAAAAAATATGCAGTATCATTTTTTTGCTCTTTTTGAATCCATTCTAGTATGTATTCCTTTACAGCCGGATGCATCAGCTGATTTAATACATTCAACTTATCCTTGTCAGCAAATACAATTTGACCTAGTTTGCCTCTATTAATTGTGCCATCTTCTTTCAAAATATTTTCACCAAAATAAGAGACGATTTGGGTATAACATTTTTGACCTAATTCCTGTAACTTCCAAGCCACATGGTCAGCCTGACAGACGACAGCGTGATATTCTGTTTCTAAATATGAGAGAACTCGGCTCTTTCCAGAACCGACTCCCCCTGTAATTCCAATTATTTTCATTATTTTGCCTCGTACCAATTCTTTCCAGTATGCATATCCACATCAAGCGGAACCAATAATTCTGCAGCATGTTCCATTTCATACTGAAGAATTTCCTTCACTTTATCAACTTCCGACTCATGAGCCTCAATTAACAATTCATCGTGTACTTGCAAGACAAGTTTTGATTTTAATTGCTCTTCTTTTAATCTTTTTTGCACACCAATCATTGCAATCTTCATAATGTCCGCTGCAGTCCCCTGTATCGGTGAATTCATAGCAACACGTTCACCAAATGAACGTTGCATAAAGTTGCTGGAAGACAATTCAGGAATCGGTCTTCTTCTACCAAACAATGTAGTTACATAACCATTTTCTTTTCCTGACACAACCGCATCATCTAAAAACTTTTTAATTCCCGGATAGGTGTTAAAATAATTATCGATATACTGTGCAGCCTCTTTTTTAGTAATACTAAGGTCTTGACTAAGACCAAAGGAACTAATTCCATATACAATACCAAAGTTAACGGCCTTTGCATTACGTCTTTGTAGTTCTGTCACCTCATCGAAAGGAATATGAAATACCTGTGATGCCGTCATGCGATGAATATCTCTTGCTTCTTTATATGCGGTAATGAGTTGTTCATCTCCGGAACAATGTGCTAAAATACGAAGTTCAATCTGAGAGTAATCTGCATCCACAAATACATATCCCTCCTCAGGAACAAACACCTTTCGAATCAGTCTTCCCAGTTCCATACGAATCGGAATATTTTGTAAATTCGGCTCTGTGCTGCTGATTCTTCCGGTTGCCGTAATGGTCTGATTAAATTTGCCGTGTATACGCCCATCTCCCTGAATATAGTTCGCTAAACCATCTGCATAAGTAGACTTTAACTTTGTAAGCTGGCGATATTCTAAAATGTCAGAAACAATCGGATAGTCCTGTGCCAGTTTTTCCAACACATCTGCTGATGTGGAATACCCGGTCTTTGTTTTCTTGCCACTTGGTAATCCTAGTTTTTCAAACAAGATTACACCCAACTGTTTCGGTGAATTAATATTAAATTCTTCTCCTGCCGCCTCATAGATTTTCTTTTCTAATTCTACAATTTTAATCGCCAGTTGTTCCCCATAAACTTTAAGTGCTGGTGCCTCCACCTTTACACCATTCTTTTCCATTTCATAAAGCGTAAAAAGAAGTGGCATCTCAATATCAAAAAATAGTTTATCCATCTGAGCATCAGCAAGCTTGCTCATCAAAATCTCAAAGCTTGCATATGCAACATAGCATTCATAAAAGCATTTCTGAAGCTCATCCGCTTTATCATCGATTAAAATATCAAGTTGCTCTCTTGCAACATCTATAAAATCATAGTCATTCTTGAGCGGATTCAAAAGATATGCTGCAACAATGGCATCAAAGCACACCTCTCTACGCACACCTTCTATATGCTCCAACGCCTGTTTTGCGTGGAACAAAGAAAACATTTCGACACTTTTCGACACATCAACAAGTTCATCAAGTAAATAGGAAAGCGTTATGTCCTCCTCTGTGGTAATGACATAGATATCCTCTTTTCCAAAGGAAATACCAATGCCAGTAAGTCCCGCATCCATCATAAACAATGGCAATACATTGGATGTATCCTTATAAAATGCAATTCCAACTACTTTTTGCTGCTTAGCTTTTGCAAAAATTGTCTCAGCTTCATTCAACTTTGTTACCTTTTTAAAGGCATCCTCCACCTTGTTTGCAGGTGCTGCGACCTCAAATCTTGCCAAAAGATTTTTGAACTGCAATTTTTGGAAATACACGTACGCTTCCTCTGTATATAAATCTCCTAATCTTGCTTCTTCTAAATTATATGCAAAATCTGCATCCACATTAATCGTAGCAAGCACCTTACTCATCTGTGCCAAATCATAATGTTCTTGTAATGCATTTGCAGCACGAGGTGGTTTGAGTTCACTTACGTGTTCATATGCATTCTCAATAGAACCATATTCTACAATAATCTTTGTAGCAGTCTTTTCTCCAATGCTAGGCACTCCCGGAATATTATCAGATGTATCACCCATAAGCGCTTTCAAATCAATAAATTCCTTTGGAGTTACCTCGTATCGAGTTTTTACATCCTCTTCGTAATAATCTTCTACTTCCGTTCTTCCTTGTTTTGTTTTCGGAATGCGAATTTTGACCTTTTCAGTTGCTAATTGCAACAAATCTCGGTCTCCGGAAATCACAGAAACGTCCATTCCCATGTTCTCACAACGTTTGGAAATGGTTCCAAGGAGGTCATCCGCTTCTAATCCTGCCTGTTCAATAATCTTCACTCCCATTGCACGAAGGACTTCCTTGATTACTGGCACCTGTTGACGAAGTTCATCCGCCATAGGCTTTCTTGTTCCCTTATATTCCGCATACATCTCGTGACGAAATGTCGGTGCGTGAACATCAAATGCCACAGTTAAATATTCTGGTTTTTCTTCCTCAAGAATCTTAAACATAATATTTAAAAATCCATAAATAGCGTTGGTATGAAGACCTTCCGAATTTGTTAAATCCGGCACCCCATAAAAAGCACGATTCAAAATACTATGGCCATCAATCAAAACAATTTTACTGTTCAAAGGTAAGTCCTCCCAAACTTATAATACTATTTATGTATTATACCACAAAAAAGAGCTGAGAACAAAAATTTCTCAGCTCTTTTTATTATTTTAATTTATTACTTAACTCAAAGCAATCAAATGTCGCAAAATAATCACTTGGTTTTTCAGCTCTACGAATCAATTGTACACTTCCATCCTCTTTCAAAAGAAGCTCCGCAGATTTTAACTTTCCATTGTAATTATATCCCATTGCAAAGCCGTGCGCGCCGGTATCATGAATTACTAATGTGTCTCCCATATCAATCTTTGGCAACATGCGGTCAATTGCAAACTTGTCATTGTTCTCACAGAGAGAACCTGTAACATCATATATATAGTCGCATGGTTCATTTTCTTTCCCCATAACGGTAATGTGATGATATGCACCATACATTGCAGGACGCATTAAATTTACTGCACATGCATCACAGCCGATATATTCTTTGTGAGTATGTTTTTCGTGAACTGCTTTTGTTACAAGACAGCCGTATGGTCCCATCATAAAACGTCCCAATTCTGTGTAAATTGCCACATCACCCATGCCGGCCGGTACTAATACTTCTTCAAAAACTTTTCTCACGCCTTCACCAATCGCATAGATATCATTTGGTTCTTGCTCTGGACGATATGGAATACCAATTCCACCGGAAAGGTTGATAAATTTAATATGTGCACCTGTTTCTTTTTGCAATTTAACTGCAACTTCAAACAACACTTTCGCAAGCATCGGGTAATATTCATTTGTCACAGTGTTACTAGCCAAAAATGCATGAATACCGAATTCCTTTGCTCCCTTTGCTTTTAAAACCTTAAATGCTTCGAACAACTGCTCCGTTGTCATACCATATTTCGCATCACCAGGGTTATCCATGATGTCATTACTAATCTTAAACAATCCGCCCGGGTTGTAACGGCAACTAATCGTCTCCGGAATATAACCAATTGTTTTTTCCAAGAAATCAATGTGTGTGAAATCATCTAAATTTATAATTGCACCTAATTGATTAGCATATACAAATTCTTCTGCAGGTGTTGCATTAGAAGAAAACATAATATCTTCACCAACTGCACCAATTGCTTCAGAAAGCATTAATTCTGTATAAGAAGAGCAATCGCAACCACAACCATATTCTCTTAAAATATTAATCAAGAAAGGATTTGGAGTTGCCTTCACTGCAAAATATTCTTTAAATCCTTTATTCCATGAAAATGCTTCTTTTAAAGCTTTTGCATTTTCTCGAATTCCCTTTTCATCATATAAATGAAATGGTGTTGGATATGTCTTTACAATTTCATCTAATTGTTCTTTCGTAACAAATGGTATTTTACTCATTCTGGTACCTCCTCGCATAAACATTGCTAGTATATCACATTTCATCCCACAATGCAAAAAAAGAAGCAAATCTTTCGATTTGCCTCTTCCCTTTTGTTGTGTTGTGTGTCTGT
>JAZRPT010000005.1:0-12558 GCA_045649385.1 Faecalimonas sp. | reverse complement strand
AACCTGTTGAACAATACCAGCATTCATAACTACGATTCTTGTACCAAGTGTCATAGCTTCTACCTGGTCATGAGTAACGTAGATAATTGTTGTACCTAATCTTTGATGTAATTTAGAAAGCTCAATACGCATTTGACCTCTTAATTTAGCATCCAAGTTTGATAAAGGTTCGTCCATAAGGAATACTTGTGGATTACGAACGATAGCACGACCCATAGCAACACGTTGTCTTTGACCACCTGATAATGCTTTAGGTTTACGGTCTAACAATGGTTCAAGGTCAAGAATCTTAGCTGCTTCATGCACCATTTTATCGATTTCAGCTTTTGGTACTTTTCTCAATTTCAAACCGAAAGCCATGTTGTCATATACTGTCATGTGTGGATATAACGCATAGTTTTGGAATACCATTGCGATATCTCTGTCTTTTGGCTCAACGTCATTGATTACTCTTCCGTCAATTGACAATTCACCTGAACTGATTTCTTCAAGACCAGCAACCATACGTAATGTAGTTGTTTTACCACATCCTGATGGTCCTACGAAGATGATAAATTCTTTATCAGCAACTTCAAGATTAAAATCTTTTACAGCGTGGAATCCGTTTGGATATACCTTGTTAATATTTTTGAATGATAGTGTTCCCATTCTTTCTACTCCTCCTAGGTTTTCGTTATTATCTCCATTCAGTATACAAAAAAAGTACAATCTAGTCTACAACCAGATTGTACAATCTTTTTTTCTTTTTCTGTGCAAATTGAATAAATCTCACAAAAGCTGCTGATATACGTCTCTTTTCGTAATTCTTCGGTCCTTTGCGACCCGTTTCATTGCTTCTTTTTTTTCAATTCCTTGCCGCAAATAATGTTCCATGTGTTCCTCAATACTCATTTCTTCCCACTTGGCAACTTCTTCTTGTTTGAGTTCTTCACGACTTTTCCCTTCTATCACAAGAACGCATTCGCCTTTTGGTTCATTTTCTTCATAGAAGGAATGTGCTTCTTTTAACGTGGTTGCAAATGCCGTCTCATGTTTTTTTGTAAGTTCTCTACAGACGGTAATCTTTCTATTTCCTAACACTTCCAGCAATTCTTGTAAGGTTCGTACCAAGCGATGTGGCGCCTCATATAAAATAATAGTTCTGGTTTCTTTTTCCAATTCCTTTAAAATAACTTGCTTCTCTTTTTTATCTGAGGGAAGAAAGGCTTCAAATGCAAATCTTCTTGTAGATAGTCCCGACAACGTAAGAGCCGTAATACAGGCTGCTGCCCCTGGCAGAGATGTCACCTCTATCCCCGCTTCATAGCACATTTTTACCAGTTCTTCACCCGGGTCTGAAATGCCAGGTGTTCCTGCATCGGTAATTAATGCAATATTCGATCCCGCTTGCAGTTTCTCCACTAATTTTCTTCCCTTTTCAATTTTGTTGTACTCATGGTAGCTGGTCATTGGTGTCTTGATTTCAAAATGATTCAACAGTTTGATACTGTTTCTTGTGTCTTCTGCCGCAATCAAGTCAACTTCCTGCAAAGTACGAACCACACGATAGGTCATATCCTCCAAGTTTCCTATCGGAGTTGCACAAAGGTATAATTTTCCAGACATAGGTATCTCCTCATCTATTTCAATCCATATTCCCCAAGTAGTTCGTCGCTATACACGCCGACCTCCTTGTAAACGATCAACGGTTTCTCCACTGTCATACGCGAGTTTGCCCCACGCACCCCTTCAATCAATACCATATTGGGTTCCTTGTCAATAAAAGGATGTACCATTCTCATGCGCTTTGGCTCTATCCCAAGTTCCACCATCTTTGACAAAATTTCTGCCAAGCGAAATGGTCGATGAACCATATAGAACCTTCCTCTTGGTTTTAATACACGAGCACTCTCACGCAATATATCATCTAATGTACAAAGCACTTCATGTCTTGCAATTGCCTTTGTGTCAGATACATTGGCAATTCCATGCTGCCCAATCATGTACGGTGGGTTCGTCGTTATGACGTCAAAAGAGGCTGAGCCAAATATAGCAGCCGCCTCTTTAATATCTCCATTTACAATTGTTATTCTATCATCCAGATGATTGTGGGTTACACTTCTCTGTGCCATATCAGCACTTTCTTCCTGAATTTCCAGTCCCACAAAACTCTCCCCTTCTGTCTTCGCCGTTAAAAGGATTGGTATGATTCCTGTTCCCGTCCCAAGGTCAAGAACTTTTTCACCCTTCTTAACACGAGCAAAATTTGAGAGCAAGACTGCATCCATTCCAAAACAAAATTTCCCCGGATGTTGAATAATCTCATATCCATTTATTTGTAAATCATCCAGACGTTCTTCTGGTTTCAGATTAATTATCATCGAGTTTTGATGCTCCTTCACCTTTTTCCAAAGCTGCAAGCTCCCTCATTTCTTCTTTTGAGAGCTTTACATCTTTACGTCTACGAGGTTTAAATCTTAATTCTTTTGATTTGTATTCTCGAATTTCTTTCTCGTCATCGTCCAAATTCACAACAACCTTCACCAACTGACGAAGTACGCTTACACTTTGAACCTCTCCCTTTAATCCATCCGGTGTTGTCACAAAATCCCCAATTGCAGGAAGACGACTGTTAAGTTCTTCATAGGTTTCTTCTTCATTTGTCAGGCAGCACATCAATCTTCCACAAACACCTGAAATCTTGGTTGGATTAAGTGATAAGTTCTGCTCCTTTGCCATCTTAATAGAAACCGGTGCAAACTCCGAAAGATACGTATGACAACAAAGAGGGCGACCACAAATACCTATGCCTCCTCGAATCTTTGTTTCATCACGCACACCTATCTGACGTAGTTCAATTCTGGTACGAAATACTGCTGCCAAATCTTTTACCAAATCACGGAAATCAATTCTTCCGTCTGCCGTGAAATAAAACAGCACTTTGTTGTTGTCAAAGGTATATTCCGCATTAATTAATTTCATATCTAATTCGTGTTCGCGAATCTTTTCCAAACACACCTTGAAAGCTTCTTTTTCTTTCTCTCGATTTCTTTCTTCGTTACGCTTGTCTTCCTCTGTAGCGATTCTGATAACCGATTTTAAAGGCTGCATAATCGTTTCGTCCTTCACTTCCTTCGGACCTGAAACAACACTGCCGAATTCTACGCCTCGTGCCGTTTCTACAATTACTTTATCACCCTGTTTTACATGAAGTTTCCCCGGGGAAAAGAAATATATTTTTCCTGCCTGACGGAATCTTACTCCAATTACTTTTGTCATTCCTAATTCTCCTTTATAGTCAACAGCAGAAGTTCCATCAACAGATCAAAGTTCACATTCGCTTTAATACGTTGTTTCGCCTTCTCTATACTTGTAAGAATCAATTCGATTCCTTCATAGGAACTTTTTGCCGCTTTGTCTTTAATAAATTTTAGTTGGTCCGAAAATACCAAGCCGTCCACATCTTTTGTAGCTTTGTATAGCAGGACATCCCGATACCAAATGGTGAAGATATCCAGATAATCTGTCACTTCTAATTTATACTTATTAATTTGTTTGATTGCACCTACAATCTCGTGCAGTTCCATTTCATCTATATATTTAAGAAGCTGAATTGCTTCTTCTTTAATCTCGTTGAAATGTTCTGATTTTGCAAGCATGACTGCTCGACCAATATTCCCTTGTGCAAAAGCAGCGCAAAGTTCTGCCTGATAATCCGGAACCTGCAACTGCTCCATCAGATACTTTTTGACTAACTTATCCTTGATGTTACGTAACTTTAACATAACGCATCGCGAACGTATCGTTGCCAAGAGACTGTCGGCATTCTCTGTCAAAAGAAAAATCACTGCATATTCCGGTGGTTCCTCCAATGTTTTTAAGAGTGCATTTTGCGCCTGCACAGTCATTAAATCCGCTTCCGGAATAATATATATTTTATATCGGCTGCTGTATGGCTTAATCATAATATCACCATTTAGCTGCTCCCTGATATCATCCACACTAATGGAAGTTGGTTTTTCATGCTTCACCGTAATGATATCCGGCTGATTTCCACTCGTGGTTTGCATACAAGAACGGCAAGTTCCACATGGTTCTGACTCTCCGGATTCACATTGTAGTGTCATAGCAAACAAACGTGCTAATAGTTTTTTACCCGAACCACGTTGTCCGTTTAAAATGTATGCATGCGATATTTTGTTCTGCTCTACGGCAGTTTTCATATATTTAACAATATCCTTGTGCCCTACTACATCTTTAAAGCCACCCATGTCGTCAACCTCCTTCTTTATTACTGAAAGAGCAGAGTACCTCGAAAACTTCTGCCTTTTCAGTATATCATAAATTTTCACGAATACCTAGCACAATTTCACCGACACATTTATCCATATTAATATTAATAAATTTACGAGTTATCCCCGCCTTGTTTAGGTTTTCCACAGAAAAGTCTGCTGCATCTGCTAGAAATCTTCGACACATTTCCTCATACTTTGGTGTTGCCTGCATGCGCTCACGCGCCAGTGCACGTTCCAAGCGAAGCCCATCCTCAACCTCTACATAAATCGGAATAAGACGTTCTTGTCCAAAGTAATCTCGCAACTGCACATAGGACTCCAATGTACCAATTGCCAGATAATTGTCATCACTGTCAAACTGTCCGTCATCTGCCGTGAAATATTTCCAAATACCATGTACTGTATTATATTCGCGCAGTTCGATAACTTTTCCTGCTTCTTGTAATTGCTTTAACTTATCATTATCTACAAAATGGTATTCTCTACCATTCTGCTCTCCCTCGCGAATCGGACGAGTAGTGTAGATAACGATTGTTTTCAATTCCGGCATCTGTTCCTTCACTTTTTTATAAATTGTGTCTTTTCCAGATGCACTTTTTCCCATTAAATAGAATATTTTACTCATAATTCTCTCTCTGATTTGTATTTCTTTTTTCTTAGTATTTATCATTTGAACTCTCGTTCTTCACAATCTTCACAATGCGGCTGGTTCCAAGTCTTTCTGCGCCAAGTGCTATAAAATCCTCCGCATCTTTTATAGAAGAAATGCCTCCTGCTGCCTTGATTCTCATCCCTGGTTTCACATTCTCAGCAAATAACGCCACATCCTCTCTCGTTGCTCCGCCAGTGGAAAATCCAGTGCTAGTCTTAATATATTCCGCACCGGATGCAGAAACGATTTCACACATCTTCACTTTCTCATCATCCGTCAGTAAACAAGTTTCAATAATAACCTTTAATAGTTTTCCGTGGCATGCTACTTTTACTGCCTTAATTTCTTCCAACAGCTCATTCCACTTCTCATTCTTCACCCAGCCAATGTTAATCACCATATCGATTTCATCAGCGCCATTATTGACAGCGTCTTCCGTTTCAAAGCATTTTACTGCAGTCGTGTTATATCCATTGGGAAATCCAATTACGGTGCAAATCTGCAATTTATCACCCACATATTCTTTTGCCTGTTTTACAAATGCAGGCGGGATGCAGACAGATGCCGTCTCATATCTCATTCCATCATCACATATTTCCTTTATCTGCTCCCAGGTTGACTCCTGCTTGAGTAATGTGTGGTCTACCATATTTAGTATTTTTTTCATTTCCATCTTGTAACCTCCAAATAAGAGCCTTTTGGTTAGTATAACATATTTTTGCCTGTTTAGGAGATTATTTTTAAATGCTGATAAATCGTGAACTTATCCACACTCTATCAACAAAATTTTCAGAGTTATACACATTCTATTTATTGAAAATAGTACTAGCAACATGCTACAATTTTCTTACATCAAAACATGACACGGATTTATTTCAAATCATTCGAAGTGTCAAAATGGCGTTTAATCATAAACGCATCTGAATTTCAAGACGTTTCAGTCAGAGAATTTCAATTTGATGAAAACTAAAAAACTGGAGGTAGATGCCTATGATTGTTTATATCATGTAAATGTTGATTTTTTACTACCAATAAGACTAAAAACATGATATTATACAAGGAGAAAAAACATTATGAAACAAACAACTGAACATCAAGATACGGATGAACTTGAAATCAATACAATAGAAGGATTTTTGTACATGACAACCAAGAACGATTTTTCGTTTCTAATCGATAGCGCAATGAATCTGTACGAGCAGCAGAGTACCTATAATCCCAATATGCCGATTCGTGGATTAAGATATTTTAGTCAACTATATAATAAATATATCAAGACGCATGGCCTAAATATATATAGTTCGAAATTACAAAGGTTACCAGTTCCGCATTATGTGGTGTTTTATAACGGAACCAAAGAGGAACCAGACGAAAAGTATCTGCGCTTATCAGATGCATTTATGACAGAAAGTAATGGCGATAAGAAGCGTGGCTGTCTAGAATGTGAAGTGCGAATGCTGAACATTAATTATGGGCATAATAAGGAACTTATGGAAAAAAGTCGGCGGCTCAAGGAGTATGCTATCTTTGTAGACAAACTTCGCAAGTATGCTAGAGAATTTCCAAACCGACTGGAACTGGCAATCACCAAGGCAATTGATGAATGTATTGCAGAAAATGTACTGAAAAACTTTTTGATAGAGAAGAAAAGCGAGGTACTCGAAATGTTAGACGATTTATTTGATAAGGAATTATATGAAAAAGATTTAAAACAGATTGCATTTGAAGAAGGCGAGCAAATTGGACAACATAATAAATTAATTAGTCTAGTTCAGAAAAAACTAGCAAAAGGTAAATCTGTAGAAGAAATTGCTGATGCTTTGGAAGAGACTGTCGAAACAATTCAGCACCTTATTGATACATTGCAGTAATATAAGATAATGAATGCCGTAGACAATACTAAACTGTCTACGGCATTTTATTTATAACCAACTCATCATTACATAGAATATCACTGGAATAGTTATTGCTGAAAGCAAATGCGATACGACTGCCATTCCTGCCGCAACCGACGTATCCTTCCCATATCCACCAGGGATAACAAGTGTGCTCAGTCCAAGTGGCATTGCCAGCGAACAAATGGTACAAACCACAATGTTCTGCGACATTGGCAGAAGTTTAAATACTCCGATAAAAATCAAAGGAAAAACAAGCAGTCTTATAATGGATACCACATAAATACTCTTTATAGATAAGACTTTTTTCACATCCATATTTGCTATTGTAATACCAGTCAGCATCATTGCTATTGGAGACATACAGCTTCCCGTCACACTAACGGCAGTTGACAAAAAGCCTGGCAACTTAATTCCACAAAGACCAATCACAACACCGATAACCATAGCAGCGAACATTGGATTTGCAAAGGATTTCAATCTGCTTTTAATCGTCTGCTTTCCTTCCTCAGACGGAATCAAAAGACACGGTACACCCCACATGTAAATCATGGTCCATAGTGGCATTGTAAAAATCAGATATTCCAAAAAGATTTCCGGAAATACGGCACTTACAACTGCATTTCCCATAAATCCAAAATTGGAAAAAGCCAGTCCATATGTATAAATATTTCTTATATACTGGTCTTTGGAACACCATTTCGCGACAATAATCGCAAGAAACATCATAATGATACAGATTACAAAACTAACTAAAAATAGTTTCCATGCTGTACTCAATTTCTCAAGTGTAAAATTCTCTACAAATGTTCCTAAAACTAACGCCGGAACAAATAAGTTGTTCTCTAATTTTGATAAAACTGTTGCTGAATTTTCTGGCACCACTTTCACCTTAGCCACTACATACCCCATAAAAATCAATGAAAACAAAACCATCATTTGCCCTACTGTTGCTAATAAAACATTCATTTTTTACTTACCTATACCTTTCTGAAACTTTAATAGAATTTTATTCTAGTTATGTATACTATTCAACATTCTGTTCTAGTATAGTGATTCATATTTGTTTTGTCAATGCAAAAAATAATAAATTTCAGCAAAAAACAGACACCATATTGGTGTCTGCCTTTTAACGTGAAACTCCTAATATCGAATTCCTTCTAATATATCATTTCTTGATTTAATATGGTCTGCAAAGCTGTCATAATTATGTGTTGCCAAGAGCATTGCCAGCGAATCAACCAGGCAGATATGCGCCACACGTGCGGACACAGCCTCTACCGGATACGTTACCTCATCTGCGAAAACAGTTGCCGCAACATCACTTTCTTTATAGAGAATACTGTCTGTAAAACTAGTAATCGCAATCACAGTTGCACCTTTCTTTTTTGCAATGCGAACTGCATCTACAACGGCTTTCGTTCTACCACTATGAGAAATCGCTAAGACTACATCCCCTTCCTCTAAGTTTGCTGCCGTTACTCCCATCAATAAAATGTCGGTACAGGCAGTTGCCCACAAACCCAACTGAGATAAGCGGTACTGTGCATCGGTTACAACAGTGGAAGAAGTTCCGATTCCAAACAAGAAAATATGCTTTGCACCGACCAATACCTCCGACATCTGCTTTACTTTCGAGAAATCTAACATATCAAGTGTGTCTTGTAGGGTTTGCATGCCTGAGCTAAAGACTTTACGTACTACTCCTTCCGTTCCACTCTCATGTTCCACCGAAGGCAACTCCCTTTTTTTCCCTTCTCTCTGACTTCCCAGTTCTCTGGCCAATTCAATTTTCAATTCAGAAAAGCCTTGTAACTGAATGGATTTACAAAACCGAATAACTGCAGATGATGCAACCTCGCATTTTTCAGCCAATTGGTGCACCGTTAATCCGGTAACCTCCTGTGGCGCTTCAATTACATAAGTGGCAACTTTTCGTTCAGCCGATGTTAAATTACAATATAGTCTTTTAATTTGTGATGTAATCATATATAACCTCTTTAGAATTTAATTTTATATCTGTGGTATTTAATTCTATTTTAGTTTGATTTAGATGATTTATCAACATATTTTTCTGTTGTTCAAAAAAAGAAGTTGCATCACACGCTGCAACTTCTTTCGATTTAATTCCTATTTATCCTTAATTTCACTATGCCATTCTTGCAATGACTTCACATCACCACAACCTGCTTTACCCATAGAAATCATACCGCTTGCAGTTGCTTTTGCTGCTGCGATGGTTGTCATATATGGGATTTTCTTCTTGATAGCACCTTTTCTCAGGTAACTATCATCTGTTGCGCTGTCAGCACCAACCGGTGTGTTGATAATCAAATCAATCTGGCTGTTTGTGATAAGATCTAAGATGTTTGGTCTACCTTCATTTAATTTATTTACTAATTCTGCAGGAACTCCAGCCTTTTCAAGAACTTGGTATGTTCCTTTTGTTGCAAGAATCTTGAATCCGGTAGAAACGAAGTCTTTTGCAACTTCAACCACTTCTTCTTTGTCTTTATCGCATACAGAAATGAGTACTGTTCCGCTAAGTGGAAGTTCTGTCTTAGTTGCTTCCTGTGCTTTGTAGAAAGCTTCTCCATAATATTTTGATAAACCAAGAACTTCACCTGTGGAACGCATTTCTGGTCCGAGTACAGGGTCAACCTCTTGGAACATATTGAATGGGAATACCGCTTCTTTTACACCATAGTATGGAATATCTTTTTCCTTCAAATCGGCAACCGGTGATTTTCTTCCAGTTAACTCTGAAGTTACAATATCAATTGCTAGTGGCACCATACGAATACCACAAACTTTAGATACCAATGGTACTGTACGGGATGCACGTGGATTTGCTTCAAGCACATATACCTTATCGTTTTCGATTGCGTACTGCATGTTCATAAGACCTCTTACGCCCATCTCTTCTGCAATCTTTCTTGTATATTCTTTGATTGTCTTCACATTATCCTCTGAAATGTGTCTTGATGGAATAATGCATGCTGAGTCTCCTGAGTGAACTCCGGCAAGCTCAATGTGTTCCATTACTGCAGGAACAAATGCATGTGTTCCGTCACAGATTGCATCTGCTTCACATTCCAAAGCATGATTTAAGAATCGGTCAATCAAAATCGGTCTGTCCGGTGTTACACCAACTGCTGCATTCATATATTTTGTTAAGTTTTCCGGATCGTATACAACTTCCATTCCACGTCCGCCAAGTACGTATGAAGGACGAACCATAACCGGATAGCCAATCTTGTCAGCAATTGCAAGTGCTTCATCTACATTGACTGCCATTCCTGATTCAGGCATTGGAATTTCCAATTTATCCATCATTTCACGGAACAAATCTCTGTCTTCTGCAAGGTCAATAACTGCAGGAGCTGTACCGAGAATCTTCACACCATTCTTTTCAAGGTCTGCTGCCAAGTTAAGTGGTGTCTGTCCACCGAATTGAGCAATAACTCCAACTGGATTTTCTTTCTTGTAAATGCTGAGTACATCTTCCAATGTGAGTGGTTCAAAGTATAATTTATCAGATGTATCGTAGTCTGTTGAAACAGTTTCCGGATTACAGTTAACCATGATCGTTTCAAATCCAAGTTGTTTCAATGCAAGTGCTGCGTGAACACAGCAGTAGTCAAACTCAATACCTTGTCCGATTCTGTTAGGACCACCACCGAGAATCATAACCTTCGGTTTATCTTCGTTAATTGGATTCTTATCTTCCGCATTGTATGTTGAATAGTAGTAAGCTTTATCCTGTGTACCACTTACGTGTACTGGTTCCCAAGCCTCTTCCACTCCAAGAGCAATTCTCTTTTCTCTGATTTCTTGTTCTGCCACTTCTAAAAGTTGACTTAAATATTTGTCTGAGAAACCATTTTTCTTAGCAGAGATAAGTGCTTCATCAGAAGGCATTGCACCTTTGCATGCAAGTAAAGCTTCTTCCTCTTCTACTAACTCTTTCATTTGTTCAATGAACCATGCTTTCACTTTTGTAATGTTGTGAAGTTCTTCTACCGTTGCGCCTTTGCGAAGTGCTTCATACATTAAGAAGTGGCGTTCACTAGATGGTGTGATTAATGCTTTCAACAAATCTTCTTTTGATCTAGTGTCAAAATCTTTAGCATGTCCCAGACCATAACGTCCTGTTTCCAGGCTTCGAATTGCTTTTTGGAAAGCCTCTTTATAAGTTTTACCAATACTCATAACTTCACCAACAGCTCTCATCTGAGTACCCAACTTATCTTCCACACCTTTGAATTTTTCAAATGCCCAGCGCGCAAATTTGATTACTACATAATCTGCATCTGGAACGTATTTGTCCAATGTCCCATATTTGCCACATGGGATATCTGCCAGTGTCAATCCTGATGCTAACATTGCTGACACTAAAGCAATTGGGAATCCTGTTGCTTTGGAAGCAAGTGCTGAAGAACGAGAAGTTCTTGGATTGATTTCAATAATGATATCTCTATCTGTCTTAGGATCATGCGCCCATTGTACATTACATCCACCGATTACTTGAACGGAATCTACAATTTTATAAGATTTTTCTTGTAAACGTTTCTGAACATCTTCAGAAATTGTAAGCATTGGCGCTGAACAGAAAGAGTCACCAGTGTGAACACCAAGCGGGTCAATGTTTTCAATGAAACATACAGTGATCATGTTACCTTCTGTATCACGAACAACTTCTAATTCTAATTCTTCCCATCCCAAAATGGATTCTTCAACTAATACTTGTCCTACCAAACTTGCCTGAAGTCCACGAGCACAAACAGTCTTTAATTCTTCTACGTTATATACAAGACCGCCGCCTGCTCCACCCATGGTGTAAGCTGGACGCAGTACTACCGGATAACCTAATTTGTCTGCAATGGCAAGTGCTTCATCAACAGAATAAGCAACCTCACTTCTTGCCATCTCAATGCCAAGAGTATCCATTGTGTTTTTAAATTCGATTCTGTCTTCACCACGTTCGATTGCATCTACCTGAACACCGATAACTTCTACGTTATATTTTTCAAGAATGCCTGCCTCAGCCAATTCTGAACACAGGTTAAGACCTGACTGTCCTCCTAAGTTTGGAAGCAATGCATCCGGTCTTTCTTTTGCAATAATCTGTTCTAAGCGAGCCACATTCAGTGGTTCAATATAAGTAACGTCGGCAATCTCCGGGTCTGTCATAATTGTAGCAGGGTTTGAGTTTACCAACACGATTTCATAACCGAGATTACGAAGAGCTTTACATGCTTGAGTACCAGAGTAGTCAAACTCGCAAGCTTGTCCGATAATAATAGGACCTGAACCAATAATCAGTACCTTTTTAATGTCTTTACGTTGTGACATATCTAAAATCCTCCTATTTTAAATCTACTTAATCTAATTAATTATACATGAAAAAAAGAGACCTATCAACTCTTTTTTCAGTATTATTATGTTCCATTTTTTACAATAAAAACCGAGTCCATGAGATTATTTCCCCCTGAACTCGGTTCATATTACTTTATTTTTCTTCTTTTGGTACTTTTACAAAGAATACACTTAACAAAAGTGCAACAATGTAAAGAACAAGTGTCACATAAAGCACAGTCTGATATCCTACTGGATTAACCATGTTTCCTGCTACTTCAACTTCTTTTCCAAAATGTTGTACAATCCAGTTGGCCATTTGATTTCCTGTGAGCCCTGCAAATGCCCATGCTGACAATGTAATACCGTGAAGTGCACT
>JAZRPT010000004.1:0-1796 GCA_045649385.1 Faecalimonas sp. | reverse complement strand
TGACATGGTTGTTCCCATACGGAGGAAAAAAAGGTATTGTAACCTTTGATATGAGTCCATTGAACATACAAATGGATGATAATCAGATGTTGTGTATGAAGTATAAGAATGAAGGATATGGAAAAACCATTACTTTACGATACACAAATACGGATGGCAGAGTGGGTGAAAAGGAAGTTGAGGTTAATTCTGACATGTCGGGTTACAGCACCTTGTATGTGAATATGCTCAATGAGAAAAAATGGGGTGGAAAGCTCGCTACGTTGGATTTGATTTATCATAAACAGGGAACTGACAATGTGCTCTCTATGCAGCAGATATCTGTTCAGCCATATGTAGCTAGTGACATTCCGGGAATTAATTTTGCAGACCCGAAGTGTGCAGGTTTCACAACCAATGCTGCTTATGAAATTGTTTTTGACAGCAAGGGAGAAGCTGTGTATGTGGAAATGAAGGCAGACACTGCCACCTTCCAGAAAAAGGTGTCTGTGAATACAACCATCTATGACACGTTAGACTTCAAGTATCAGATACAAAAAGCAGGAATTGAAAGCATCACCATCGGATACCAGCTTGGTGGAAAATGGTATACACAGAACTTTGATAAAATTAAGAGAACTTCAGGAATTGAGCATTTATCTATGCCATTAGAGAAAAAGGGCAACGTGACAGCTTTGAAGATACAGTTGCATGGGAAAGGTACGATTTCTATGAGTGCGTTAGAATTCAAGGTAAACAAAGAAAGTTCCCTTGATTTCTCAAACTCTACTTATATTTCCAATCATTTTATGGATGGATGGGCAGTGGATACGGTATTGGATTATGGTTCCTTAAAGAGTGCGTTATATATGTCTGGAGCAAAACCAAGCAGCAGATGCTTCTTCTATATCGGGGCGAGTGGATATATGGATAATATCTTGTTGGATTCCAAGAACGAGAAAATCTATGTGTGCTATAACAACCCGGATAATGCAAGAGAAATTTCCATGACAGTCTCCTATGCAGGAAGTGACAACAAGAAGGGAAGCGGATTTGCTGGGGATGATGCAACCGTGAAAGAAACGCAGCTGGCAACCAAGACAGCAGAAATTCAGGGAAATATGAAGAGCGGAGAATGGGCAGTGGTTGCATTTGACTTTAAGGGCTTGAACATGTTTGGCTCAAACCGAAATGCAACTATGATTTCTATTGCTCCGGCAGGAGATTTGTATCTTCGTGCAATCACATTACGATAATCTGATGACGAGGAGGACATAACTGTGAAGAAAACAATAACAACAAATAGTATAAAAAGAGGGCTGGCTATACTAATGGCTGCGGTTTGTGTGCTGGCCGGAAGCAATATGCATCCGGTGCAGGCAACGGCAAAATCCATTTCTAATAGCCAGACGTTGGATGCAGATGCCAGCGTGGCATACTGTGATGGAACAAACCCGAATAAGGTTACAAGTACAGGTGTCGCTTTTATGAGCATGAATGCCATTGTAGACCCGTTTACTAATGATATGGTAGCATCGAAAAACGGTGTGCTCATGTCAGCGAAGATGACGGCAGATAAGACAGCCTTTGTATTACAATTTACGAAACCGATAGATGCCAACAAATTAGAATATATGACCTTTGGTATGTTCGCCGGTGCTGATTGTAAAGTTAGGGTATACGATTCTAAAACAACCAAGTTTATAGAGGATACAGCAAAAGATGTTCTGCTTTTCTCTTCGTGGGAGGTGGAACAAAAGACAATAGTTTTGAAGAAATATGCAGACAAGGATGGATATGTAAGAAACATTACCTTC
>JAZRPT010000003.1:0-16196 GCA_045649385.1 Faecalimonas sp. | reverse complement strand
CGATTATTTTATCAGGAGCAGACTCTTCTAGTTTTGGACAGAATGCGTACTTTTATGATGCGGCAGAAGGACTTTTGACTGCGACTATTTTACTTGTGGCAGAGTTTTGCGCACCTGGTAAAAGACACATTGTATCGGTGTTTAAAATCATTCAGGAATTGCTAGCACCCTCACAAAAGAAAGGGAAGAATCAGTTTCAACAATTAATGGAACTGCTTCCGAATGATCATAAGGCGAAATGGTTCGCAGGAGCCGCACTGAATACCGCAGAGCAGTCAATGGCATCGGTTATGAGTACTGCATTGTCTCGACTAAATGCTTTTCTTGATTCGGAACTGGAACAACTTTTGTGTTTTGATACAGAGATAGATGCGGAGAGGTTTTGCAGTGAGAAGTGTGCAATCTTTCTTATAATGCCGGAGGAAAATCCCAATACTTTCTTTATGATTTCGCTCATTATACAGCAATTGTATAGAGAGATACTTGCAGTAGCCGATGAGATGGGAGGAAAGTTAAAAAATCGATGTGTGTTCTTTTGTGATGAGTTTGGAACACTTCCGAAGATAGAATCGGCAGAGATGATGTTCTCTGCATCACGTAGTAGAAGGTTACAGATTGTGCCAATTATTCAATCGTTTTCACAACTGGAAAGGAACTATGGAAAAGAAGGGGCAGAGATTATTGTGGATAATACGCAGCTCACCATCTTTGGTGGATTTGCACCGAATAGCACATCTGCAGAAGTGTTATCAAAGTCCTTGGGAAGTAGAACGGTGTTATCCGGTTCTGTCAGTCGAGGAAAGAACGATCCCAGTCAGAGTCTCCAGATGATAGAAAGACCACTTATGACACCGGACGAACTGAAAAGTATGCCGAAAGGACAATTCGTT
The DNA here is from genome assembly GCA_045649385.1 of Faecalimonas sp. Taxonomy (GTDB): domain Bacteria; phylum Bacillota; class Clostridia; order Lachnospirales; family Lachnospiraceae; genus Faecalimonas. The sequence continues at coordinate 15,306 of JAZRPT010000003.1, read as the reverse complement.
GTAATGAAGACAGGCTTTTATCCTATGAAGGTGAGACTGAAATTATTCTTCAAATGGGGCATACAGTTTGAAGAGGAATATGAGGTTGCCGAACATGGAAATCGAAAAGTAGCATATGCAGAAAAACAGGAGATTATAGATGGGATTAGAAGTAAATATCAAATAGAAATCGTAGAAGATAGAGAGATACCACCGAGTGCTTATCCAATGGGAGGACCGCAACAAGTAAGAACGCAGCTAAGAACTTCCCCGAAAAGTTTTCGTGAGGGAAACCGTAATGGGTAGATTTAATAAGATTTATCGAATGGATTTACCCCACAGAGCGATTGCGGTTTATTGCTATTTGTATGAAAGGGCAAATGAATACGGAGAATGCTGGCCAGCAATTCCAACCATCTCATCAGAGTTAAAATTATCTCAACAAACGGTAAGGAGAGCTATTCGTGATTTAGAAAAGAGTGGTTGCATTAAAACTGAGCAACGATATCGTACAAAAGGTGGAAAGAGTAGTTTGCTTTTTAAACTTATTAAGAACTTTTGATAAAACAATACCATTTATCACCAAGGGTAAACTATGCCCATTGGTTGGTAGGTGGTACCTTCCATGGTGGTAGGTCTAGTGAACTTACCCACTTTAAGAATTTTACTAACAGAGAAATAAAATATCATCTTAGAGACCGGTGAAGCGGAATGCGAGAAGAAGGCAAAAGAAGCTAGCAAACCACAAACTCGCAGAGAAAAGATGCAGAAGTAAATGCAAGAGCAGGAAGAAAAAGCAGAGGCGGAGAAACAAGCGCCGAAAGAAAAAAAGAGTAAAGGGAAGTAAAAAAAGTAGTTTTATATTAAATTTTTCTATAAATGCCCACTTACAAAAATCACTAATGTTTTGGTGAGTGGGCATTTTATTCTTACATTTCTTTGTTTCTGTGCATTAATTGATATTGTTTTGGAGACATGCCATACTCTTCACAAAATAATTTGGAAAAATAACTAAGGGAAGATATCCCTATCATATTGGCAATTGTTGCAATTTGATAATTTTCTTTTTCAAGTAGATGAGCTGCATATTCCATTCGCTTTTTGTTACGATATTCAACAATTGAACAACCAGTTAATGCTCTGAAGTGGTCTGTTAAGGTCCGATGAGCTACAGGGTGGAGAGAACGGAGTTCAGCAATATCAGTATCCAAATTGCGATAACTATCAAATCTTCTTAAAATGTCATTGACGTATAAATCGATTCCAATAGAACTGCCGGAAGGAATTTCGTCCATACATGCAAACAACAAAGTGTCTAAGAAGTGTTTTAAGATAGAAAAACGGTCTGATGATACACTATAGGAAATTGCACTTGCTAGGTGAGACAAATATGTTAATTGAGAGCCAAATATAACTTTAGAAGTACGTGGAGGAAAGTGCGTTATGTCATTCCAATGAGGGAATCTTTGACAGTGTTCTTTGTAATAATTTTCAAAAAAATTTTTGTGGATGATTAATGTATAGTGATCTCCGCCGACTTCACCAACAACAAGTTCGTGTCCTTCACCAGGTCTATAGAATAGTAATGTACCAGTTTCACAATCATAAGTATTCCCATTATATATGTCAACATAGAGTCCACGTGTAAACAAACAGAATTCATAAAAATCTGCATGCCAATGTGCTCCAGACGGACCACTGGAATAGATACAATACATTGTATTGTTATATGGACAATGAAAATTGTATTTTGATTCAGGATTATATAAGAACATTCAAAATCGACTCCTTTTATATTTTACTTTAATGTATTCCAAATAGAGACGTTTGTCAAATGAAAATAATGGAAAATTGCAAAAAATATATTAAATAGTTAAAAAATTGTTAATTTTAGTCCAATAATTTGTAGATACTGAATTGGAAAATTGTTAGTATAGAGTCGAGTAGAAAGCAAAAAATTTTTATGTTTTGGAGTGTAGAATAAAACGAAACAATTTTACAATGCATAAAAATGCAGGCTACGACTAATGCATTGCATCAACAAGAAGTTCAAAGATAATTTGGAGGGAAATATGGGAGAGATGATTAAGTACAGAGAAGAACAGGATGTGTCAAAAATTTACAAAGAGGCATATTTACAAGGTATTGAACAAGTTATTAATAAAAGAGAAAAATTGGCTCTTGAGAAAAGAGATAGTTTTGCTGCAAATATATTTCAAAATCAAGGTGCATTTCGTGAGGAGTTTAAAAGTATGCTAGGTTGGCCTATGACAGAGAAGAAAAAGAGAGGTCTTCCAGAAGTGCAATTGGAAAAGCTAGAAGATGAGACTGATTATTGTATTTATCGTGTCACATTGAGAGTGTTAAATGAATTTAAAATAACAGGTTTGTTGTTTAGAAAGAAACAAGGAATGAAGCCACTTGTTATTGTGCAACATGGCGGTGATGGCACACCAGAACTTGTGGCAGATTTTTATGGGGATACCTATAACTATAATTATTTAATTGATAGGGTGTTGCAACAAGATGTTCATGTTTTTGCACCACAACTTTTGCTTTGGCAGTGTGATAGTTATCAGGTGCATTATAATCGTAGAGAAATTGATGGACGATTGAAGAGAGTAGGGAGTTCTATCACAGCATTGGAGGTATATGCGCTCACAAGAGTTTTGGATTATTTTGAGAAACAAGATTACGTTAAAAATTTTGGAATGATTGGTCTTTCATATGGTGGATTTTATGCGTTATTTACATCGGCGATAGATACGAGAATAAAATCAGTTTTGTCATGCTCATATTATAATACTCGCAGAGATATAGCGTGGAGTGATTGGACATGGTTGTGTTCTGCAGAAAAATTTTGTGATGCGGAAATTGCGTGTTTAATATATCCACGAAGATTATGCCTTGAAGTTGGTGTGCATGATACACTTTTTAATGTTACCGGTGCACGAGCAGAGATTAAACGCTTAAAAGGTAAGTGCCAAGCAGTGGGTACGGATTGGTTGGATTATATTGAGTTTGAAGGAGAACATGAATTTTGTAAGGATGATTCTCCGATTAAGCGACTCGTAGAAGATTTGTGGAAGAGATACATATAGAACAATAGTTTGGAGATATTGGATAAAAACTAAATATTGTAAGGTTGGATAGAGGGTAATTATCATATGAAAATAATGGAAAATTGATTAAACCAAACAAAAGGAAATAAAAAATTGTTAATTTTTAGCCAATAATTTGCAGAAAAATAATGCAGTAACTGATAGTATTAGAATAAGAGAATAAATGTGTTGTAATTACCTAGTCTAATAAGAAAGATAGGAACATTAAGAAAGTAGTATTATGTATGCAAAGGAAGGAGTTTGTTATGAAAAAACAACTTATGAAAAGAGTAGTTTCCTGCCTAGGGGTTTGCATTATGCTCGCGACATGTTGTTCACATGTTGTTATGGCAGAGTGGAATGTTAAGCCTAGTGTAGTTGACTATTTTGTGCAAATGAACAAATCCAAAGATGTGTTTATCTGTAACAAAGAGACTATTGGAACAAAGGTGGGTACAGAATACTATATGACGTATACTGTAGATGACTTTGATGAAGAAAACGTAGTCATTACTAATATGGGACTTGTAGGGACCAATGTTCCGGGAAGTTCATATCCATACGTTACTACAGAAGATGGAAAGGGCGGCGGTTATTATGTATACGATACCCAGAACAAACTTTTAGTAGAAGGGAAAACATATTTTATTAAGTTCACGATTACTGAAGATGGGTATAAATATAGGGCGTCTTGGGCCAAAGAAGACAAATCAAGATATCTAGAATTTGAACTCGGTGCAGTAGGTGAAGTAAAAACGGATTTAGGATATTTTGGGGTTTGGTTTGGATGCGGAGAGATGACAGGAAAATTGACCAAACTTCGCTTCTATGACAAGAAAGGAAACGACTTGGGAGTACAGATTACACCTGGGCGCAATGCAGAAATAGGACGTGAAAATCCATTTTCCAAGGATTCCACAATAGAACATACCTATGATGTGATTATCAAAGACCAAACAGATGTAGCAATTAGCAATAAGCGCGTTCCAACTAGTAACAAAGTTTATATGGAATATAAAGTAAAATCTGCGAAAGACACACATGCTTATCAGACTGGGGTAATACTTTCTGATTCACCATTGGCAGGATATCCGTATTTGGATGGTTTTATGTATTATAATGTTGGGTTGGATCCAACAATTGAGCAAGATGTGACGAAGATTGATGGCGGTCCTTTGATGGAACCGGGTGCAGAATATTTAATTATATTTGAGAAGAAAGCAGATTCTTTAGATGTTACAGCGCAAAAAACAGTGGACGGTAAGACTACATATGTGACATTTGAAAGAACATTCGGAACTTACTCGAAAGATGCAAATTATTGCACCTTATGGTTGGGGGAGGGACCGAGATTTAAGGTTAATGCAGTTTTAACAAATTTCAAATGTTATGATTCGAATAAAAATAATTTAGGAGTTCAGACAAATCGTACGAGTGAAATTATTCATTACGGTCAGCTAGAAGATTATGCAGGCTGTGAGGCAATATATGCATGTAAAGAAGACGGCACATTCTATGCACTTTATAAAGATCAAACCTTAAAATACACAGAAAGGGATTCGACTCAAAAAGGTTCATATAGAATTGAAGAATCTGTCTTGACGGTTGATATTGAAAATCAAAAAAAGGAATATGATTTTATGTATCAGTATTTTAAAGACAAAGATGAAAAGACATATCGTAGACTTCAATCATATAAATTGACATTTGATACTGGTGAAGGTAGTAAAATAGATGAACAGATATTAAATGCTGATAACGGGTATATGCCGATGAGGCCTACAGATCCTACATTAAAAAATAATGATTTTTGTGGGTGGTACACTTCCAATGGAGAGGAATACAACTTTGACTATATTGTGACAGAATCCACTACATTGTATGCAAAATGGGCAGAGACAAATTATGCTGATGTAAATGAAAATGGTTTGTTTAATGCTATGCCGTATATATCAATAGGAGTAGGAATTGTCATATTGGCAATATGCGGAGCGATTGGTGTTTACATCATCAATAGCACAAGGAGGAAGAAAAATGACAGCAATTGCTAGAAAGAAAAAGCCAATTCGTACAGAAAGAATTATATTTATCTTGTTCGGTATTACAGTGCCGATAATTAACTGGTTGGTATTTTATGTGTATACAAATTTTGCTTCTATAACAATGGCATTTACAGATAGTTTTGGTGCTATTTCTTTTGATAACTTTTTGAGATTTTTCAAGGAGTTCCAAATGGAAACATCAGATATTCGTGAGGCATTTAGAAACACGATGTTAACATTTTTTATTGGGGTACTTGTATTTCCTTTTAAAATTTTAGTGTCCTATTTTATATACAAGAAGATACCATTTGCAAAATTTTATAGGATTGTGTTTTTCTTTCCTACTATTATTTTCTCAGTTGCAATTTCTATGGTGTTTATACAGCTTGTAGGGGTTGAGGGTATCTTGGCAAAGACAATTCAAGAATGGATGCATATGGAATATACGCCAGAACTTCTTGCAGATTCAGAGTTTGCTAACATTACAGTAATTGCACAACTATTATGGCTTACATTTCCGGGTGACCTTATCATTTGGGGAGGGACATTTGCGAGAATACCAGAAGAAGTCTTAGAGTCTGGTCGTATTGATGGTGTGACATGGTGGACTGAGTTCACTAAGATTATTGTGCCAATGGTGTGGCCGACAGTGGCACTTCAGACGGTGTTACTGTTCTGTGGTATATTTAGTGCTTCTGGTAACGTATTTCTTTTGACGGAAGGTAATTATGGAACCATGACTATTAATGCGTGGATGTATTTAACTCTGTACAGAAACTCAGGTAATATGTATACCTCAAATGTTTACAATTATATGTCTGCAGTTGGGCTAATAATTACAATAGTGGCAGTTATTATATCCTTAGCAATCCGACGATTTACAGACAAAGCGTTTGAGGAAGTAGAGTATTAGGAGGGTGAGTATAATGAGAATTTTTAATAATTTTAAGCGAAAATCGCCCGGAGAAATAGTTTTACATATTTTTGTGTCGGCAATATTTATGATGGTAGCACTAAGTTATCTTTACATTTTGGCATGGGCTTTAATTGCAGGACTTAGAACAAATGGAGAAATTGTTATGGATCCGTTTGGCTTGCCGACAATATGGCATTGGGAAAACTATATTGATGTATTTAAACTTTTGGAAGTTAATAATCGTAATTTCTTTGACATGTTATTTAACAGTGTATGGTTTTCGGTAGCAGGCGTATTACTACAACAATTTACAACGGTTACTTTTGCATATACTTGTTCTAAGTATAAATTTCCTGGATCGGGAATTCCATATGCGATTGTGTTAATAATGATTGCACTACCAATTTATGGCAATTCGGGTGCAATATACAAATTGTACCATTCAATGGGGATTATCGATTCATATGCGCAAATCGTAGTAAGCGCCGGTGGGTTTAGTATGTTTTACTTATACTATACGGCATATTTTAAAAACTTATCGTGGACATATGCAGAGGCAGCTATGATGGACGGCGCAGGTGATTTCCAAATATTTTTCCGAGTGATGTTACCGCAGACAAAACCAATTTTTGGAGCACTGTTCTTAACTAATTGGATTCAAACTTGGAATAATTATGAAAATGCACTGGTATATCTACCGAATCTTCCAACGTTGCCAGTAGGTATTTTCCAGTTTAATACAGAAATGATATACAGGGCAAGACTTGATATTTTATTTGCAGCCTGTGTATTGATATCAATTCCTGCAATTGTATTGTTTGTGGTATTTAATGAGGTGATCACAACAAATGTTTCTGTGGGTGGAATTAAAGGTTAATTGTAAATATAAGGAGGAAAAATAATGAAAAAGAGAAGTAGAATTTTATCAATGTTGATTGCAAGTACTATGATAATTGGATGTCTTGCAGGATGTGGTGCAGGTGAAAATGGTGGCAAACAAGGAGGCACAGGTACTACCGATATCGAGATTAATTATTGGAATTCGGGTTTAGGCACAGCGTGGTTGGACGCAGTTATTGAAGGTTTCAAGAAAAAATATCCAGAATATAATGTATATTACAATGCAACTGCGTCTTCTACAGCAGTAGTTACAGCGTATGGTTTGGAAGATACCGATACAATAGACTTATATCTTGCAACAAAGCAATACGATAAAAGATATTTGGAACCGTTGAATGATGTTCTGGAGTCAACTGCGGATGGTGACACCAAAACAATTAAAGAAAAATTTGATGCAGATTATTTGTTATTAGAAGAATACGATGGCCAATATTATAATTTAACACATGGTGGTGGTATTTTAAGTTTTGTTTACAATAAAAAGTTGTTTGAAAAAGCAGGGATTACACAGCTTCCAAGAACTTCTGATGAATTGTCAGTAGTGTGTGGAGTGTTGGCAGACAATGGTATCAAACCACTTTGTCATTTCAAACCAAGTGGATATTATAGCTGGTTGACAGAAACATGGTTTTCTCAATACAACGGCTTAGACTATTGGCGTGATTTCTATGCGAATCCGACAAAAGAAAAGATGTTGACTAAAGACGGTCGCTATGAAGCAATTAAAGCATATGAAAAATTTGTAACACCGGAAAATGTACTTCAAGGCTCTAATTCAGACCCACATGTTTCTATCCAAACAAAATTTTTGGGAGAAAAATGTGCAATTATGTTGAATGGTTCTTGGTTGTCTAATGAAATGCAAAATAGTGGGAAAATGGAAGATTTTGAGATGATGAAAACACCAGTCATCTCTGCAATTACTGACAAATTAACTACTGTAAAAAGTGAGCCAGAACTTCGAAATTTAATCACTGCAATTGATAATGTTACAGATGGCGTTGAGACGGTAGATACATATAAAGATGGCGATAATTACAATGTTGGTGGGAAGAGTGTATCAGCATCTGACTGGGATTACGTAAAAGCAGCACGTAATTCAGTATCAGCGAACTATTCAGGTGAGACTGCATTTATTCCTAGCTATAGCAACGCAAAAGAAGGTGCAAAAGAATTTTTGAAATATTTATATTCAGATGAAGGTTATCAAATTTACTTAAATTCTCTTCATATTAAGATGCCATTGGATTTATGTGAAGGCGAAATAAACACAGAAGGCTGGAATTCATTTGAAAAGAGCCAATTAGAATTGTTTAATAAGGCAGAACATAATATCTCAAATGATATTATGAATAAACATAGAATCTTCGTGGACGGAGGTGCAGACTCTATCGCGGATTACGAATTTATTAGTTTAATGTGTTCGAATAGTGAATCTGACCGTATTAGTGCAGAAGAAACATGGAATGAAATTGTTAAGCGCATTGATGAGAAATATGAGAATGAGTGGATGAAGAATATCAAATAAGGTGATAGTCGATGAAAATAATGAACATAAAAAAATCATTTAAATGTATAAAAATTGCCGCACTTGCAATAGCTATTGCTATTGCAAGTGGTAATTGCGTTGCCCTGCAGGTTACTGCGGGATCTGGCGATATAGTTGTTGATAATGAATCTTTTGCTAAAGAACTAGATTCAACAAAATGGAATGCTTTAAATGCAGACGATGTTGTACAAAAAGGGAAACTTTTATTTGGCAAAAATAGTACCGGGGAAACAAGAATCATTACAAAACTAGCGGCGAACAAAAGTCCACAACATAAAGAGTTGTTTCACGCTGATTATTCTATGAAAATCAATACATTGCCTAAAGGTGAAAAATTTATTCTTGGGTTTAGTCTTGCAGGAGTTGAATCATATTACGGAGAGCAAGGAAATGTAGAGTTAGTTTTAGAAAATAATAATGGAGTTGTAGCTAGATTAATAGGGTATGATGACGCAGGCAAAGAAGTGGAATTAGCAGAAGCATCAAATTGTGGATTATCTGTTGGAAAAACATTTAACGTAAATGTACATGCGAGTGCTGATATGAAATTATCGGTAACTGTAAATAGTAAAAAAATTTATGATGCCACTTGTCCAATTGATTTGCAAGGGCGAATTGGATTTTTGCAAACTGGAAAGTGTGCGGTAGAAGTTAGTTCTGTGGAAATTATTTCACATAAGTATGATGCACCAGAAAATGTAAATATTATTGAGGATTTTGAAAGCGGCGGAATCAATATTAATGCGACAACGTCAAAGATGAGTAATGGAACTGGTAGTTTTCCGGCAGGTGTACAGGTTGAGGATTATAAAGGAAGCAAAGTATTAATGTTTAGAAATGCCAATTTAGCGTATTTTGGTACAGTATATCCTTATTCTAACTTTGAAATCACTTTTGATATTCCGTATATGTTACATAAAAATGTCACAAGAGAAGATGGAACTATTAGAACGCCATATCATATGGCATTTATGTTAACTATTGGCGATGAGTCAGAGGATTATGATGACTATGGATATGAAACAGCTGCAGAGGGAATCTCTTTTGCAAGTTCGGAAATCTCCTTTTTGAAGGGGAATTCGGACAAGGTGTTTTTTGATGGAAAAACTTTTTATGATGAAAAAGAAAATGAAGGTTATTCAGTTAGAGTTACTGTAATTGATAGTTGGGTAACAGTAGAAATCAAGCCACTTGATGGTAATAAATATACAAAGATGGCATCCTATAAATTAGGTGATGCAACACCGCTTGGATATGTTCATTTATGGTCTACTGGTCAAGCCAATTTTGCAATTGATAATTTGCGCATTATTAATAAAGATAAGGGTGCAAATGTGAAAGAAGTGGAATATCAAACGCGTACATTGGAAGGAATAGAAGATTGGAAATATGAACCGATGGAAGTGAAATATTTAAAAACGGAAGAAGAATCGAATGACTTCCAGTGGGAAAGGCTGATGGTGTATGCAGCAATAACAGGCGTGCTCTTTATAGCCATATGTGCTGTTATTGCAAAAATACAAAAAACTCCGAAGAAAAAGGAGGAGAAAACAGATGAACAAGTATAGATTTATAAAGTGTGGCATCAGCATGTTACTCCTTGTGGTTCTCTTAGGACTTACTGCATGCGAAAAAGGGCAATCGGACGGAAAGATAGAGCCAATGAAAGAGGAAGAAGTGCATAGTGTAAGTTTTGATTTTTTGGGTGGTCAAGACGTAATGCCAATTTCAGGGTTTCATGGACCATACGCAACAGCCAGCAGTTTTGATGCAATTTCTCTTCCGGATTATTTTACAGATGAGATTTTTCAGGCGCTTAGTGATTGTGGACTCAATTTGGTAAATCATGCTTATACAGATTATGTACATGCAAAGGAACAAGTTACAAAAATGTTGGAATTAGGTGAAAAACACAATATTGGTATTTTTGTGTTTGATTCACAGATTTGTTATAGAGTAGGGGAGTCTGCATTATCTTTAAAAGAAATGGATGAACGTATTAACTTATATCGGGATTATCCGGCTTTTTCTGGTTTGTATGTGGTGGATGAACCTGGAACAAGTTATTTCAAACCTGAACTGACAGAAGAACGAGAACTTTCTAATTATGTACCAGTATTTCAAAATTTGAAAGAACTTGGGATTGTTGGTTCGGGAAATCTTAATCCAGTTTGGTATGATTATGATCACGAAGCTTACAATCAATATGTAGAAGAATATATTTCAACTTGTGAACCACCATATGTGTCTTTTGACTATTATGTGTTTGATCCAGAGAGAACTGTATCGGGTTATTTTTATAATATGGATGTGATTCGTCAATATGCGGAAAAATATGAAATTCCATTTTGGCTTTATGTACAAGCAGGAGGACAGTGGAATGACGGTATGCAAAGATTTGATTCTATTGATTATTTCCCAACCGAGGGCCAATTGCATTGGAATGTAAATACCGCATTAGCATATGGTGCAAAAGGAATTGAATATTTTCCATTGATTCAGCCGTACCATTTCTCTTGGGCCGAATCAAAAGAGCACGATTTCCAACGAAATGGAATACTTGGTGTGTGGGGAAATAAAACGCAATGGTGGTATTATGCGAAAAATGTTAATAAACAAATTGCTGCTGTAGATAGTGTCCTTATGAATGCTGTGAATAAAGGTGTTATTGTATCAGGTGAAAAAGCAATCAAAGATACAGCAGGCGGGGAATTCATTATGGAAGGAACTGCGTGGAGAGAACTTGCCGATGTTAAAGGCAATGCTATGATAGGATGCTTTAATTATAAGGGGAAATCAGCTTTATATGTTGTGAATTATGAAACAGAATACGCACAGAAAGTAACATTAGACTTGCACAATGATTACAATATGAGAGTTACTCAAAATGCGGAAGTATCAACTGTAAATGCAAAAAAACTCACACTAAATTTGAAAGCTGGAGAAGGCGTACTTGTAGTATTTGAATAACAAGAGGAGCTTAACATGAAAAAAATAATTGCGATGTTATTAGTCATATGTGTGTTAGGAGTGTCTGCGTTTAGCATTACTTTAGACAAAGGAAATGTTAAAGCGGCTTCTACTCATACAGAGACAGTTTTAAAAGATATTACCTTTTCTGATTTTATATCTTCAGTTAGTTCCGAAAATATGCAGAATGGCGAAATAAAAGAATGGACACGTGCATTTGCTAGTGATCCAAATTTCACATGGGAGAATGTTATGTTTACTGGAGACTTTATGTTTCAAGGGAACAAAACAAGATATCTTTTGTTAGGAAATGGATGGTATGGATTAAGATTTGATTTTTTCGACAATCGGATTTGTGTGTATTATGAAGGGGTAAATTGGATTATTGATTCTGAAGATGTAAAGATTAAAAGTTTTCAAGACATTCCATTCAAACTATCTATTTCTTTAAAGAAAATTAATGAGGCGGATGCTCAACTACAAATATATATCGATGATCAGTTGGTAGCACTCGGTGAAGAAACAAGTCAAGTACTTGCAAATGCGTACTCAGAGGAAGGTAATCTGAATGCAAAATATAGCTACTTCGAGGTGACAGATGCTACAGAGGAATATCCAATCGCAATTGAATCCTATATAAAAGGGACAACAATTACATTTAAAGATTTTGCTATGGCAAATGGCAAGGTTGATGAGACAATAACCCATTCGGGTATTGGGATAACATTGGCTGATGTTGAATTCAGTGGAAACATTAAGTTTCAAGGGGATAAGACAAGATATCTGTTGCTTGGTAATGGTTGGGAAGGAATACGTTTTGATTTTTATTCTCATGACCAAATAGGTGTACTTGCAGATGGAGTTGGTGGTGACCGATGGTATTTTAAACCGACCGATGTAGGGATGACTTCGTTTAAAAACACAGAGTTTAAACTTACTATTTCCTTAGAGAAGGTATTTTCAGAGGATGCACGTTTAAAAGTATACATCAATGATAAAATAGTTTCTCTTGGTGAGAAAAGTAGTCAGATTTTGAAAGGGGCGTATGCGACAGAAACAGGTAATCTCAATAACGTCGCATTGACCTTATCAGACGCCGATGAAAATTGTCCCATTTCTATTTCATCTGTAAACCAGCCGAATTTTACCAGCTTTGGTTTGGACGAATTTGGCTTCGACCCAACTACAACGTTCTATCAGGGGACAGAAGATGCTGTAACAAAGCAACTAGGAACATGGGACACATTGGATAACGTAGCAATTGAGGCTATCTACAATTTTTCGTCTGCAGGAAATCAGGTATATTATGGCGGCAATTGGCAAGGATTTTACATAGTGCCGTCTGGAGATAATTTATCACTGAATTGGGCAGATTTAAATCGAGAAGCAACAGACATACATCATTCTATTGCAACGGTTACACCTGATGAGGTGGATGGGCTATCTTTAACAGGAAGAGATATTAAGATACGAGTGAGTTTCGCATTTTCCAATCGGGATACAAGCACTGGTAAAGAACGCGCTCATTGTACGGTAGGAATTAGAATTAATAACAGTTATGAAAAGTATTTCCAGATAGAGGATACTTTAACGGAAATTTTTTCAAATAATATTTTAATCTATGCGCCAGAAGGATGTCCGATTAGTTTCAAATCAGTGGATGTTGTAGCGGAAGAAGAATATAAGGTACTTACACTTTCTGATTTTGGTATTACAGACAGTGAGGCGGAAAGTGGGAAAGAAATATATGTTTCGCAAAATAAAGCGACGCTACATATGGCAGAGATTGAAGGAGTTTATAATTTCTCAATTAACGGCAATAAAGTGTATTTCGGTGGAGAACAGAAAGGACTCTTTCTTGCACCAGCACAAGAGAATGGTGATGAATGCTTGCAGATCGGACTTACGGAAAGCGAAGACATGCTTATCGGAAGTATTACAAAAAGCGAAGCAGGAATATCTTTGATTGGTAGGGACTTGAATATTAAAGTACAATTCCTTTTGTCTAATGTGACAGATACAACTGCAGATGTTCAAATGAATGTAGTTGTAGACGACCGCTTTTACAGTGAGTTCACAAAAGAAGGTGTTCTTCTTAGTAACTTAAACAGAAGTGTAAGTGTCCTTGCGGATTCAAAAGACACTCCACTTACTGTAAAATGTCCTAATTGGAATCGAAAGCCAGAGCAAACACTTTTAAAAGTGACCCCGGCTGATTTTAGTATATTAGATGGAGAGTATACATATACAGGAGATTTGGCTGCATCAGGAAATCTAGCAAGTATTTATACACAGGCACCAATTACGCTCAATGGCAAAGTGTTCTCTGCAGATGTATCTTTTTCGCAGGGAATGAGCGAAATTCGTATTGGTGGTGGTGGCAAGTTGCCAGATGACGCTTCCGCTTGGACAGGGATTGCTTTAAGAAAGTATGATGATTCGTTTTTGCTGCATGACTGTTCAAAAATGGGACTACCGAATAAGAGTATAGAACTCGCTGTTGCTGGTCTAGAATCCACAACAGAAACATTTAATCTTAAAATCAGTTTTGAATATATAGATCGTGATAAAGATGGCACATGTGACGACCTGAAATGTGGTATTTGGTTCAATGACAGATTATATAACAATGAATATATTTATTCATTAAATAATGTAGATTATTTGGGCGCACAGATGGGCATCTATCCGATAGCAGATGGGGCTAAGATAGAAATTACATCTGAAAAACGCGCAATATCCCACAGTTTTATCCCATACATTTTAGAGGACTATGGCATTCAAAAACAAACATACGATAAAACAACACTTGGAACAGTAAATCATGAATTAGGTTCAATAGAAGACATGATTATGAACGGTTCCACTGTTACTGGTACAATTTCTCTCAGTGGTATTGCACATATTTGTCTATATGGACAAAATGACAATCCGTGGCTGGGATATAGATTATCTGCTGAATCAGGAACAGTGAAATTGTCGCATTCAGGTGGATATTATGGAACTATTGTAGATACAAATGTAAAGCCCGGTGAAAAGTTCCAGTTTACAATTGCGCAGGATTTTGTGGATGCAGATGAAGATGGCAAGTCTGATGATGTGCGCATGGGATTCTGGATAAATGGAGAATTATATCAAAATAAATATTTTTACTTTGTGGATTATGAAGGTTGTATAGGAAATGGTCTAATCATTTATCCTCACGATGAGGAACAAGTGGGGAATGTAACGGTATTCGATTCTCTAGAACCGGAACTTTATAATATTGTGAATACAGTCGACACAGACAATACTGCGAAAGAAGAATATGGTTACCTAATTGCAGGAAAAGGCGAAATTACTGTAAATGGGGAGAAAGTTACTAATGGTTCCGTGTTGACTAAACCGGGAGATTATGTTGTGCGTTGTATTAGTGCAGGGGATACTTGTTATATCAGACGAGTAGTTCTGTATTGCTCAGGTGATGCCCATGCAGACGGGACAATAGATGCCAGAGATTTAGTTGCAACAAAAAAAGTTGTCCTCGATCAAGAAGTGCTTACAAGAGCAGGAGCAGAGGGTGCTGATGTGGACCGAAACGATATTGTCAATGATGATGATTTTAGAAGCATTCAAAATCACTTGATTGGATTAGAGGAAATCAAACCGGCAAGAGATTCCTATCTATCATATAAAGAAGATGTTATGCCAATTGGTGGCTATTATGGACCATGTCGCAGAACAATCATCACAGATATTCGTGGATTGAAAACATATGACTATTTGAATGATGATATTTATGAAAGTATTAAAGACATCGGCATTAATGTAATTAATCACACAGTACATAATTATTTGACCGACAAGGAA
>JAZRPT010000002.1:0-7431 GCA_045649385.1 Faecalimonas sp. | reverse complement strand
GTTGTCACTCTCCTTCTAGGCGGAATCTCTGCACCTGTAAAGTATGGTTTTAAAGGAGCCATACCTGAGTTAATTAATAATAAACTGTTATCGTTATGTGGAACTAACGAAAAACTTTTCATTGCAAGATGCTCTTTGCTTTCAAAGAAATCCAAGAACATTTTTCGTAATTCATTTACTCCGTATTGTTTCATTTTTATTTCTCATCCTTTTCTTCTTTTTTCTTGCGTAAGTATTTTCCGAGCAGAACACCTCCAAAGGCAACTGCTGCAATAATAATCATTTTAAATAATGTTTGAAATAATGCTACTAAAAATGTCATAAATACCTCCATTCGAAATTTTATTATAACACAGTTATTATTTCAATTCAATTTCTTCTAATTCTTTTGGCGGTAATGGTTTGGTAGATTTTTTCACAAAATCAGCCAATGCTTTCTGGGCTTTTGCAATTGGTATATTAGTACCGGCCCCTGCAACACAGCCACCCGGACATCCCATACCTTCAATCAGGCATCCGTTTTTCTTGCCTGCTTTTGCAAGTGTCAATATTTTCTTACACTCCGCAAGACCTTCCGCATGTTCAATCTTTACTTCTGTTCCCGGATAGTATTCCTTGATACATCTTTCAATAGCACTTGCAACTCCGCCTGCAACTGCATATCCACGACCGGCACCTGTTGCATTATGGAAAGAAGATTCTGCCTCAAACTTCGATAAATCAATATCCTTTGCATCAAACATACCTTGTAATTCTTCAAAGGTAATTACGAAATCAACATCGCTTCGCACGGTACGGCGTGATGCCTCTAATTTCTTAGACGCACAAGGTCCGATAAACACGACCTTTGCATTTGGATGCTCCTGTTTAATGGTTCTTGCAGTGGCAACCATCGGTGTAAGCTCCTGAGAAACTTTATCCGCCAAATCCGGAAAATATTTCTTCGCAAGCACGGACCATGCCGGACAACAAGATGTCAGCAAGAATGGTAATTCTCCTGTCACTACCTTTTCTACATAATGATGAGCTTCTGCAATCGCTCCGATATCAGCTCCAAGAGCTGTTTCGTATACTTCTGAAAAACCTAGTTTCTGAAGTGCAGCCTTAATATTTCTCGGCGTAATATTCGGTCCAAATTGTCCTACAAATGCAGGTGCAATTTCTGCAATAATCTCCTGGCCTTCCTTCAGTGCACGACACAATTGAAATACCTGAGATTTATCTGAAATTGCTCCAAATGGGCAGCTTACCATGCATTGACCACAGGACACACATTTATCATTATCAATATATGCACGTCCTAATTTGTCAGATTTAATCGCTCCAACTCCGCAGGCCTTCTGACAAGGTCTTTCTTTCTTGGAAATCGCATCATATGGACAAATTGCTTTACATTTTCCACATTTAATACATTTACTCTGGTCGATATAGGACTTGTTCTTTACAATTGAGATTGCCCCAACCGGACAAACCTGTCTACAAGGATGCGCAACACATCCTTTGCACATATCACTCACTTCGTACCCTTTTTCCTCGCATGCATTACATGCAGATGGAATAACCTGCATCAGCGGCGGTTCATAATATTTTTCCGAAATATTACTTTCTTCAATACCAGCTGTCAAATGTACCATTCTGTCTTCCGGTCGAAGTGACATTCCCATCGCCAAACGGACACGTTCCCTTACAATTTCACGGGACTGGTATATACTTTCACGATATAATTCTGTATCTTCATTCACAATTTTATACGGTACTGCTTCAATATCATCATTCATACTTTGTGAAGTAGAATTGAATGCAATTCTAGCAATTTCTTCAAAAACTTGTCTACGTACCTTCGAAATTGGTGTCTCTATTCCTCTCATTCGCCTTCTCCTTAGTTCGTCTTAAATAAGCTTTGCGCATAGTATACGCTCTGCATTGCATCCTTTCCATAGAAATCTGCATCGATCATATCTGCATATTCCTGATTTAAGACTGCGCCGCCAACCATTACTTTACACGCTGGGAGACGTTTTCGCAATAGTTTTATTGTTTTTTCCATACTAATAACTGTTGTTGTCATCAAAGCACTAAGCCCAACCAGTTTCACATCATGTTTAATTGCATTTTCAACGATAATTTCCGGCTCTACATCCTTGCCCAAATCGATGACTTGAAAACTATAATTTTCTAATAGTACTTTGACAATATTTTTTCCAATATCATGAATGTCGCCTTTTACGGTAGCAAGGATAATTTTTTCCTTCTTCACTTCAGTTTCGCCTTCCATAGACATCTGTTGTTTCAGTACTTCAAATGCTTGTTTTGCCGCCTCAGCACTCATGAGAAGTTGTGGCAAAAAAACAGTTCCATTTTCAAATCCCTTACCCACTTTATCAAGTGCAGGTATCAAATATTCTTGAATGATATCCAGAGGTTTCTGTACTTCCACCAGCTCTTTTGCAAGAATATACGCTTCTTCTTTCAGTCCTTTTTCAATGGCTAAATTTAAACTTAATTCCGTCTTGCTTGTTGCTGGCTTACTCGTCTCCTGAATACGACCACAATTTTCAATATATTGCCCACAATTTTCATCATATCCCATCAACGCGCAATAAGAATAATACGCATTCATCATTGCTTCAGATGATGGATTGATAATTGCTGATGTCAGTCCGCTTTGCATTGCCATTGTGTAGAAGTTGGCATTAATGGTCGGACGATTCGGCAACCCAAAAGAAATATTTGATACACCAAGTACCGTCTGCACCCCGTACTTTTCGCGTACTTTTCTTAGCGCTTCCAATGTCACTTTTGCGCCATCAGGCTCTGAACTAATGGTCATTGTAAGCACATCAATTACGATATCTTTTTTATCAATACCATACTTTTTTGCTTCCTCTATGATTCTTCCGGCTATTGCAACACGGCCATCTGCAGTATTTGGTATTCCATTTTCATCTAAAGTTAAACCTACTACAACTCCTCCGTATTTCTGAATCAACGGGAAAACAGCATCCATAGATTCTTGTTTTCCACTCACGGAATTGACCATTGGTTTTCCATTATAAATTCGCATTGCCGCTTCTAATGCCTCTACATTCACAGTGTCTATCTGAAGCGGTAAATTTACAATACTCTGAATCTCTGTCACAACTTCTTTCATCATAGATATTTCATCAATATCCGGAAGTCCAACATTCACATCCAAAATATGTGCGCCTTTATCCTGCTGCTGTATAGCTTCTCTTAAAACATAATCCAAATCATGCTCTTTTAATGCTTGTTTAAATTTACTCTTTCCCGTCGGATTAATTCTCTCACCAATAATAATCGGTGTCTGCCCTATCTCAACTGATTTTCCATAGGAAGAAACAAGCGTTCTTCCTTTATAACTTGGTTTGTCGATTTCCATGCCTTTACAAGCATCTACCATTGCACGTATATGATCCGGTGTAGTTCCACAACAACCACCAACTACACAGGCTCCATTTTTTACGATTTCACATAGCGCTTGTGCAAATTGCTCCGGAACCACATCATAATAAGTATTTCCGTCTTTTTGTTTTGGCAAACCGGCATTAGGTTTGACGATAATCGGTAGCGATGTATAGCTTTTAATCTCTTTTAGAATCGGCAACATTTGCTCCGGTCCCATTCCGCAGTTGATTCCAAGTGCATCTACACGCAATCCTTCCAGTAATGCAACCACAGAAGGCACATCTCCCCCCGTTAGGAGTTTTCCTCTTTCATCGAAGATAACGGTTGCAGTTACCGGTAAATTCGTATTCTCTTTCGCTGCTAACACCGCCGCCTTCAGTTCATAGGTATCACTCATAGTTTCAATGTGAATCATCTGCGCGCCCGCCGCTTCACCATATATAGCAACCTCTTTAAAAGCCTCATAAGCTTCTTCAAAAGACAAATCTCCTATTGGTTTTAACAACTTGCCGGTTGGTCCCATATCCAATGCTACAACAATCTCTTCCGATACGCTTTTTACATTGTCCACTGCAGCTTCTATCACTTGCTTTAATGTATATGGTGCATCATGGTACTTCACACGATTCGCACCAAATGTATTGGTAAGAAGAATATTGCTTCCCGCCTCGTAGTAAGCTCGATGAATATTTTGTATGATATCTTTCTTTTCTATGTTCCAGTTTTCCGGCAGTTCCCCCGGAAGCAATCCTTCTTTTTGAAGCAATGTTCCCATTCCACCGTCGAAAAACAAAAGTTCTTTTCCTAATTTATTAAGCATTTTTTAGCCTCTCTTGTATTTACAATCTGTTTTTTTACAATTCTCACATGTATTTGCTATACAGTTTGTAGCGATATCGCTGATTCCTATGACAGCTGTCACTGATTTTGTCGGCGTAAGCATGTAGCTGTCTGTCATAGAAAGCCCTATCGTCTTTGGGGTGTCTAACAGAGAAATAAAGTCCCTCTGGTGTGAGATTGAAAAATCACCATATCCCGGACTGAATCTCGGTCTTATATATTTCCCCTGTTGTTGTAACTGTTCAGTAACTTCTTTCTGCAATTCATCACAAAATTCTTCCAAAAGTGTGGCAGCACACGCCTGCATAACAACCGCTTTTGCCATGTCTACAATTTGTGTCTTTCTAATCAGACGGTCGACTTCTGTCCCCAAGGTCGCTGCAAACAAAACAACTTGCTTACAATCTTTTAAGTTTGTTTGCAAATTTCTACTGGTAATCTCAATATTTTCAATAACAAACAGATTTTCATCTTTTACACATAAATCATAAATTTGAGAAATGGATTTTTTCTCTGCAATCTGAGTCAGTTCATCAAATGACTCTTTAATACTTTGCAGCGTTTTTTCATCTACCGTATGTTTCCCATACCCCAAATAACGAATTGCCTCTTTTGTCCGTATGTCCATATTAAGTCCTCTTATTTAACAATTTCCGATAAATTCGACATGATCGCAGCTGCAACCTCAGGCTTATTCATGGAATACACATGTATATTACGAATGCCGTTAGCAATCAAATCAATAATCTGATCCGTAGCATATGCAATCCCTGCCTGTTGCATTGCTTTTGGATTGTCACCAAATTTATCTACTATTGCACGGAATCTTGCTGGAAGTATGGCTCCGGAAAGTTGACAACTTCGTGCAATCTGTTTTCCATTGGTAACCGGCATAATACCCGGAAGCACCGGCACTCTTATACCTTTTTCACGAATGCGGTATAAAAAGTTATAAAACACCGAATTGTCAAAGAACATTTGTGTTGTCAAGAAGTCAACTCCGCAATCCACCTTTTGCTTTAGATGCATAATATCGTCTTCTTTGTGTTCACTTTCTACATGGCCTTCCGGATAGCATGCTGCACCAATGCAGAAATCACCTTGTGCTTTGATATCTTCAATCAACTCATATGCGTATTTGTACTGGTTCGGAATCGGAAATACACTATCCTGCGGAATATCCCCTCGAAGAGCTAAGATATTTTGAATCCCTGCATCCTGCATTTCCTTAATTCTTTGACGTACTTCCTCCTTTGTAGACGATACACATGTCAAATGCGCAATACTGTCTACCCCTAAATCATTTTGGATATGAGAGGCAATTTTTACCGTATTTTTACTGGTGCCACCCCCTGCGCCATATGTCACACTGATAAATGAAGGTGCTAGAGTTGAAATTTCATCAACTGCCGCACGTACACTATCAAACTTGGCATCTGTTTTCGGTGGAAATACTTCAAATGAAATATGTACTTTATTGTCTAATAATTTTTCTTTTATCTTCATGTCACTTCACCTTCTTGTTTATTTCTTGTGAAACAAGAGAAAACCTCCCGCCTTGCAGGAGGTCTGCCTTCTTAAATATATTTGTACAGTTCTTCGTATTGTTTTGCAGATGTTTTCCATGAGAAATCTTTCGTCATGGCGCGTTCTACAAGTTTGTTCCAATCACGTTTTTTATCATAATATATCTTTTCAGCGTAACGAACTGTATTCATCATCTCATGTGCATTATAGTTCGTAAAGCTAAAACCGGTACCAGTTTTTTCATACTCATTGTATGGCTCTACCGTATCCTTAAGTCCGCCTGTTTCACGAACAATTGGTAATGTTCCAAAACGTAAACTCATCAATTGGCTAAGTCCACATGGTTCAAACAAGGACGGCATTAAGAATGCATCACAGGAACCATAGATTTTATGAGACATAGCCTCTGAATAATAAATATTTGCTGAAACCTTATTTGGATACTTCCATGCAAAATGACGGAAAGCATTCTCATAGCGTTCATCACCTGTTCCGAGAATAACAAATTGTACTTCATCCTGGCACATTTCATCCATTACATACTCAACCAAATCAAAGCCTTTCTGGTCTGTCAATCTGGATACAATTCCTATCATCATCTTCTTAGGATCTTTTTCCAGACCTAACTCTTCCTGAAGTGCAGCTTTATTTTTTGATTTAATTTTTCTAAACGTTTCAACGGAATAATTGTATGGCAAGAATGGGTCTGTCTCCGGATTGTATTCCTCATAGTCAATACCATTTACAATACCTGAAAGACAATTACTTCTTGCATTCATAAGTCCGTCTAATTTTTCACCGTAAAACGGCATCTTAATTTCCTCAGCATATGTATTGCTTACTGTTGTAACCTTGTCCGCATAAACAATACCACCTTTTAAAAGGTTCGCATCATGATATGCTTCCAATTTGTCCGGTGCAAAATAATATTCTGGAAGTCCTACGATATTACGAACATCCTTTGTTCCCCAAACACCTTGGAATTTCAAGTTGTGAATTGTCATCACTGTCTTAATTCCTTGATAGTATTCACCGGCAAAGCGGAAATGGTCTAAATAAACAGGCACTAAACCTGTCTGCCAATCATGACAATGAATCACATCCGGTCTGAAATCAATGACAGGTAAAATGCTTAACACAGCTTTTGAAAAATAACCGAATCTTTCAATGTCCCAAAGCCCATCGCTTGTGTATGGCTTGTCCCCATTAAAATATTCCTCATTGTCAATAAAATAAAATGTAATTCCGTCTAATTCTAATTTAAAAATTCCCACATAACGTTCTTTCCAATTGTAACCCATATAGAAATTTGTTACGTACTCTAATTTCTCTTTCCATTGTTGTTTCATGCATGCGTATTTCGGCAAAACAACGCGTACATCAAACTCCTCTTTGTTAAAGTTCTTCGGCAATGAACCTACTACATCAGCCAACCCACCTGTTTTAATAAAAGGTACACATTCTGACGCAGCAAACAATATTTTTTTCATATTTAATCCTCCATATTAATGATATAAATCATTCCTATCCTATTATACTCATTGCCAAACTAATGGTCAAGTTTTATCGTGGTTTGCGTTCCAATCTGATTGTATCTGCTATTAGCGCAATAAATTCTGAATTTGTTGGTTTTCCCTT
>JAZRPT010000001.1:0-11663 GCA_045649385.1 Faecalimonas sp. | reverse complement strand
ATATTTCTTTTATTAATGCATCAACATATTTTTCTCTTGTTTCTTCACTCTGTGGCCCAGACAAAAAATCGCAATACGCACATTTTTTTACACAAAACGGAATGTGAATATATATTTCAAGTTCTTTATTTCTTCTCATCTAACTTCAACACACTCATAAATGCCTTCTGTGGAATCTCTACATTTCCAATCTGACGCATTCTTTTCTTTCCTTCTTTTTGTTTTTCAAGAAGCTTACGTTTACGGGAAATATCACCACCATAACATTTAGCAAGCACGTCCTTACGAACCGCCTTAACTGTCTCTCTGGCGATAATCTTACTTCCCACAGCTGCTTGAATCGGAATTTCAAATAAATGTCTTGGAATCTCGTCTTTGAGTTTTTCGCACATCTTACGTCCACGCTCGTATGCGCTTCCTGAGAATACGATAAATGACAAAGCATCCACTTCTTCTTTGTTAATGAGAATATCTAACTTCACAAGCTCAGACTTCTCGTATCCTAACATTTCATAATCAAACGAAGCATAACCACGAGAACGCGACTTCAGTGCATCAAAGAAATCGTAGATAATTTCATTCAATGGCGAATGATAGCGAAGCACTGCTCTTGTCTCCTCAATGTACTCCATACCCTGATAAATGCCGCGTCGTTCCTGACATAAATCCATAATTGCACCGATAAACTCGGAAGTAACCATAATCTCTGCTTTTACCATCGGTTCTTCCATATAATCAATCTCTGTCGGTTCAGGAAGGTTGGATGGGTTGGTAAGCTCAATCACCTCACCATTTGTCTTATGAACTTTATATACTACGCCCGGTGCGGTAGTTACCAAATCCAAATTGTATTCTCTTTCCAGACGTTCTTGAATGATTTCCAAATGTAAGAGTCCTAAAAATCCACAACGGAACCCAAAACCAAGGGCAATAGATGTCTCCGGTTCAAAGTGAAGAGATGCATCATTCAGCTGTAATTTTTCCAGCGCATCACGCAGGTCCTGATATTTTGCACCGTCCGCGGGATACATACCACAGTAAACCATAGGAAGAACCTTCTTGTAACCTGGAAGTGGCTTCTCGCATGGTCTGTCTGCATCTGTAATCGTATCACCAACACGAGTATCTTTTACATTTTTAAGGCTGGCTGTAATATAACCTACCATACCTGCACTCAGTTCGTCACAAGGAATAAATTGTCCTGCACCAAAGTATCCAACTTCTACTACTTCTGCAGTTGCACCCGTAGCCATCATCTTCATGTTGGTGCCTTTTCTCACGGAACCTTCCTTAATACGACAAAATACAATAACTCCCTTATAGGAATCATACACAGAGTCAAAAATAAGTGCCTGAAGCGGTGCTTCCGGGTCTCCCGTCGGGGCTGGGATTTTCTCTACAATCTGTTCCAATACATCTTCGATATTCAGCCCTACTTTTGCGGAAATGAGGGGTGCATCTTGTGCTTCAATACCAATTACATCTTCGATTTCTTCTATCACACGTTCCGGCTCTGCACTTGGCAAATCAATTTTATTGATAACCGGCATAACATCCAAAACATGGTCCAATGCGAGATACACATTTGCAAGAGTCTGCGCCTCCACACCTTGAGCTGCATCAACAACAAGAATCGCACCGTCACATGCCGCAAGGCTCCTTGATACCTCATAGTTAAAGTCCACATGTCCCGGAGTATCTATTAAATTAAAAATATACTCCTCCCCGTCGTTTGCTTTGTACACAATACGCACTGCCTGTGCTTTGATTGTAATTCCACGCTCACGCTCTAGTTCCATATTATCGAGCACTTGTGCCTGCATCTCACGGCTTGTTAAAAGCCCGGTCTTTTCGATGATACGGTCTGCCAATGTGGACTTCCCGTGGTCAATGTGAGCAATAATACAAAAATTTCTTATTTTTTTCTGATCAATTCTCGCCATACAATTTCTCCTTGTCTATATCACACGTGACAGCATGTCACGTAGAATGCTTCATAATAAAAAGTTCTACTCCCAGTGTATCCGTCAAACGTCCCGTTTTAATCGCCTCATCCGTCTCCACACTGTCTTCCATAATCTGTCGCAATTCTTTTTCCGAAAATGCTTTTGCCTGCACTTGATATTTACCCACAACAAATGGATTGATTCCTGCTTTTTCTGCAATTTCTTTTCGTCCATAGCCCTGCTTGTCCATGGTCTTGACTTCTAACAACAATTTAAACTGTCTGGTTAACAAAGCCAAGATTTTCATTGGAGGTTCCTTCAGCGCCAACAAATCGTTATAAAATTCCAAAGCTTTTCGCTGTTTCTTGTCCGCAACCGCATTTACCATATCAAAAATCTGATTGGTAATCTGAGTGGTGCATATCTCCTCCACATCTTCAGTTGTAATACTGTCCTTATCCAAGGTATAACAGAATAATTTTTCCAATTCCTTCTGGATATTCTCCATATCTGTGCCAACCTTTGCAAGAAAGAATCGCACCGTGTTCTCACTGATTTGCTTCTGCTCTTGCTTGACATTGCTTGCCACCCAGCGAAGCAACGTATTTTCATCCTGACGTCCCAACTCTACGGCACGCCCTTTTGCCTGCACTGCCTTATACAACTTTCCTCTCTTATCAATCTCTGTTTCCACAAAAATCATAGATGTAGTTTCCGGCATCTCTTTGATATAATCCGCAAGCTCTACAGAGGCACTCTTAAAAAACCCTGTGTCTTCTAATACAATCAATCGTCGCTCTGCAAAAAAAGGTAATGTCTCCGCCAAGTCAATGACTTCATTCACATTAATTCCTTTCCCTTCATAATACGCATAGTTCATGTTATCATCGGTCGAAACCATAGCATTGCGAAGCTTATCCTTGTACTGTTTTTTTAAATAAGCTTCTTCACCATACAAAAGATAAACAGTATTCAATTGTCCGGTTTTTAAATCTTCATTCAGACTTTTCATAAAGTTTCGCCTTTCTATGCATATTCCATTATAGTCTAATACAAAAAGCGGTCTATTGTCAATGTATTCCCATCGGTTTGCAGTGTGATTGCCCCATTTTTTTTAGTTAAAAAAACGTTGCAACCTATGGCTTTTAATCTTTCTAATGTTTCATCATGGGGATGCCCATAGGAATTATTCGCCCCTGCTGAAATGAGGGCAACCCCAGGTCGTATCGTTCTTAAGAAACGCTCCGAACTGGAATTCTTTGAACCATGATGAGCAGCCTTTAGAACCGTGAATTCTTGCCCTGACAGTCTGGTAGTAAGTACATCTTCCCCTTGCGCCTCCACATCTCCTGTACAAAGCATAGAAAACTCCTGAAAGCATATAGATAATACCATAGAACCTTCATTCCCGTTCAGATTAGAGTCTCCCGAAGCCAGCTGTATGCATTTCAATTGTAAATCTCCTTCCACGATACACTTGCCAGCTTCCATAACACTGACAGGTACTTCTTTTCTCTGAGCAATTTGTACAAGTGCCACCAAGGTATCGTCCTGTTTCCAATTGGATGGGAAAACCAATTGTTTGATTCTGATACCCAAGTCTTGCCGTCCTAGCATTTCTTTTATCCCATTGCAATGGTCTGTATCACCGTGAGTCAAAAATACATAATCCAGCTCCCCTACTCCTTGTGATTTTAAAAATGGCTCTATGCGATATTTCCCCAACTGTTCTATATCACTGCTGCCGCCATCAATTAAATAGGTATTCCCTTCTGGTCCTCTGATAAAAATTCCATCTCCCTGTCCCACATCTAACATGGTGACTGTTAAATTTCCCCGTGGACGATATACTAACAATAGTGTGCTCAAACCCATACATGTACACAGCAAAAGGCGAGCCACTCGCATTTTTTTGCGTTGCCCAAATTGTCGAATCACAATGATGCAAATTGCAAGCATGAAATAATAAACCACTACCTGCCAAAGTTTTGGCTGTCCGATTACAAGTCTCCAAAAAGGCAACTTAGTCCCCAGCGAACTCACCATCTCAAAAGTCCACAAAATCAACTTGCATACCTGCAAGCACAAGTTCCCTAAGGGCCATAAAACAAGGCATAACAGACTTCCTATCATGCCAAAACCTAGAAGGACACTCGTCATGGGAATAATCATGCAATTTAATACAATAGAATAGATCGGAACTTCAAAATAAAACCACAGAATAATGGGGTATAACATCACATTAATAGCCAGACTGGCTTGAAACACGGAAAATAAATTTATTCGACTAGGAAACAAGGTTTCCATAGAAGGTAAGATAACTATAATTCCAAGAATTGCACCATAAGATAACAAAAAAGCAGCATCTGTTAAATAAAGTGGCTGAATCCCCACCGTAATAGCTGCCGCCACGAGAAGTGCCGTTAATATATCATAAACCCGACCTGTCATATCTGCGCCGATACGAAATAATAACATGACATAGGCACGTATTACAGATACGGAGAAACCAATCATCAGACCATACAAAGTTAAAATAAAAATAGAAAGTACACCGGACGGAATGTAACCCACTCCTATTTTTCGAATAAACTTATAAATGCCCAGTCCTATAAAAGAAATGTGCAGCCCTGATATAGCCAAAATATGACCGATTCCATTTCTCTGATACAGTTCCTTTATATCGGACTCCATATCACTCCGCTCTCCTAATAACATGGCTGTCAAAATGTTACCGTCTTTCTCGCCTATTGCTTCTAGAATCATATTCTTCCAGTGTTTTTTCACCTGATGCAAACGCTCCAGCACCCAATGAGAATTTCCGGTAACTGAGACCACCTTGTCGCACCATATTATCCCATGAATATTCTGTTTCGCATAATATGCCCGCTGGTCAAAATTTCCGGGATTTCTTGAACCGTCAAAATGCTTCGTCCTTCCTTGCAATAATAAGGTTTGTCCGATTGCAACCTCTGTAAAATTTTCATCATAAACCATAATCTTGGAATCATCTGTGGAATTGTTTTTAAGATATAATATTTGAATATTTGATGTGTTGGTTTTTTTGTATACCTGTCCGTGTATTATCACGGTTCGTTCTTTTTCGTCATAGAAGACAGATCCGGTGGGGATGTCCGCAATCGAATCCCCACCTGACACCATCATAATTATAATTTGAATCAATAAAAAGCACAGGCACACAAAACTCAATGGCCTAGTTTTTATCATGTTGCTTCTCCCCGAGTATGTTCTCATTCCACTCCAGTGGTCTGCTCAAATCAATTGTTTTTTTATAAACCACATCGCTTGCACCGTCAATCAGAATCTGCACCTTTGTCACACTTCCGTTTGCAATCACAGAATTCACAATGGAATATATGGCAACTTCCGGACTTAAATCATAACTATCTGCTACAAACTTGGAATCCAAATTCACATAACAGATGCCTTCTCGTACTGACACACCCAGAATGGTAGTACTTTTTGGAACTGTACCCTGTAACTCAGATGCATTTGTTCCCTTAAGCAACTGCTCTACTACCAATCGCTCTATTGTAGTGTTCACGTTATATCGCACATTCGTTTTCTTGCTGACTTTTAATGTTTTTCCGTCTTTTCCGGCAAAATATAATGTCAAATCTGTGGTTTGATAAGAATCAATAGATGAACCGGTACTTTGCACGAAATCCTCCGCCCGCATCATGCCAATGGCATTGCCGTCACTGTCCGTCAGGGCCTTGCCATCCACATAGAAGCTGACAAAATTTACGTCATCTACCTGAACCAGAGTCTGCACAAATGCCGCTCGCACCAACACCTCTGTGGTTTTGCTGAGTTTGGCATATACCGAATTAAAGTACAGGTCCAAATATCCCTTATTCACGTTATATTTTTCCACTTCCACACCTTTCGGTAAAACGGAGTGATACTTTAATTTCTCTAACGCCCCTTCTATTGTTGTCATTGGATATGTTTCCTGAATCAAAGCATTACCATCTGCGTTGAGATAATAAACATACATTCCATCTGCAATGTCCTGTTCTGCACATGCAGTAATCAGAACGCACAACAAAATAGAAAGAAGCATTGCTATTTTCTTCTTCATATTTATCCTCATTTCTTTACGCAATATAAGTAAGCGGAATTCGAACTGTAAAAGTAGTTCCTACGCCTTCTTCGCTATGGACCTTCACTGCACCACGATGCATAATCACTGCATTACGCGCAATTGCAAGTCCAAGACCGGTTCCGCCAATCTCCCTTGAATGGGATTTGTCCACTCGATAAAAACGTTCAAATATATGGTCTAATGAGTCCTGTGGGATACCCATGCCCGAATCTGCAACCTTCACATAAAAATATTTATGGTCTGCATTCAGAGAAACCTGAACCCACCCTTCTTCTTTATTATACTTGATAGCATTTTCAACCAAATTGGATATTGCCAGCGTGAATTTCACCTCGTCTACTTCTGCAGTAACAGGCCGGAAACTTTCAAACACCAGTTCCACATTCTGTTTCGCAGCAATCGGGCGCAGTCTTTTTAGAATTCGTTCCACCAAATCATTGATGTTTTCCGGTTTTACATTCAAATCGGTAGAAGTTTTATCCATCTTTACCAAGGAAAGCAAGTCGTTAATAATCTTATTTTCGCGCTCAATTTCTTCTGTAATGTCACCCATAAACTCTTTGTATAGTTCTACAGGCACATCCTCTTGTGCCAGCAATGAATCTGCAAGCACCTTCATAGAAGTAAGAGGTGTCTTTAACTCATGAGAGACATTTGATACAAACTCTTGTCTTGAATCATCCAAAATCTTCATTCGTCCGAGCATCTTATTGAAAGCCTCCGAGATGTCTGCCGTCTCCTGATACGTACTTACATGTAGAAATTCACTATCATATCCTTCGGTAACATCCTCAATACCCTTTACGATTTTTTGAAATGGATGCATCATATAATTGAGCAAAAATACACCAAAGAACAAAACAATCATGATGACAATCCATATGAAAATATCTGCTTTTCCTTTGAGTTCCTCCATGGTCTCATAAATGATATCCGTAGATACACTTACTAAGATAACTCCCTCAACCTTCACTTCGTCATCCAATGTAACCGTAATTGGTGTTGTGATATCCAAGTACTGCGCTTCCGAATCGTAATAACTGGTTCCACGACCGGAGAAGCAGGTAATAACATCCGGAGAAATCATAGTCTTTCCTTCGTCTGTTCCAAAGGTATCCTTCACAATGCAAAAATCATCATCTACAATAATTACTCGCCCATTATATATATTGGAAAACTGCGATAACTCCGCATCCACAACATCAGACTGTGGGGTTCTCAAATATGTACTTTTAGCAAGTTGGTTGGACAAAATGGTACACTGCTCTTGTATCTCTGCAGTTCTCCATGCAACAGCACGGTCTTCGTATGCACCAACAATCACTTCTTTTACTAGAAAACAAGCGATGCTGCTTATAAAAATAAGCAGCATAACAATTCGAAATCGTAGACTTTTCCATATTTTATTAATAATCTGTAGTCTAGCCTTTAAAATAATAACCCACTCCCCACTTCGTATATACATATTTTGGATTACTAGGAAGTTTTTCAATCTTTTCTCTTAATCTTCTGATATGTACATCTACTGTTCTTGCATCACCTGGGTAATCGCTACCCCATACAAGTTCCAACAATTGTTCTCTACTGTAAACCTTATCCGGATTGGTAGCAAGCAACTCCAGAACATCAAACTCTTTTGCTGTTAAGTTCACTTCCGCTCCTTCAATAAAAACACGTCTGTTTTCACGGTCTATCTTCATGTCATGTTTTTCTAAAACATTTCCCTCTTTTTCTTTTTCTTCTTTTCTGCGCCCACGTCGCATAATTGCTTTGATTCTGGCTTTCACTTCCAAAATATTAAATGGTTTTGTAATATAATCATCAGCACCATAATCTAAGCCTAAAATTTTATCCATGTCGTCGCCTTTGGCTGTCAACATTATAATCGGTACATCAGAAAACTCTCGAACCTGCTGACAAACCTCAAATCCGTCCATCTTCGGCAACATGACGTCAAGCAAAATCAAATCATATTCGGTTGCCTTAGCCATCTCAAGTGCTTCCTCACCATCGTATGCGCAGTCAACCTCCAATCCGTCTTGCAACAGGCTGAATCGAATCCCCTTTACAATTAATTTTTCGTCATCCACAACCAATACTCGTTTTCCCATGAATAATCTCCCTCTTTATACTTTAATTAAATCCTTGATTTTTTCAAACAAGCCTTCTTTAATTCCTGAAATCAGCATAATTTCTTCAATACTTTTAAAACCGCCATTCTCATTGCGATACTGAATAATGCTCTCTGCCCTTGAAGCACCAACACCCGGAAGTGTCATGAGTTCTTCTTTTGTAGCCTTGTTCAGATTCAACTTTCCATCCGACTGGGCATCTTCTGAAAGAACCTCAGCATAGGTAGGAACATAGACTCTTGCTTCGTCTTGTAAAACCTCTGCCTGATTTACCCCTGAAGTAGCCGCATCCTCACGAAATCCACCTGCCATCTCAATGGCCTCGTAAATCCTACTTCCCGCCGGCAACCTATATACGCCTTCACGCTCCACAGCCCCACAGACATACACATATATGTCCTTGCCGGTCTCCTGCAATTGTTCACCATCTTCCTGTGCTTCCAGTGCATCTAATACCAATGTATCATGCTCTTTTTTATTACATCCGCTGACACTAATGAACATTGCTAAAATCAATAATACAATATAATACCTTCGCATATTTTCCTCCGTAGTTTCACTACAGATACCCCTCTACGCTTAGATATTATCATTTTAGCGAATTTCCTTTAAAATTACAACCCACATTTTATTTCCACTGAAAGATTGTAATACCAATAACTGCAACTCCAAGTCCAAGCAGTTTCCGCCACTCAAAAGGCTCTTTATCCATTCCAAATAGCCCAAATAATTCTATGAGGTAGGAAACTAAAAGCTGTGCGGTTACAATGAGAAGCGCTGATTTTGCAGGACCGAGCATTTCCACACTTTTTATAACCGTCCAGGTAATTCCGGCTCCTATCACGCCACCCAAAAGCACATATTTGGGTTCCACTTTTGCTAAAGTTGCAATGGAGTCTCTTCCTGTGATAAGCCACGCCCCCACGCAAACTAAAAATGCCGTCAGTTGTACCCATCCATTCGATACCCACATTCCAGTCGTCTTTGTTACTTGTGTGTTAAATACTCCCTGCACACTCATTAATGCGCCAGATAATAATGCAATAATAAACCCAATCATTGTAATTCCTCCTTTTTCTTAATATGGGAAGTATTTCCAATAAATTGGGTTCGTATTCAAGACAGACTCTTATTTAATATCTCGCACATTTCGTCTATATGTTTCTTTTCAATTACAAGTGGTGGCACTAATCGAAGTACATTTCCACTGGCCGAAATTGCAATTAAACCTTGCTCCATTGCTTTTTTAATCACATCGCCAACCGGTTTATTTAAAACGAGTCCTTGCATCAAGCCCATGCCACGACGCTCCTTCACAGATTCGTTGGTCTTCACAAGGTAGTCTAATTTCTCTTCCAAATATGCACTCACTGCTTGCACATGCTCTAAAATATGCTCCGCTTCGAAGATTTGAAGAACTGTATCAACTGCAGCACAAACCAATGGATTTCCGCCATAGGTGGTTCCATGGTCACCCGGAGCAAGTGAATTCTCTGCAACTTGTTCTGTCATTGCAAATGCTCCCACCGGCACACCATTTCCAATTGCCTTTGCCATCGCCATAATGTCTGGTTTTACACCGTATCCTTGCCATGCAAACATACTTCCGGTACGTCCCATCCCGCACTGAATCTCATCAAAAATAAGTAAGATATCGTTTTCATCACAAAGTGCGCGCACTTGTTTTATAAAGTCTGCATCTGCCGGGTAGATACCACCTTCCCCTTGTACAGGCTCCATGAGAATTGCACATGTCTTTTCTGAAATTTGTGCTTTTACACTTTCTATATCATTAAAGTCAGCAAACTTCACACCGCTAATCAATGGCTCAAACGGTGTACGATAATGCTCGTTTCCTGTTACGGAAACAGCACCCATGCTTCTTCCGTGAAAAGAATGGTTCATGGCAATAAACTCATATTTGCCACTGCCTTTTGTGTACGCATATTTTCTAGCAGCCTTTAACACTCCTTCAATTGCCTCCGTACCGCTGTTTGTAAAAAACACACGGTCCATCTGGGTTGCTTTTTTCAGGCTCTGCGCTGCCTTTGCCACTGCTTTGCTGTAAAATAAGTTTGAAGTGTGTGTCAGCATATCTATCTGATTTTTGAGACATTCTGTATATTTTGGATGTCCATAGCCTAAAGAGCACACTGCAATTCCTGCTGCAAAGTCCAAATACTGTTTCCCCTCTGTATCATACAGATAAACGCCTTCGCCCTTTTCTAACACAATCTGATAACGATTGTAGGTGTGTAGCAATGCTTCTTCTGCCTGATTAATATAATGATTCATACGAAAACCTACTTTCCATCATCCTTTAAAATTGCTGTACCAATACCCTTGTTTGTAAAGATTTCCAATAGCAAACAGTGCGGAATTCGACCATCTAAAATATGCACTTTGGAAACACCGCTGTTTACTGCATCAATACAATTTTGAATCTTTGGAAGCATACCGCCACCAATATAACCTTCTGACATCAGTTTTTCCGCTTCTGAAATAGGCAAAACCGGTATCAACGTCTCTGGATCTTTCGGGTCTTTATAAACACCTTCGATATCCGTAAGGAAGGCCAACTTCTCTGCCTGCATTGCCTGGGCAATGGCACATGCTGCGTCATCCGCATTAATGTTATATGTATTGTAATCGTCATCCATTCCAATTGGACATACAATTGGGAGAAAATCTTTCTCTAGTAAGTCCCACAAAATCTGAGCGTTTACTTCTTTTACATCTCCAACAAATCCAATATCTTCCCCATTAGAATACTTCTTATTCACCTTGAGGAGCGCGCCATCCTTGCCACTAATACCAATAGCACGAACACCCAGGGATTCAACCAATTGTACCAGACTTTTATTTACCTTTCCAAGTACCATTTCCGCAATCTCCATGGTAGGCTCGTCTGTCACACGAAGACCATTGATAAATTTCGGTTCCATTCCCAAACGGGAAACCATGCTGCTGATTTCCTTGCCACCGCCGTGTACAATGATTGGCTTAAAGCCGACTAACTTCAAAAGTGTCACATCCTGGATGACTCTGCGCTTTAACTCCTCATCCACCATGGCACTTCCACCGTATTTTACTACAATTACTTTTCGATTAAATCTTTGAATATAAGGAAGGGCTTCAATCAAAACCTCCGCCTTGCTTAAATATTTTTCTAATTTTGCATCCATGACTAACTCCTATAATCTGCATTGATACTAATATATCCGTGTGTTAAATCGCATCCCCATGCAGTTGCTTTTTCATTTCCCATTTTAATATCTGCTGTTGCAATAACAACTTCCTGAGATAAAATTTCTGTTGCCTTTTCTTCACTGTAGTTCAGTGCAACACCATTCTCTGTGATCTGAATCTTACCTGCTTTGCTTTCAAAGAACAAGTCAACCTTTTCCGGGTCAAACTGCGCACCCGAATATCCCATGGCACAGATGATACGTCCCC